>CAXTFY010000384.1:0-5099 GCA_964243265.1 uncultured Acetobacteraceae bacterium | reverse complement strand
AGCCGCCGCGCCGCCGGGTCCTGCCCGCCCGCCGCCGCGGCTACACGCAAAAGGCGGCCGTCGGCGGCCACCGCGTCTATGTCCGCACCGGCGAGTACCCGGACGGTACGCTCGGCGAGCTGCACGTCAGCCTGCCGCGCGAGGGCGCGGTGCTGCGCGGCATGATGGACAGCGTCGCCGCCGCCGTCAGCCTGGGGCTGCAGCACGGCGTCCCGCTGGGCGACTACGTGGACGCCTTCACCCTGACCCGCTTCGGCCCGGCTGGCCCGGTCGAGGGCGACGCCGATGTCGGCCACGCGACCAGCATCCTCGACTACGTGTTCCGCAACCTGGCGGTGAACTACCTCGGACACTGCCCGGTGCCGGAGGGTATCCCTGACCCGGCGCCGGTCGATCCCGCGCCGTTGCTGCCGATGGACCTGCCGTCCCAGCCGCGCGGCCGCCGTCCGGGCCTACGCCTGGTCGCCAATGCATGAAGGAGACCTGTTGGATGAGGGAGGCCCGGTGACCGGACGACCCGAGACTGGACGCCCCGAGATTGGACGTATCGACGCCAGGCTGGCCGAGCTAGGCCTGGTCCTGCCCTCCGCCATGCCCCCGATGGCCACCTACGTGCCCTACGTCATCACCGGGAACCTGGTCGTGGTGTCCGGCCAGGTGCCGGCGGTGGACGGACGCATCGCCGTCACCGGCAAGGTCGGCCTGGACTTGGACGTGGCGGCAGGCCAGCACGCTGCCCGGCTGTGCTTCACCAACGTGCTGACCCACCTGCGCGCAGCCTGTAGCGGCGACCTGGACCGGGTGCGCCGGGTCGTGCGGCTCGGCGGCTTCGTCGCCTCACCGCCTGGCTTCACCGGGCACGCCCTGGTGATGAACGGCGCGTCCGACCTGGCGATGGCGGTGTTCGGCGACATCGGCCGCCACGCCCGCAGCACCATCGGCGTCCCCGCCCTGCCCGGCGACGCCGCCGTCGAGGTCGAAGGCATGTTCGAGATCGAATGAAGACTTTCCGCAAGCTGATGGGCCGCCATATCCCCGCCATGCCCAACGGTTCGCCCACGCTCACGCTGACCTTGCACCCCAACATCGCCGACATCCCGGCGGCGGACTGGGACGCCTGCGCCGGCGGCACCAACCCCTTCGTCAGCCACGCCTTCCTGAGCGCGCTGGAGGACAGCGGCTCCGCCAACGCCCGCACCGGCTGGATGCCGCAGCACGCCGTATTGCGGGAGGGCGACCAGGTGCAGGCCGTGGTGCCGATGTATGCCAAGTCGCACAGCTACGGCGAGTACGTGTTCGACCATAGCTGGGCCAACGCTTACGAGCGTAGCGGCGGCAACTACTACCCCAAGCTGCAGGCCGCCGTGCCGTTCAGTCCCGTCCCTGGCCCTCGCCTGCTGACCCGGCCCGGCGTCCCGCCCGAGGCGCTGGGCCAGGCATTAATCCAGGCGTGCGAGGAGTTGGGCCTGTCCAGCATTCACGCCACGTTCTGCACGCCGGACGATGCGGAGGCCCTGGAACGCGCCGGCTGGCTGCGGCGGCTGGGCACGCAGTTCCATTGGGAGAACGCGGGCTACGGCACCTTCGATGACTTCCTGGGGGCGCTGAGCAGCCGCAAGCGCAAGGCGATCAAGCGGGAGCGGCGGGACGCCAACGCCGCCGGGCTGGACTTCGTGGCGCTGCGCGGGCACGAGATACAGCCCAGGCATTGGGATGCGTTCTACCGCTTCTACACCTCGACCGTGGACCGCAAGTGGGGCAGCGCCTACCTGAACCGCAAGTTCTTCCCGATGCTGTCCGAGCGCCTGGGCGACGCCGTGGTGCTGATGATGGCGGAGAAGGACGGCACCGCCGTAGCCGGGGCGCTGAACCTGGTGGGGGCCGAAGCGCTGTATGGCCGCAACTGGGGCTGTCGGGGCGACTGGCCATTCCTGCACTTCGAGCTGTGCTACTACCGTGCCATCGACTTCGCCATCGAGCACGGCCTGGCCCGCGTCGAGGCCGGGGCGCAGGGCCAGCACAAGATCCAGCGCGGCTACCTGCCGAGGCCCACGCACTCCGCGCACTGGATCGCCCATCCCGGCCTGCGCCGCGCCATCGCCAGCTACTTGGAGCAGGAGCGGCCGGCCGTGCAGGCCGATATGGCGGCTCTGGCGGAAGGATCACCGTATCGCAAGGCCGGCGAGGACTAGCCGGGCGCGTCAATCCGGACGTCCCTAACTCGGCGCTGCACACTAGCCTGCTACCGACTCGGCTCCTTGGTCGTGATGCTGCGGATCGCCATCGGCGGCCAGTCGGCCGGATTGGTCGGCGCGAATGGCCAACCCGGCTGCGGCAAGGCATGCTTGGCTGTGGCAGACAGGCGGCCGTCCCGCCACTTGGCGGCGCCCGAGCGCAGCATCTCCGCCACCAGCAGCGGAATGAAGGCGTCCGGCGTCATCCCAAAGGCATATTCCGCATGGTCGCAGAACCATGGCGCAGCCAGCAAGGTCGGCGCCAACGCCGCCTCCATCAGGCCGTCGGCCAGCATCAGGACGTGGCTGAAGATGCGCTTGCAGGCGTGCCAGGCGATGCGTTCCGGATCGGACTGCCAGCCTGCCAGACGGCGGCGGGCGCGGTCCAGGGCGGCCGGCAGGTCCGCAATGGCCGGACCGTGCCCCGAGAAGCCGACCCGCGCCGGCAGCGTGGCCAGGCGCTCGATGGTTTCCGCCATACGGTCCAGCGAGTCCGCACCCTCCCGGTAGGGGTTCAGCCAGCCCAGGTCGGCGTCGTGCAGCGCGTCGCCCAGCACCAGCACGCCGTGGTCTGCCGAATACAGGCTCAGGTGCCCGGCCGTATGCCCCGGCGTACCCACCACCAGCCAGGCGGTGCTGCCGGTGCCCACGGTGTCGCCGCCCTGCAGTTGCCGCGTGACCTGGTAGGGTTCGACGGGCTGGCGCAGCCAGGCGGCCCGGCAGGCGTCGGGGTCGCGGGTGTTGACCAGTATCGCCTCGTCCACCTGCGCGGCGATGGGGACGCCGAACTCCGATTCCAGGGCGTAGTTGCCGCCGGCATGGTCGCTGTGGGAGTGGGTGTTGAGCACCAGGGCGAGGTCGCGGGCATCGACGCCCTGCGTGGCGATCCACGTCAGCAGCGCCGGCGTATCGGCGCCGAAGCCGGTATCGACGAGCACCGGCCGCCGCCCCAGCAGTAGCACGGAGTTGGCGCTGGGGTAGGGACGCTGAAGGAACGCAACGGGCCCGGCCGTCACTGGCGCACGGCCCTTGCTGGACTGGAAGATAGGAGCATGGTGTTGGGCAGGTTGGCGGCGGTCATGCATCCTCTCTAAGCTCGTCTGCTGGATTGCTGCATCGTAAGCGCATTTCAACCCCCAGTGGCTGCGCTGCGGAAGGATGATGATGAACTGCCCGTTATTCCGGCTGTGAGTTGGACCGGAAGTGCCGCCCAGTTGCGATCAGCCTTGCCGGACATCCCTTCCGACGCATTGCAGTCGCGGGGGCCAGCGCACGCCACAGCGATTTTAGGATTGCTGCAAGCGGCCTTGCGTCAGGTTCCCGACACGACAGGATGGCAGGTCGTGGTCAAGTTGAGGCTGCTGCGCCTGGACCGCAGCATCGACGCCGTCCTGGTGCTGCCCGGGGCGGTGTTGGTCCTGCGCATCTGCCTGGAGGCGCGCGCCTTCCTGGCTGCCGACCGGCGTGCAGCCGAGGATGCGGCGCTGGACCTTGCCGACTTCCATGCGGGCTGCCGCGGCCTGCCGGTGGTGCCGATCCTGGTGGTGCCGAACGGCGCCCATGCCCGCCGGGGGCGCCCGCTGCCATTGGCCGGGGCAACCCCGGTCGTGGAGGCAACGCGGCTGCTGCTGCCGCAAGTGCTGGGCGACCTGGCGGCGCTGTGCCCGCCCCTGCCGCATGACCCGGCGGCATGGGCGGGCGCGGCCTATCGCCTGGTGCCGTCGCTGATCGGCGCGGCCTGCCTGCTGTATGCCCGGCACGACGTGACCGCGTTGACCCTGGCGCAGGCGGGACGGGGCGGGCTGGCCCGGACGACGGCGGCGGTCGCGGCAGCCGTGCAGGACGCGCAGGCGGCCGGCACGCATCTGGTCATCTTCGTTACCGGCGCGCCTGGCGCCGGCAAGACGCTGTGTGGGTTGAACCTGGCGTTCGGGATCGGGGACGCTGCCTTCCTGACCGGCAACCCGACCCTGGTGCACGTGCTACGCGAGGCGCTGGTGCGCGACGCCGCCGGCCGCGGGGTGGATCGCCGGGCGGCGCAGCAGCGGATGGCCGCGGTCGTCCAAGCCCTGCCCGCCTTCCGCGACCACTACATCCGCCATGCCGGCCCGCCGCCAGAACGTTTGGTGGTGATCGACGAGGCGCAGCGCTGCTGGACCTCCGCCCATGCCGTCGGCAAGACGCGGAACCGCCCGACGCCGCTGCCGGACTCCGAGCCGGGCCTGTTGCTGGACGCCATGGCCCGGCATTCGGGCTGGGCCGTGCTGGTCTGCCTGATCGGCGGCGGGCAGGAAATCCACGATGGCGAGGGCGGGCTGGCCGGATGGGGCACGGCACTCGCCACACGCCCCGGCTGGCGCGCCGTAGCCGCCCCATGCACCGGACAGGCGGCCGATCCCCGGCAGCGCCTGGCCGGCCCACGACTGGGCTGGGACCAAGACCTGCACCTGTCCGCGCCCGTGCGGGCGATTGATGCGCCGGATGCGGTGGCGTGGGTCGATGCGGTGCTGGCCGGGGATGCCGCGGCGGCGATGACCGTGGCGTGCGCGGCCGGCGGCGTGCCATTCCAGGTCACGCGCTCCCTGGCCGCCCTGCGCCGCGCCCTGCGCCCACGCGGCGCCCGCCGGTCTGGATTGGTCGGCAGCTCCGGCGCACGGCGCCTGCGGGCCGAGGGGCTGGGCGCCACGCTGCCGCATCAGGACGAGATCGCCGTCGCGCGGTGGTTCCTGGATGCCTGGCCCGACATCCGCGCCTCGAGCGCCCTGGAGGTGATGGCGACGGAGTTCTGCGTTCAGGGGCTGGAGCTGGATCGGGTTGGCCTGTGCTGGGACCTGGATCTGGTGCGGGCCGGGGGGGCCTGGCAGG
>CAXTFY010000383.1:0-5114 GCA_964243265.1 uncultured Acetobacteraceae bacterium | reverse complement strand
GTCCGCCCGGTCAGCACCAGCGCGCGGTCGAGGTTGGGGAATGCCAGCACGCCCAGCAGGAGCGCCCCGCCGAGCAGCAGGACCGCGACGGCCAGCACGCGGGCTTGGCCGATCGGCGTGTCGTCCCAGAACCGGCGTAGCGCCGCAGCCAGGTCGTGCAACACCGCAAGCAGGACTTGGCCAGCCCAAAGCAGCGCGCGCAGCACCAGCATAAGCGGCAGCGCCACAAGGCGCACCAGTCGCCAGACGGGGTCCGCACGCAGGTCGTCCGGCAGGTCGCCGTTGCCGCCCACGGCCTAGTTGGCCAGCCGCAGGGTCAGGCTTTCCAGCACCTCGGTCTGCAGGCCATCCCGGCTGGTCTGCTCCACCCGCAGCCGCACCCGCTCCGGCAGGCCCCCGACGTCGCCGAGCACGCAACGTGCATCGAAGGCGACCCGGGACGGCCCTTCCACCCGGATGCAGTTGGCCCGTCGCAATGTCCGCCCCGTCTCGGGGTCGCGCAATGCCGCCGTCAACGCGCCGCCGCGGGTGTTCACCAGCACCTGCAAGGTGCCCAGCGTCGGCGCATGGTCCAGCATGACGGGTATCAGTTCCGCCGACTCGGCACAGGAGCCGCGGCGGGCGACGGCCGCGACCTCCCCCAGGTTGAAGCCTCGCAGCTCGTCGCCGTGGCCGGTTGGCCAGGCGAGGTCTACGTGTCCCTCAGAGGGTAGCGCGCCAGTGGCGGCGAAGCTGTTCTCGGCGAAGTAGCGGCCATCCTGCGTGGTGGCCCTGACGCAAACCGGACCACCCCCGGTGAGTGCGGCCGGCAGCGCCATGCTGCCGGGCATAACCCAGGCCCCGCCGGGCGGTTGGGCGTCCGCGGTCGACACCAGCCCGACGAGGGTGCGGCCGCTGACCGGCACGTGGTCTGCCCAGCGCTCGTTGAACGGCATCGAAACCGGCGTAAGCACGGGCTGCGCCGCCGCAGGAGCTACGGCCATGCACAGGAAGGTAAGCGCGCGGAACATGAACCTGGCTTTCGAGGAACATGCTCACTCAAAGCGTTCGATTTGGACCCGTCAAGCGGGAGCTTGCACCGCCCACGGCACAAGTTGCGCGTCAAGAACCCGGATTTGTACACTCAACCAGTGGACTATCGGCGTACAATGGGGCGTTCGACGCCGTGCACCGGCTTATTTCGCCCGAAAGCCTACGCCCACTGGCTCTCGCCCGGCTGCCCAGGCTGCGGCAGCACCGGCGGCAGCGCAGCGATGCCGGTGATCTCCACCCGCCACGCCGGGTCGGCCAGCGCGGCCTGCACCGTCAGGCGCGCGGGCTTGTGCCGCGGGTCCAGCCAGGCGTCCCACGCGCGGTTCATCGCCGGGTAATCCGCCATGTCGGCCAGGAACACCTGCACCGTCAGCAGGTAGGCCTTGCTGGTCCCGGCCCGGCTCAGCAGGCCGTCGATCTGGCGCAGGATGTCGGCGGTCTGCGCCTCGGCATCGCCCGAGGCGTCGTCGGGCACCTGTCCCGCCAGGTAAACCGTCGTGTTGTGCACCACCGCGCCGGACAGCCGCGGTTCCGGGGCAAGGCGTTGGATCATCGGATCAGCTCCAGCAGCAGGTCGGTCAGCAGGCCCGGCGCCGTCACCATCGCGTCGTGCCCGGCCGCCAGGTCGCGCCAGCCCCACCCCGGCTGCCCCCGCACCCAGGCCCGATGCCCGGCCAACGGCGCATACTCCGGCGCGGTGCAGGCGACGTAGGTACGCGGCAGGCCGTTGCCCGGCGGGTTCTGCAGGTGCAGCGCCGAGTTGAACGCGCCGAATGGCTGCGGCGTCATGCGCCGGCGCAGCCAGTCCGCATCCGGCCCCGGCGGCACGCCAAATGCCCTGGGGTCCGGCGGCGCGAGCGACACCCCGCCCGTCTCCTCCGCCAAGGCACGGCGCTGCGCAGCGGCCTCGGGCGACCCCAACTCCAACGGGGTGCGGCCGTCGCGCGGCACCACGCTGTCGAGGTAGACCAACTGCCGGATGCACCCACGCGCCCGGTCCGCCGCGCCGGTGATGGCGCAGCCGCCGAAGCTGTGCCCGACCAGCACGGCCTCCGTCAGCTCCTCCGCCTCCAGCACGCCCACCAGGTCGCTGGTGAACGTGTCCAGCGTGATGCCGGCGGACATCAAATGCGCCCGCTCCCCCAATCCGGTCTGCGTCGGCGTGAACACCCGGTGCCCGGCCGCCCGCAACGGCCCGGCCACCCGCGGCCAGCACCAGCCGCCGTGGAATGCCCCATGCAGCAACACGAAATCGGTCATTTCCAGCATCCTAAATCGCCCGGTATCCTAACCCGGTCGCGCACGACCCGGTAGTATGGCCCGGCAGTTATGGCTCGCCGGGCTGGCCGTAGTTATGGCCCGCCGGGCTGGCCGTGCTATGCGCCGCGCCATGCCGGACATGACCACCGCCACCACCCCGCTGCCCCAGCAGCTAGATCCCGACGGCCCGCTCCGCCGGGCACTGCGGCGGCAGAAGACGCTGGCGACCGGGCTGCTGCTCGGCATGGCCATCCTGATGTTGGGCACCTTCGCCCTGCCGCCCGGCCCGTGGGCGGAGTTCCTGCAGGCGGCGGCCAGGGCCGGCTTCGTCGGCGGCATCGCCGACTGGTTCGCCGTGACGGCGCTGTTCCGCCACCCGCTGGGCCTGCCGATCCCGCACACCGCCATCATCCCGACGCAGAAGGCGCGGCTGGGCCGCTCGCTGGGCCGCTTCATGGCCGGGCACGTCTTCACGTCCGAGGAGGTGTCGCGCGTGCTGACCCGGCTGGACCTGCCCGGCATTGCCGCGCGCTTCCTGTCCGACCCCATCGCCGCCCGCCCCGCCGCCGTCGCCCTGGCCGAGATGCTGCCGCGCGTGCTGGCGACGGTGGAGGACGGCCGCGCCCGCCGCACCATGGCCCGCATCGTGCCGCGGCTGATGGGCGGCCCCGGCGCCGGGCGCATCGTCGCGCGGATGCTGCGCACCCTGGTCGATGGCGGGCGGCACCAGGAGGTGCTGGGCTTCTTGCTCGGCGAGTTGCGGACGCTGCTGGACAGCCGCCAGGGCGTGCTGGAGGGCTTCATCCAGGACAAGGTGCGCGCCCAGGGCGGCCGGCTGGTCGGCTGGGCGCTGGGCGCGCAGGTCGCGGCGCGGGTGATGCTGGTGCTGCGCGAGGAGCTGGAGCGCACCGGCGCCGACGACAGCAGCATCCGCACCGCCTTCGACGAGTGGGTGCGCGCCGAGATCGACCGCATGGAGCACGACCCCGACCGCGCCGCGCAGATCGGCCGCGCCGTGCGTCGCCTGGTGGCGCACGAGACGGTGCAGGCCTGGCTGTGGGACGTATGGGCGCGGCTGCGCGTGGCTCTGGAGGCCGACGCCCGCCGGCCCGGCGGCCATACGTTGGGGGTGATCGAGGGATCGCTGCACAACCTGGGCGGCTTCCTGGCCGGGGACGCCGCCGCCCGCGCCCGGCTGCAGGCGGCGGCGGAGAGCGTGGTTGCCACCCTGCTGCCCAGCGCGCAGGCGCAGTTGGCGGACTTCATCGGCGACGTGGTGGCGGGGTGGGACTCGGACTACATCACCGACAAGCTGGAGCTTCGCGTCGGGCGGGACCTGCAGTGGGTGCGGGTGAACGGCACCCTGGTGGGGTTCGTCGTCGGCGGGGCGCTGTTCCTGGTGCTGCGGGCGGTGTTCGGGACGGCGGTGGGTTAGCTGCTGCCCGGCAGGGATCATCCGGACCCGTCAACCCGCCTTGAGCCTGAGCAGCCGGGCGACCGGTGCGGCGGTCCATCCCTGGACGGCGACGGAGGCGATCACCACCACGAACACGATGTTGAACAGCGGGCGCCCGGCCGGCACGCCGCCCAGCAGCGGGACGATGGTCAGATAGATCGGCACGGCGCCGCGCAATCCCGCCCATGCGACGAACGCAGCCTCCCGCAACGGCCAGCGGAACGGCAGCAGGCAGGCCAGCACCGCTGCCGGCCGCGCAACCAGGATCAGCACGACCGACATCACCAGGGCCGGCAGGATGGTCGGCCCCAGTTCGTGCGGCGTGACCAGCAGGCCCAGCATGAGGAACAGCGCGATCTGCGCCAGCCAGCCGAGCGCCCCGAAGAAGCGGGTCACCGGCTGCTGGGCCGGGTGTTCCTGGGTGCCGACGACGACCCCGGCCAGATAGACCGCCAGGAACCCGCTGGCGCCCAGGAGCTGCGCGCCGCCGAACACCGCCAGCGCGCCGCCGACCGCCAGGACGGGGAACACCGACCGCTCGACCGCCAGCCGCCGGAACAGCCAAAGCAGGGCATAGCCGCTGGCGACGCCGATGACCCCGCCGCCGCCCATCTCCTCCAGGAACAGGATCGCCGCCCGGCCGGCGTCAAGCCCGCCCGGCGTGGTCAGCACCTCGACCAAGCCAACCGTCAGGAACACGCTCATCGGGTCGTTCAACCCGGACTCCACCTCCAGCGCCGCCACCACCCGCGACGGCACCGCCACCCGCGACATGCGGAGCAGGACGGAGACAGCCGCCGCGTCGGTAGGCGCGGTGACCGCGCCAAGCAGCAGCGCCTCGGACCAGGAAACCCCGAACAGCAGCCGGGCCGCTGCGCCGACCACCCCGGCGCTGATCGCCACGCCAACGGTGGCAAGCGCGGCCGACGGCCACAGCGCCTGCCGGATCATGCTGCGTTCGGTGTTCAGCCCGCCCTCGAACAGGATGGCCGCCAGCGCCAGGCTGCCGATCAGGTAGGCCGCCCCGAAATCATCGAACGGGATGCCGCCCGGCCCGTCCTCCCCGGCCAGCATCCCGATGCCGATGAACACCAGCAGCAACGGCGTGCCGATCCGGGCGGAGAGCAGCCCGGCGATGGTCGCAAGCAGGCACAGCAGGCCCGCGACGAGCATGATCTCGTGGCTTGCATTCATCGGCCATGATTCCTGCGCGGCGTGCCGCGCGATCCCGCCCGGTGCCGGGCAAGCCCTGACGATGGCAGCCTGCCCACCAGCCGGCGCGGCGGGATCAGGGAGGTGGCCGCTTGGTGGCGGGGACCACAACCTCGTTGCGCCGCAGCGGCGGCAGGGTCCAGGGCGGGTCGTA
>CAXTFY010000382.1:0-5160 GCA_964243265.1 uncultured Acetobacteraceae bacterium | reverse complement strand
GGCTGGGCGGGGGTGGCGCCCGGCACCGGGCGGGGCGGCATGGCGTGCAGGAAGGGGGCGACGGCGTCGTGCATCGCCTGGTGCGCGGCGAGGCTGGCGGGCGCCAACACGGCCTCGCCAGCCAGCAGGCGGGCCAGGGCGGCGTCGGCTGATAGGCCCAGGGCGGCCAGGCGCGCCGCGGCGGCGCGGGTCAGCGCACCATCGGGTCCGACGGGGGAGAAGGCCGGGGCGATGCCGCCGGTTTCGGCGCCCAGCAGGGCGTCGGCGGGGCCGGGCGGCAGGATCGCGGTGCTGGGCAGGGCGCCCGCGACGCGCAGGGCGGCCTGCCGGGCGTCGTCCGCGGCAGCTGCCAAGCCAGGAACCGCCGTCAAGGCCGGCGGCAGCGGCCAGGGGATGTGGCGGGACAGCAGGTCCGGCTGGTCGCCGGCAAAGGCGAGGTCCGCCGTCGCGCGCAGCAGGGCGGCGATGGCCCGCGCCACGTCGCGGGCGGCGGGGCTGTCGTAGTCCACAGCCAGCAAGGCCAGCAGTCCGTCCAGGTCGGTCAGCCCGAGGGCGAACTGGCCGCCGCCGGGGTAGCCCAGCCGCAATGCGGTCGCGGCGGTCTGGACGGCGGCGGTGAACACGGCGGCGTCGAAGCCGTGCGCGCCGTCATGGAATGCCGGCAGGTTGAACACGAAGCCCGGCGCCTCGGCGGCAGCGCCCATGTGGCCCCATACCGGCTCGGTCGGCGCGGCCTGGCGATGCAGCAGCAGGGAGTGCAGCCGGTCGGCGAGCGCCGGGTCGCCGGCCTGCTGGGCGCGTATGGCGAGGGGGTGTATCCAGGCCTCGGCGGCGCGGGGCAGGCTGGCGCGGCCGGCGCCGGGCGCCAGGGCGGCCAGGGCCGCCGCCGCACGGTCGTCCCAGGCCGCGGGCAGGCTGAGCGGGCGGAGCGGCGCGTCCGGGTCGGCCCCGGCGGCCGTGTCGCGCATTCGGATGCCCTGCCAGATGCGGGTGGTGGTCATCACAACATGCTAAGCGGCGGCGGGGCGGGCTGCAATCGCCGTGGGGCGATCTTCGCAGACGGATGGACCGGGGACGCCGCTGCCCCTATATGGGCCGCATGACGACCATCGGTACCCGCCTGTTCACCTACTTCCGCGGCCGTCCCGTCGGCACCGATGAGGCTGGCAACTGCTATTATGAGGAGAAGCGTGCCCGCACCGGCACGCGGGCGCGCCGCTGGGTGACGTATGTCGGGGAGCCGGAGGCCACGAAGGTGCCCGCCGAGTGGCACGCCTGGCTGCACTACACGACCGACGAGCCGATCCCGATGGCGTCGCGCAAGTTCTGGCAGAAGCCGCATCAGGAGAACATGACGGGTACTTCGGAAAGCTACCGGCCGCCGGGGCACGATTACCGCGGCGGGCATCGCTCGCCGGCCACGGGTGATTATGAATCTTGGACGCCGGGGAGCTAGGGGCTTGGCGAAGCGGCGGAGCGTGTCTGAGTTGGCGGCGGGGAGCTTGGTGCTGCTCGCGACGGTTGGCTTCATTGCGTATGCCGCGGGGCATACCGGGCGCAGCGAAACGGGCGGCACCCGGCTGGTGGCGCAGTTCGACAACGTGGGGAGCATCGGCCCCGGCGCGGACGTGAAGATCGCGGGCGTCAAGGTCGGCAGCGTCACCGGCAGCAGCATCGACCCGGCGACGTTCCAAGCCAAGCTGACGTTCACCGTGCAGGCGAACATCAAGGTGCCGGCGGACAGCAGCGCCACCATCTCGACGGGCGGGCTGCTGGGCGGCGCGTTCGTGACGCTAAGCCCTGGCGGGTCGGATAAGACCCTGACGGACGGGCAGACGGTCGGGATCACGCAGTCGGCGACCAACCTGGAGGACTTGCTCGGCAAGTTCATCTTCAATGTCGGCAGCCTGGCCGATGCGACGCAGAAGTCGTTGGATCGGCAGGCGGGGGATCGCCAAGCGGGGGATCGCCAAGCGGGGGACCGCCAGGTGGGAGATCGGCAGGCGGGGGACCGGCCAGCGGCGGATCGCCAGGCCTCGGACCCGACGCCGGCGGACCGCCAGGCAGGGGGGCCGGTGCCGCCCGCCCAAGGTACCGCGCAGCCGTGAGCCTGCCGGCTGTTTGGCCCGGCGCGGATGGTGCCCCGGTGTCTTGCCGAGAGAAGCTGCGGACGCTGGAGGAGAACCATCGCGAGGCCGCCCAGGTGCTGCAGGACGCGTTCGAGGACGCGGTGCTGATGGGCGTGGACGAGACGGCGCTGCGCGGCATCATGGCGGAGATGGTCGCCGGCCTTCGCAGCCCGCGGCGGGTGCGGTCTTGATGGGCCGCCGGCCTGCCGATGGCTTACAGGCGTCTTGATGGCCGCGAGGGTGAGGGCCGCGGCATGAGGGTGGTGGCCCTGCTGGCTGCCCTGCTGGCCGCCCATCTGGCGCCAGCATGGGCGCAGGCGGAGGACAAGCCTGCAGCGCCGGCCGGGACGTGGCAGCCGCGGGGTACGGCGGAGCTGTCGGTGCTGGACAAGGTGCGCGCCCAGGCCGTGCCGCTGACGGTCAGGACCGGCGGCAGCGGCACTGCGGGGTCGCTGACCATCGCGGTGCGCGGCTGCTTCGTGCGCCCGCCGGACCAGGAGGCGGACTCGGCGGCGTTCCTGGACATCGCCGACAGCAAGCCGACCGGGCGGGAGTTCCACGGATGGATGCTGGCGGGGGAGCCGTCGCTGAACCAGTTGCAGCATCCGATCTATGACGTGCGGGTGATGTCCTGTCACTGATTTCGCCTTCGGGTGGGTTGCCGCCGCCGGGTCAGTCGGCGCTGCTGCTCGACCTGGACGGCACCCTGCTGGACATCGCGCCGACGCCGGAGGAGGTGCGGGTGCCGCCGGGGTTGCTGGATAGCCTGCAGCGGTTGCGGAACCACCTGGGCGGGGCGCTGGCGGTGGTGACCGGGCGGCCGATCGCGCAGATCGACGCGCTGCTCGGCGGCGTGCCCTATGCGGTGGCCGGCGAGCATGGGGGGGCCATCCGCCATGCCCCTGGCGCCCCGGTGGTGCGGGCCAGCCTGCCGGACCCGCCGGTCGAATGGACGGTCGCGGCGGCGCGCATCGTCGAGAGGCATCCCGGCGCGTCGTTGGAGCAGAAGCAGCGTGGCTTCGTGTTCCACTACCGCGCCGTGCCGGAGGCGGGGCCGGCGCTGCGGGAGGCGGCGCTGGCGCTGATTGCCCCGCAGGCCCGGCAGTTCGGGCTGATGGAGGCGTCGATGGCCTGGGAGGTCCGGCCGCTCGGCGTGGACAAGGGCGTCGCGGTGGCGGCGCTGATGACGGACGCGCCGTTTGCCGGGCGGCTGCCGATCTTCATCGGTGACGACGTGACGGACGAGGACGGGATGCGGGCGGCGCGGGGGATGCAGGGGACGGGGCTGCGGGTGCAGGACTGGTTCACCGATCCGCCTGGCGTCCGGGCTTGGCTGGCGCGGTGCGCGGATGCGCTGGATGGCGGCACCGCGGAGTGGCCGGCTCCCTGAAGGGCAGGGTGGCCGGGTGGGGCGGGACTGGCTTGCGGCCTGCTGCCTTTCCTGCTTTGGGAGAAGGGGCCTCGTGCCAGTTGGCGGTGGGGCTGTGGCCGGGTTGCTTCGGCCGGCGGGCTTGCGTTGCAAGACCCCCTCACCCCGGCCCTCTCCCGGAGGGAGAGGGAGAAGGGCGGCGGGTTTCCTGGGTTGGGTGGGCACTAGGGCGCCTTCAGGACTTGGTCCATCAGCTCTGCCTTGACGTCCAGGGACGATCGTAGGCCCACGTCCGCCAGGTGGGCCGCTACCCAGGCCTCCGCCGCCTGGTAGCCGACGTCGTGCAGGGCCTTGAGCAGCAGCGGCGAGGTGCTGCTTTTGGAGGCTTCGCCCAGTGTCGCCTCGAAGGCGTCGTTGCGGACGGCGTGGAAGCGGACGGGCTTGTAGCGCCCGGCGTAGGGGGTGCCGGCCGCGGCAAGCTCCGCCAGCAGGCTGTTGATGGCCTCGATGGCGTTCACCTCCAGGACGACGGAGGCGTTGAAGGTGACCTCGTTGGTGCGGGCCAGGATGGCGCGGGCGCTGCGGGGGGTGCCGCCGGTGTGCTGGAACGGGTTGACCAGCACCAGCAGCAGGTCCTGCGTGTAGTCGATTAGCGGGGCCAGGGCGGGATTACCCAGGTAGCCGCCGTCCCAGTAGGCGGCGCCGCCCAGCTCGACGGCGCGGAACTCGGTCGGCAGGCAGGCGGAGGCGCGCAGGGCGGCGGTGGACAGGCCGGGCTGGGTGAAGATGGCGCGGGCGTTGGTGGCGACGTTGGTCGCGGTGACGAACAGGCGGGGACCCGTGGGGTCGTTCAGCGCCTGCAGGTCGGCGGGGGGGAACGCCTGCTCGATCAGGGGGGCCAGGGCGTCGGTGTAGAAGGGGTTGGTGTAGGGCGAGATCACCAGGCCGGCGGCCTCCAGGGCGATGGCGGCGGGGGACCAGTCCAGGTTGAAGCTGCCGAAGGGGCCGGGTTCGCCGAAGAACAACGCGTTGCCGGCGAGCAGGCCGCGTTGCGAGACGCCGGTCCAGAAGTCGGCCAGCTTGCGCCGGGCCAGGTCGGGGCCGCCGCGGACCAGGCCGCTGACCAGCAGGGCGGCGTTGAAGGCGCCGGCGCTGGTGCCGCTGACGGCGGACAGGCGCAGGCGGCCGGCGGCGATCTCGTGCAGCAGGCGGTCGAGCACGCCCCAGGTGAACGCGCCGTGGGTGCCGCCGCCTTGCAGGGCCAGGGCTACGGGGGGTGGGGCTGGTTCGGCCATGTTGCTGCGGTCCTCCCATGATGGCGGCGTTCAGGATCGAGTGCGGACGTTGGGCGACGCGTCGTGGACGGTTGGTTGTCCTCTCGATGTCGGACGCGATCAATGGACGTCGTTCCTCCAGGATGGACAGGATGGGCTGACGGTCGCGTGCCCTACCGTGGCCTGCCCGGTTGCCTGTGCGGACCTGCAGGGGCTTACCGAGGCTCGGGCGGCGGGCGCCATTGGCCTTGGAGGTGCAGGGCGCGGCGCGGGGGGTGGCGCGGGACCAGGGCGGTTGTCTTGGCGGGCAATCCAGCCGGCGTGTCGGCCGGGCCGTCCGGCGGAGCGCCGCCGGCGTGGGTGGGGCCGGTCGCGCGGGAGGCGGCGG
>CAXTFY010000381.1:0-5164 GCA_964243265.1 uncultured Acetobacteraceae bacterium | reverse complement strand
TGCGGATCAGCTCGCCGGCCATGTCGCGGATGCGCTGCTTCATCTTGGCTTTGCGGGTCTGCCAGCCGGCGCCGCCCAGCTTGTCCAGCGCCACGCCGCCGGTCTCGCTGCCGAAGCGGGACAGCAGCTCGATGTTCTCGACGGGGAGGTACAGTTTCTCGCTGCTGTCGTAGATCAGGCGTAGGCAGTCGTGCGGGGCCGGGCCGATGCGTAGGGTTTCCAGGCCGTCGTAGCGGGCGATGCCGTACTCTTGGTGCACGACCAGATCGCCTTGAGCGATCTCGGTAGCCTCAGCGATGAACTGGTCGGCCCGCTTGCGGCGGCGGGGTGGGCGGCTGATGCGCTCGCCCAGCAGGTCCTGCTCGCTGACCAGGCCGATGCGCCCGCTGGTGAAGCCGCGCTCCAGCCCAAGGGTGACGACGGCGGTGACGCCTGGAGGCTGCTTCTCGGCGGCGGCCCAGGTGTCGCACTGCTCGACCTTGAAGCCGTTCTCGCGCAGCAGCAGCGCCAGGCGCTCGCGGGAGCCGCGGGTCCAGGCGGCGACCACGGTGCGGCGCCGACCGGCCCCTGCGGTGGCCTGCTCGTGCAGTTGCTGGAAGGCGTTGGCGCCGGTGCCGGCGCCGGCCTTGGTGAAGACGTAGCCGGGCCGGCCGCCGGCATCGACGCCCCCTGCCCCGTCCGGGCGGCCATACGGGCTGAACACCATGTTGGGGCCGGTTGCCAGCATTGCGTCCCAGCCGGGGCGGTCGAGGTAGAGCCGCTCGGGCGGCAGCGGGCGATAGGGGACTTCACCGTCGCGGGGCACGACGCGGCGGGCCTCGGCGTGGTCGGCGATCATCTCTAGGCGGCCTTCCAGGACCTCCTCGGACTGATGGTCCAGGCTGACGCTGGCGCCGGGCAGGTAGTCCAGCAAGGTGTCCATGCCGTCGTGGAACAGCGGCGCCCAGTGCTCGATGCCGGGGTAGCGGCGGCCGTCGCTAATGGCTTGATAGAGCGGGTCGGCGGCGGCGGTGGGGCCGAACAGCTCGCGCCAGCCCTCGCGGAAACGGGTGATGCTGGCGGCGTCGAGGGGAACCTCGGAGACTGGGCGCAGCACCAGATCCTGCAGCTTGCCGGTGCTGCGCTGGGTGCTGGGGTCGAAGCGGCGCAGGGTTTCCAGGGTGTCGCCGAACAGGTCCAGACGCACCGGGTCTGGCTCGCCGGCGGGGTAGATGTCGATGATGCCGCCGCGGGTGGCGTACTCGCCGGGCTCCATGACGGTGCCGCTGCGGCCGTAGCCGTTGGCCTCCAGGAACTTCACAATTGCATCCGGGTCGGCGATGCCGCCGGCGCGCAGGGATAGGCTGGCGCCCTGGAACGCCGGGCGGGGGGGCACGCGCTGCACCAGGGCGTTCACCGTGGTCAGCACGATGCGGGGGCGTGTTGAAGGCTCCAGCAGGCGGGCCAGGGTGGCGATGCGCTCGGACACCAGCTCGGGGTTCGGCGACACGCGGTCGTAGGGCAGGCAGTCCCAGGCGGGGAAGCGCAGCACGTCCAGGTGCGGGGCGAAGAAGGCCAGCGCCTCCGCCAGCCGGGCCATGCGGCTGTCGTCGCGGGCGGCGTGCAGGATTTCGCCCGTGTGCTCGGCCCGGCGCTGCATCAGCAGCAGGGCGTCGTAGCCCTCCGGGGCGCCATAGACGATGGCGGTCATGGCTTCGGCCCGCCAGGCTGGCCCTCGCCGTCCTCGGCGGCCTGGCGGATGGCGCGCAGCATGGGGGTGTCCACGTCGGGCGGGATCGGCTGGCGGCCGGTCAGCCAGTCGGCCAGCATGGCGTCGGGCAGCTCCATCACCTCCTCCAAGGCATCCAGATCGGACTCGGTGAACGCAAGTAGGCGGGCACGGACGAAGTTGCCGATCAGGATGTCGTTTTCGTAAGTGCCGCGATGCGTGGCGCGGAACAGGATGCGGCGGCGCCGGTTTTCCGCCGGGTTGTCAACGGAGGGATTGTCGGCGGGATCGGGGGTCTCGGGTTCTTGCACTCTTGGGTCCCTAGGCTCGCGCTGTCATATAGCGGCGGCACCCTTCACTGTCAGCCCGTGGCCGAATCGCTCCTCCCCCTTCTTGCGCCCATCAGCAGCCTGCGCGGCGTCGAGGCCAAGGCCGCCAAGCTGATCGAGAAGGTCGCGGGCGGCGGGCGGGTGCTGGATCTGCTGTTCCACATGCCGGAGTCCTACATGGACCGGCGGGACCGCCCGGCGATCCGCGATGCCGTGCCGGGCACGGTGGCGACGTTGGCGGTGGAGGTGGTGCGGCAGGACTCGCCTGATAATGCGCGGCAGCCTTGGCGGATCACTTGCGGCGACGGGACTGGCTTCATGGAGCTGGTTTACTTTGGCCGGCCGCCGCCGCGGGCCATCCAGCCCGGGGCACGGCTGGTGGTGTCGGGCAAGCTGGAGTCGTTCGGCGACCGGCTGACGATGCCGAAGCCGGATCACGTGATCCCGGCCGCCCATGCGTTCATGGTGCCGGGGATTGAGCCGGTGTGGCCGATGACCGCCGGGCTGTTCCCGGGCCAGGTGCGGACCGCCATGCGGCACGCGCTGGAGCAGGTGGGGGAGTTGCCGGAGTGGCATGACGCCTCCCTGATGCGGCGCGAGGGCTGGCCGGGGTTTCGAGCCGCCTTGCAGGCGGTGCAAGCGCCGGAGACCCTGCCGGTTGAGTTGGCCCGGCGGCGGCTGGCGTATGACGAGCTGCTTGCCCATCAGGTGGCGATGGCGTGGATGCGGCAGTTGGAGCGGGTGCGCCCGGGGCGTGCGCTGGTGGGCGATGGCCACCTGCGGCAGGGGACGCTGGAGCGGTTTGGGTTCGTGCCCACGCGGTCGCAGGTGCAGGCGCTGGCGGAGATCGACGCCGACCTGGCCGCGCCGCGGCGGATGCTGCGGCTGCTGCAGGGCGATGTGGGGTCGGGCAAAACGCTGGTTGCGCTGCTGGCCATGCTGCGGGCGGTGGAGGGGGGCGGCCAGGCGGCCCTGATGGCGCCGACCGAGGTGCTGGCCAAGCAGCATTACCGCACGTTGTGCCGGCTATCGCCGGTGCCGGTGGAGTTGCTGACCGGCTCGGTAAAGGGCATCGCGCGGCGCAATGCGCTGATCGGGATCGCCAACGGCCGGGTGAAGCTGGTGGTGGGCACTCATGCGCTGTTCCAGGATGCGGTGCAGTACCAGGACCTGGCGCTGGCCGTCATTGATGAGCAGCACCGGTTCGGCGTCGATCAGCGGCTGCTGCTGGGGGGCAAGGGGGAGCGGACCGACGTGCTGGTGATGACCGCGACGCCGATTCCGCGGACGCTGCTGCTGACGCAGTGGGGGCGCATGGAGGTCAGCCGGCTGATCGAGAAGCCGGCGGGGCGGCAGCCGATCCGCACGTCGGTGCATTCGTTGGCCACGCTGGCGGAAGTTACGGATGGGATTGGCCGGGCGTTGGGGCGGGGGGAGCGGGCGTACTGGGTATGCCCGATGGTGTCCGAAAGCGAATTGACCGACCTGGCGGCGGCGGAGGCGCGGTTCGCGGACCTGCATGGGCGGTTCGGCGACCTGGTTGGCCTGGCGCATGGCCAGCAGGACCCGGGGGTACGCGACGCCGCGCTGGCGGCCTTTGCCGCGGGGACGACGCGGCTGCTGGTGGCGACGACTGTGGTGGAGGTCGGCGTGGACGTGCCGGAGGCCAGCATCATGCTGATCGAGCACGCCGAGCGGTTCGGCCTGGCGCAACTGCACCAATTGCGCGGTCGGGTGGGCCGGGGGGCGGCGCAGAGCTACTGCCTGCTGCTGCATGACGACGGGCTGACGGAGACGATGCGGCGGCGGCTGACGCTGCTGAAGGATACCGAGGACGGGTTCCTGATCGCCGACGAGGACTTTCGCATCCGCGGCGGCGGCGACCTGCTGGGGAAGCGGCAGTCGGGGCTGCCGGGGTTCAAGCTGGCCGACCCGGTGCAGCATGAAGGGCTGCTGCACATGGCGAGCCGGGATGCGGCGCTGCTGCTGGACCGCGATCCGCGGTTGCAGTCGGCACGGGGCGAGGCGGTGCGGACGCTGCTGCGGCTGTTCGACCGCGGCCCGGCGCTGCGGACGTTGGCGGCGGGATAGGGTGGCTGGTGGGCTGGGCTGGCCGGTTGAGTCCGGACGCCTTGGCGTTATGGTTGGAGGGCGGCAGCAGGGCGGCTGCCGGGCGAGGACCGTCGCATAAGAAGGGATGAGGCTATGCTTACCAACCGTACCCGCGCCATGGTTATGGCGCTGACCGTCGTGGTTCCGGTCGTGACGCTTCCGATCAGCAGCAGCCACGCCCAGGCGGCGGCTGAACCGAGCGCCGATCAGATCAAGCTGGCGCGCGAGTTCCTTGGCAGGACCAACGTGGACCGGGCCTCGACCCTGGCGGCGATGCGTGCGCCGATGATCGGGATGATGCAGCAGATCGGCATCACCCAGCCTGACCGCGCCCAGGCCGTCGTACAGGAAGCGATCCTGCCGTTGGTGGACAAGCACTTCGACGATTACCTGGCGATCATGGCGAAGAACTATGCGTCGGTGTTGAGCGCCGATGACCTGAAGGCGGGGATCGCGTTCTATGACACCCCGGCCGGGCAGCACATCATCAAGCTGCAGCCGCAACTGGCGCAGTTGCAGTTGGCGGGGACGACGCAGTGGATGGCATCGATGCAGCCGGAGATGCAGGCGCGGGTGATGCAGGTGCTGCAGACCCATGGGTGGGACAAGCAATGATCGAGTTGTAGGCTGCTGCCCCGCTTTCCCGACGGGGGCGGGGTGGGGTGAGGGAGGTTATAAGGGCACATCCTGCGAAGGGCGGAGGGTGTGCCCGTTTTCGATGGGGGTTGGTCCTTGCCGCTTCCCTGCCCCCGGCCCTCTCCCGGGGGGAGAGGGGGCTAAGCGAGGCAGGGAAACCAGGCTTGGGGGGGAGGCGCGGTTACTCGCCGGCGGCCCCGGCCGGTATCGCAGCAGCGGGGCCGCCGGGCTTGGCCAGCTTCATCATCGCCCCGGTCATCGGGATGAAGAACACGCCCACGTCCTTCTTGGAGTGCACCTTGCCCTCGTCGTCCTTGGTGTAGACGTACAGCAACTGGCCGCGCTTGAACGGCTGCCCGATCGGGATCAGCATCCGCCC
>CAXTFY010000380.1:0-5170 GCA_964243265.1 uncultured Acetobacteraceae bacterium | reverse complement strand
CAGCGCGTCAAGCGCCAGCAACGTGACGACGTACGTGGCGACCCCGGCCAGCACCTGCTGCGCCAGGCCGAACAAGCCGTGGGCCGTGGCCGGCAGCAGTGCCAGCACGACAGCCATCGCGAGCGTCGCCGCTACGACGATGCCCGTCTCGCGCCGGGGGAACGGCATGGGGAAGGCGCGGCCGGCAATGAGCACCGCATGCACGAGCGCGGTCGCAAAGGCGCAGCACACGGCCACCGCGGCGCCGAGTTCCCGCCAGACAGGGATCAGCGCCACGCCGGCGAGCACGTTGACCACCGCTGCGCCGCCGATGATCTGCACCAGCAGCCACGTCCGCTTGCCGAGATAGAACGCGTAGTCCACGTACATCGCCCGCAGCCCCATCAGGACCGCGCCCGCTGCCAGCCAGGGCATCGTTTGCCGCACGGCGTCGCGGTAGTGCGGCGCTACGAACGCCTCGGCGATGCCCGGCGCGACCATTGCCAGGCCGATCCCCGCCGGCAACAGCGCGGCGAGCAGGATGGTGTAGGTGCGGGCGAGCGTCGCCTGCGCCAGCGCTGGGTCGCCGCGCTCGACGGCACGGACCGCGGCCGGGTAGCTGGCCGAGGAAATGCCGGTGGAGATCACGCCCAGGGTGCTTTGGACGATCGTGTAGCCGATGGTGAACGCCCCCACCGCCTGGTAGCCCGCCAGCGCGCCGATCAGGATCGGCGTCGCGGTCGATGCGAGGCTGGAGAAGATCATCACCAGGCCCACCGGGGTGCCATAGGCGGCGAATTCCCAAGCCAGCGCCCGGTCGAACCGTCCCTCGCCCCGGGTCCTGGGCAACGCCCCGACCAGGCAGGCGGCCGCTGCCATGGCGGCGAAGCTGATCAGCAAGGTAGCCTCGGCCGAGTGGGTCAGGTGCGCCACCAGCAGGCTGCCGCCCAGGATCATGAGGTTGCGCGACACCGTCATTCGCAAGAAACCGACCGGATCTGATCGCGAGACCTGGAACCGCGAGGCGAACTCGAACCCGCCATAGGCGACCGTGCCGAACACCAGGATGCAGGCCAGCCGCGCGTAGCCGCCAAGCAGTCCGGTCGCGGCGACCGCAAGCACCAACATGGCCATGAGCAGGCTGATGCCAGCGAACAGCGTCAGCATGGTCGGCAGGAAGGCGGGTTCGTCCCGGTGGGTCTCATGCCAGCGCAGCAGGCAGGCGCCGAGCCACTCGTAGAGCAGGTTGTTGGCCACCATGACGATCGCCAGGCCCATGCCATAAAGCCCGTAGCTCTCGGGGGAGAGGAACCAGGGCAGCAGCAGCGCAGTCGCAAAGCCGAGCAGCCCCGGCACTGCGCGGCTGGCGACGAAGATCACGCTGTTGCGGACCAGCACGGCCGCTAGGGCCAGGTCGCGATGGGGATGGCGCGCATGGTCAGATGCCCGCCGGGCCGCGCTGGGCCTCGGGCACGCCGGACCGGGTCGCGGCGCGGCGGCCGGACAGCGCGAAAGCCTGCTTGTAAGCGGCGAGCAACGGCGGGACGGAGTACGACCAGGCGAGCTGGTCCCTGACGCGGGCCGCCCCGGCCCGGCCCATCCGGACACGCGCAACCGCGTCGTCGAGCAGCCATGCGATGCCTTCGGCCAACGCCCGCTCGCTGTTGGATTCGACATAGAGGCCGGCGTCGCCCGCCGAAACCCGCGTCTCGCGCAGGTCGTAGGCAACGACCGGCAACCCGAAGAACATGTACTCGACGACCTTGTTCATCGTGCTCTGGTCCGACCACGGGTTCTTCGGATCGGGGTCGATGCCCAGGTCGGCGGAGGACAGCACCTCACAGAGCGTGTCGTCGCTGACGCGGCCGAGGAAGCTGCAGCAATCACCCACCCCTTGCTCCCGGGCGTAACGGGCGATGGCGGGTTGGTGTGGGCCGCCGCCCATCACCACGCATTGCACGTCGCCGCGGCCGAGTTCATCGCGCAGGATACGCATGGCGCGCACTAGGTGATCGACGCCATCCTGCTTGCAGATTTCGCCGAGGTAGGCGACCAGGAACGGCTTGCCCTGCGACCACTGCCGCGAACGCTCGCGCACCTGGAACCTGGACATGTCGGGGCCGGAGCGCACCACATACACGTCACTGTCGCGCTTGCCGCCACGCGAGATGGCCAGGGCCTTGTGGCTGTCGTTGGTGGTGATCACCACCTGGGCGACGCGGAACGTCATGCGCTCCAGGAACAGCAGCGCACGGAACAGCAAGCGGCCCTCCCCGCCTGTGAACTTGGCCGCGAACATCTCCGGCGAGAGGTCGTGATGATCGAACACGAACACCTTGCCGAACAGGCGCCAGAACGCCCCGAGTGGCCAGTAGATCTCCGGCGGGTTGCAGGCATGCAGCACGTCGAAGCCGCGCCCGAACCAGGCGACCCGCAGGCTCAACCAGGCGACCATGGCGAAGCACCAGCAGAACTCGGCGACGAAGCCCAGCACGCCCTGCGCATCGACCGGCAAGCCGTAGCGGTAGATGTCGATCCCGTCGATCGTCTCGAACCCGGCGACCAGCCCCTTCATCTTCGGACAGATGACGCTGACGCCGTAGCCGGCCTGCGTCAGCGTCGTCGCCTCCAGCCAGACCCGGCGGTCGAATGGGACCGGCAGGTTCTGCACCACGATCAACACCCGGCCGGCGCCGAGGGGTCGCTGTGTCGTCATGGCCCATTCCCTCCGCTAAACCGCCTCGGCCTGTTGCACCGGCATTGCCTGGCTGGTGGCCGCCTGGGCGAACGCGACGCGCGTCCTGAGCTTCTGGCCCGGCGCAATACGGCCGCGGCCGACCAGCGTGACGGTCGGCTGCTTCACGCCGAAGCCGGCGGAGTACCAGCCCAGGACCGGTTCGGTCTCGCCCTGGTGCGCCGACCACGACAGTTCCGGGGGCAGGACGATGACGGCCTGACGGCGCCCCCCCGGCGCGACCCAGGCGAGCTGCATGCAGGCCCCCTGCAGGCGGCACTCGATCGAGGGATGCAGGTGGTAGGTCAGCCGGGCATCGACCGGGGTGCCGCCGCCGGTCCAGTCGAGCACCTCGAGGCTGCGGGCCGCCCGGTCGAGCCGCAGCCGCCGGTAGGTGGGCGCGGCGTAACCGTCGTGGCGGGCCTCGGCGAGCGCCACGCCGCCGGCCTGCAGCCCTGCCGCCTCGATCAGCTCCGCGTCCGCCCGGCTGGCCCACAGGAACGGCCCGGCTGGCTCGGCCTGGCCCCTGCCCCCGAGTTCGAGCGTGTTGTGGGCGAGGGTGGACCGGAAGTAGTCCCGCCACGCCGTCTCGCCGTGATAGCAGTAGGTTCCAGGATCAACCAGGATTTCCTGCCCGCCGCAGCGCAGCTCGAACGACAACGCGTCGGCATGGGCATGCGCGGCGGTCGCGAGGAAGCCGTGCGGGCCGTGGTCGAACCGGCACCAGAGTTCGTCCGGGCCTGGCGCCAGGTCGCGCAGGATGGACATGCCTGCGGCGGGGAAGGCGCTGGGCCGGACGCCCGGTGCGGTCCGGGCGGTTCGATGATCTGCGGCCATGCTGCCAAGCAGCACCGCTCCAAGATCAACGTGCTCGGCCGGCCACCAGGCCGGGCGGCCCAGGGCCTGGGCGCCGGCACCCAGTACGGTCGCGATCCCTTTGCCGGGTTCACCGAACCGCAGCGCCCGGCCGCCGTCGCCATCGCCCTGACGCGCGCCGGCTGAGCGAGCATCCACCGTCGCTGCGAGGGCATCCAGCATCCGGCCGAGGTCGCGCCAGTACTCGCGGCTCAGCGCCGGTCCGGCGATGTCGGCCTCGACCCCGGCAACCAGGAACAGTTCGGCGGCGAAGACGTGGTACTCGCCGGCCATCTCGCGGTTGAGGCCGTCGGCAAAGGTCTGGCGGCCGATCTCGCGCTCAAGCCCAGTTGCCGCCAGCGCCGACCAACGACCGCTCTCGGGAAAGATCGGCAGGGAACGGCTGGCCGCGAGCAGGCCCGCCAGCTCGGCGACGAGATGGTTGTTGGCCGACGTGCCGCGGCTGTGGAACGTCGCGAGCCATGACTGGTGGGCGTGCAGTTGACGGCGGACCAGCGGGTCGCCCTCGAAGCGCCCGGCGACGCCTGGCAGGCGGTCGAGCAGGCGGCGGCACCATGTCCAGGTCAGCAGCCGCAGTCCGATCTCGATGCCGCTGGTCCAGTGGATGCCGAGCAGCGGCGGATTGGCCAGGCACCAGGAGCGGAGATGGTCCAGCGCCCGGCGCGCGAAACGCTCGTCGCCGGACACGTGATAGGCTGCCGCCAGCACGGTCAAGTGCTGGAGCCGCGACACCTCCCAGACATGCTTGACGTTGCCGACCGCGGTCTCGTCGCGGTAGGCGATCCGGAACGCATACTGACGTGCCGGCGCCCGGAGGCCGGTTTTGGGGTCGCGGAACCAATCGGGGTCGTCACCGGCCAGGTCGGCCTGCGTGCCGAACACCGGCCAGCAGCCGTCGGCCACCACTTGCTCGGCAGTGGCCACCACGAGCCGCTGCATGTCCGGCCCCGGCGCGGTCACCATGGGCACCTGCCCGCCGGCCCAGCACGGCCGGGCGCCTGTTGCGCGCCAGGCCGTCCCGGCACGCACCCGCCAGAGGCCCTGAAGGACGGTGTTGCGGAGGCGCCAGGCGATCTCGATCGCGCCCATGGTGCGCAGGCGGCGCACGTACCAGGCCGGGCTCATGAGATGGAGCTTGATCGAGCCTGGCCCTGCAGCAGCGGGCCGGCAGCCAGCCCGAGCGACCTGGGCAGCTTGGACCGCGGCAGGACTGCCAGAACGGGCACGTCCAGCAGCCGTTCGATCGTCTCGGCGGTCAGGCAGTGATTGCCGAACGTGAGCGCCAAAAGCAGGGTGAAGGCGCTGGCAACCATCCCGGCGACGACGCCGGCCGAAGCGATCAGGCGCTTGTCCGGCCACACCGGGCGATCCGACGTCGTCGGGGCCTGCACCACCTTGACGCTCCCAACCTCGGCGCGGTCGAGGTCGTCGGCGTAGCGGGCGTCGGCCAGACGCTGGCGGGTGGTCGTTGTCGATTGTTCCAGATCGGCGATGTGGCGGTCGTAGTCGCGCAGGGTGACGTCGTCCTGCGCCAACTGGCGAAGCTGAACGTCGTAGGTGCCAAGCTGCTGCCGCAGCTCC
>CAXTFY010000379.1:0-5209 GCA_964243265.1 uncultured Acetobacteraceae bacterium | reverse complement strand
GGGGTCTGAGGAGCAACGGAACGGAAAACCTATGTAAGCTCTCGCTTTGAGCGATGACTGAGCTAAGGCGCAGTTGTCTCCCTCAGTTTCCGAACGCCGGGCCGCGGCTGCAGGAGGCCAGGTTGCTTCAAATCCCAGACAAGGCCCAAGCGCTCCAAACCGCGCAGCAGCCACCAGCCAGGGTCGGCTTGACCCGGTTCCGTTCCGAGGCGCGCCGAGTCTGGCCATGCATGGTGGGTTGAGTGCCAAGCCTCACCAAAGGTGAGCCAGGCTGCTGCCGGCAGGTCGTGCCCTTGCACCGACTCACCATCAACCACCCAGCCCTGTGGACCATGACGGTGGGTCAGGTGCACGACGAGCCAGTGCCCAGTCAGCGACACGGCGATCCGGACTGGGATGCCCCAAACCACCCACGGCAGTCCGCCTATCACGAAGAACAGCGCCGCCCATGGCAATTGCTGCAGCATCCAGCTTGCTTCCAGCCAGCGAAACACCCTGTCACCCGTGATCCGCGGCTCCACGATGAACCGAGGGGGATGAGCGAGGATGAGGCGTGCGTGCATCTGCAGCACCGCGTCGCGCAGCATCGGCAGTCGGTTGGCGTGCAGGTCGTGACAGGCGGACTGCCGCTGCGCCCAATCGCGCATGTCATGAAGGCGCACCATGCCCGCAGGGCCAGCCATCCCGACGAGGGTTCCCAGGTAGACCAGGACGTATTCGACCCAGGGCTTGGCCGAGAAACTGCGGTGCACCAGCAACCGGTGCATCCCGACCGAGTGTCCCGCGCAGAGTGTGACGATCGTCGTCACCGCGAACAGTGCGACTGCTCCGGGTGTGACAAAAACGGGGCCTAGAAGCAGGGCCACAGCCAACATTCCACCGATCCAGAGTGACTTGGCTGGCGCCCATGCCAGGTGACCATCAGCTGCTGACGTGTTCGCGTCAGCGATCATGCGGGTGGTTGAGGTGCATCGGAACGCTTCTGCCATAGCCGGAGCTTTTCGGTGTTTAGGAAATATACTAAATAACGAAGGGCTAAGCTTGTCAATGATTAGCTTATCACCTAAACATCCCAACATGCAGCGCGTCTTTGAAGCCCTGGCATCGTCCGTCCGGCGTCAGATCTGGCCTACCTCTCTCATGCCGAGCTCAACGCAGGCGAGATCGCCTCGCGCTTCGATATGTCCAAGGCGTCCATCTCCCAGCAACTGTCTATCCTCTAGGCGGCTGGGCTGGTGGAAGGCGAGCGCCGTGGGCAGTTCATCTTCTACCGCCAGATGCCAGACAGCCTGATCAACGCCCTGCACGGCTTCGCGCAGGAAGCATGCCCCACAAGCCGTCCTCTCAAACGAGAAAGCGCGGTGCTGGCGAAGCGGGCGGGTCCTAGCAACTGAGTGTTGGGGTGGGTTCCTTCACGACCCTAGCTGTTTAAACAGCAGCCGGAAAACATGTGATTGGCGTCAGCGCCTGGGTGGGCTGTGGGGCACCTCGTCAAACCCCTCGTTTTCTGTGCGGCAAACGGTGTCGGATTGCGGCACTGTACGGGAACCCTGGATTGAAGGTTTCCCGCACATGCTGGTCGGCTACATGCGCGTCTCGTCCGAAGGCGACCGCCAGACCACGGCGTTGCAGCGCGACGCGCTGCTCGCCGCCGGCGTTGATGACCGCCACCTCTACGAGGACAAGGCCAGCGGCGCCCGCGCCGACCGGCCCGGCCTCGCGAAAGCCCTCGACTTCGCCCGGCAAGGCGACTGCCTGATTGTCTGGAAGCTGGACCGGCTTGGCCGCAGCTTGCCGCACCTGCTCAGCATCGTCACCGGGCTGCGAGAGCGCGGCGTCGCTTTCCGCAGCCTGACCGAACAGATGGACACCACCACGCCGCATGGCGAGCTGCTGTTCTCCCTCTTCGGCGCCCTAGCCCAGTATGAGCGTGCCCTGACCCAGGAGCGGGTCCGCGCCGGCCTCGCCGCCGCCAAGCGGCGGGGCCGCCGCGGCGGTAGGCCACCTGAGATCGGCCCCGAGAAGTTGGAGGCGATCATCGCCGCGCTGAACGACGGTGCCACCAAGGCCGCGGTCTGCCGGACCTTCGGTGCCAAGCGCACCACGCTGATCGAGACCCTTGCCCGCGCGGGCTGGTCGGGTCCGGGGACCGTGGCATCCGGAAAGTAGCTGGAATGCCCGTTTCCTTCCTGAACGAGGAGCAGGAACGGCGCTACGGCCGGTACGCCGGCGAACCCGCCCCCGAGCAGCTCGCCCGCTACTTCCACCTCGACGACGCCGACCGCGCCTTCGTCGCCGGCCGCCGCGGCGCGCACATGCGGCTGGGCTTCGCCGTCCAGCTCGGCACCGTCCGGTTCCTGGGCACCTTCCTGGAGCAGCCCGCGGAGGTGCCGGCCCAGGCCGTCGCGTTCATGGCCGGCCAGCTTGGCATCCAGGCCGCCGGCCTGCTGGCGGAATACGCGGGCAGTGAGTGGCGCTGGAACCACCCGGCCGAGATCCGGGACCGGTACGGCTACCGCGCCTTCTCCGAACCTTTCGTGCAGTTCCGGCTCAACCGCTGGCTCTACGCCTTGTGCTGGACTGGCTCGGACCGGCCCAGCGCCCTGTTCGACCGCGCCACCGCCTGGTTGATCGCCCACAAGGTGCTGCTGCCCGGCGTGACCACGCTGGAGCGCAGCATCGCCCGCGTGCGCGCCAGGGCGGCGCAGCGGCTGTGGCGGCAGATGCTGGCCGGTATCACGACCGACCAGACGGAGCGGTTGGAGGCATTGCTCGTGACGCCTGACGGAAGGCGGCAAAGTCCGCTGGACCGCCTGCGCGACGGCCCGGTGCTGCAGAGCACGGCGGAGCTGGCCCGCGCTGTGGCCAGGCTCGACGAGGTGCGGCTGCTGGCGGCCGGGCTGCCCCGCACGGACCGGCTGCCGCGCACGCGCGTGCTGGCCCTGGCGCGGTTTGCTGAGGCGGCAAAAGCGTCGGCGGTCGCCCGCCTGCCGGACGACCGGCGCCTGGCGACCCTGATCGCCTTCATTCGCACGCTGGAGGCCACGGCGCAGGACGACGTGCTGGACCTGTTTGACATCGTGGTGACGAACATCTTCACCGACGCCCAAAAGGCTGGCCGCGAGGCGCGGATGCGGGGCCTGCGCGACCTGGACGCCGCGGCGCTGACCCTGCGCCAGGGCTGGGGCGTGCTGCTGGAGCAGGGCGAGGGTGACCCGCGCGAGGCGGCGTTCGCCGCCGTGCCGCGCGAGGTGATCGAGGCGGCGATGGCGCGGGTGGACGCGCTGGCTCGGCCGCCGGACGACCCCTACTTCGACGAGCTGTTGGCGCAGCACAGCCGCGTCCGCCGGTTCCTGCCGGGTCTGGCGCGCGTCGCCCAGCTCGGTGCCGCGCCGGCCGCCAAGCCCCTGCTGGCCGCCCTGCACCACCTGCGAAAGGGCAATAGCAGCCCGGCCACGCTGCCAGTCGAGTTCGTGCCGCCGGGCTGGCTGGGGCGCGTGGTCCGCGACGGCGCCGTGGACCAGAAAGCCTGGACCCTGTGCGTGGTGGACCGGATGCGCGCCGCCCTGCGCCGGCGCGACCTCTTCGCCTCACCCAGCTTGCGCTACGCCGACCCCCGCGCGGGGCTGCTGGACGGCGCCGCCTGGGAGTCGGCCCGCCCCGCCATGTGCCGGTCGCTCGGCGTGTCCGCGTCCGGCCCCGAAGAGGTGGCGCGCATGGCCGGGCGCCTGGACGCCGCCTACCGCGCCACCGCCGCCCGGTTGCCCGGAAACGCCAGCGTGCGGATCGAGACGGTGGCGGACGGCACGGCGGCACTGTCCCTATCCGCCCTCGACAAACTGGACGAGCCAGCCAGCCTGGTCGCGCTCCGGGCTGCCGCCGCGGCGCGGATGCCGCGGGTCGACCTGCCCGAAATCCTGCTGGAGATGCACGCCCGCACCGGCTTTGCTGCCGGGTTCACCCATGCCAGCGAGCGCGGCGCCCGCGCAGGCGACCTGGCCACCAGCATCTGTGCCGTCTTGCTGGCCGAAGCCTGCAACACCGGATTGGAGCCGCTGATCCGGCTGGACAGCCCGGCGCTGCGCCGCTCGCGGCTGAGCTGGGTGCGGCAGAACTACATCCGGGCGGACACGCTCGTCCGCTCCAATGCCACCCTGGTCGCAGCCCAGGCCGCCATCCCGCTCGCCCGCGCATGGGGCGGCGGCGACGTGGCATCCGCGGACGGGCTGCGCTTCGTCGTGCCCGTGCGGACGATCCACTCCGGGCCGAACCCGCGCTACTTCGGGCAAGAGCGCGGCGTCACCTACTATAACCTGACGTCCGACCAGTTCACCGGCCTGGGCGGCATCGTCGTGCCCGGCACCTTGCGCGACAGCCTGGCGCTGCTGTCCGTGCTGCTGGAGCAGGAGACCGCACTCCAGCCCACAGAGGTAATGACAGATACCGGCGCCTACACCGACGTTATGTTTGGGATTTTCCATCTGCTTGGCTTCCAGTTCAGCCCGAGGCTCGCCGACATCGGCGGGACGCGCTTCTGGCGCGTGGACCCCAAGGCCGATTACGGCGTCCTGGACGGCCTGGCGCGGCACCGGGCCAAAATGCCGCTCGTCGTCCAGAACTGGGACGACCTGCTGCGCCTGGCCGGCTCCCTCAAGCTCGGCACCGTGCAGGCCGCCGGGCTGATCCGAACCCTGCAAACCAACGACCGCCCGACCAGGCTGGCCCGCGCCCTGGAGGAATGGGGCCGCGTGGTGAAGAGCCTCTACTTGTTGTCCTACATCGACGACGAGGCGTACCGGCGCCGCATCCTGGTCCAATTGAACCGTGGCGAGGGCCGGCACCAGCTCGCCCGCGCCGTGTTCCACGGCAAACGTGGCGAGCTGCGGCAGCGCTACCGCGAGGGCCAGGAAGACCAACTCGGAGCACTCGGTTTGGTAGTCAACGTCATCGTGCTCTGGAACACGATCTACATGGACGCGGCGCTGAACCAGCTCCGCGCCGAGGGCTTCGACGTGCGCGAGGAGGACGTGGCGCGGCTGTCGCCGCTCGGCTTCGAGCACATCAACATGCTCGGCCGCTACGCCTTCACCCTGCCCGACGGCGTCGCGCGCGGCGAACTCCGACCGCTGCGAAACCCAGCCGCGCCGGGCAGCGACGCCGACGAGCCAGCCCTTACATAGGTTTTACGTTCCGTTGCTCCCCAGACCCC
>CAXTFY010000378.1:0-5210 GCA_964243265.1 uncultured Acetobacteraceae bacterium | reverse complement strand
ATCGCTCTAAACCGATTTTACACAGGTTTCATAGATGATAACCGTATCGCATTGCGATCCGATAACTCAGGCAGCGCTGGAATTGATCTACTTGACACTCGCCAGATTCATGTTGGTTACAACTCTTTCCAGGCGCCAACGATTTTAGCGGCTGCGACGGGACTGCAAATTCGTCAGAAAATCGGGTACGGGAAACAAAATCGTGTGGACGGGTTCTCATGCTTTGCGGGGCAGAACTGCATTAAATTTGGTGTCGGAACCTCTCTAAACATAGCCATTAATATTGTTAGCTTTCAGCCCATTAATATCACAGGCGCTGGTGACTACAGCATCGGATTTCGCGATTGCGGAACTGATAATATCATGCAAGGCATTAACAGAGCAGGCCATGCATCTAAGACGAGAAGCTCTCCAAGGAGTTCTGGTAGCAATCATGGTGCATTGCAACTTACAGATGGTCGATCGTCGAGGGCTATAGCACGCTGCACAGCACCATAGATCGTAAACATCTGGTGTCCATATGCAAGTCCGAGGCTGATCGAAGCATGATTGGAAGGAGAGTTTGACTGCGCTGATTAGAGTCTGCCACCGTCATTGATACTGGGAGAACTGATGTGACTTGCTGATCCAGGTATGCGTGTACCAGCTGCTGCCTATGATCGCCAAAGTGTCAAAAAGGCCGTTTTGAAAGGGGTTGTGGTCCAGGTCTGACGGTGTGACCGGGACGGGTGATGCAGCGTTCCAGGCGGTTTGCCCGTCATGGAGCTTGGTATGTGGACGCCTGAGGATCGCGCGCTGGTCGGGGACTATGGGGCTGGCCAGGCGCTGACGGACGACCAATGGCGGCTCTTGCAGCCGTTGATCTCGCCTGCCAAGCCCGGAGGGCGCCCGCGCACGACGGACATGCGACGCATGCTGGACAGCTTGTTCTACGTGCTGCGCACTGGTTGCCAGTGGCGGCACCTGCCGCCGCCGCCCGCGTTCCTGCCGTGGCCGACCGTTTACGGCTACTTCCGCGCCTTCCTGGACGCGGGCGTGTGGGAGTCCATGCGCCACCACCTCGTGGTCATGCTGCGCGAGGGCGCGGGCCGGGAGCCAAGCCCCACAGCCGCGGTGATCGACAGCCAGAGCGTGAAGACCACGGAAGCCGGCGGTCCGCGCGGCTACGACGCTGCCAAGAAGGTCACGGGCCGCAAGCGGCACATCGCCGTGGACACGCAAGGGCTGTTGCTGGGCGTCGTCGTGCACGCCGCCTCGATCCAGGACGCCGACGGCGCGGGCGGCCTGCTCGGGCGCATCAAGCCGCTGTATTGCTGGCTGCGCGCCGTGTTCGCCGACGGCGGCTACAACCGCGTGCCAACAATCCTGGCCTGCTTCCTGCTCGGCCTTGTGCTGATTGTCGTCAGCCGTCCGCGGGGAGCAAAGGGCTTTGTCCTTCTGCCGCGCCGCTGGGTGGTCGAGCGTACACTCGGCTGGCTTGGCCGCTGGCGCCGTCTGTCCCGGGACTACGAGCACCTGCCAGAGGTGTCCGAAGCCATGGTCACTCTCGCCATGGTCCGCCTCATGCTCCACCGCGCCGTCCATCCAAACCGTAAGCGACTGCCCGCCCCATGACTTTCAAAACGGGCTTCAAGGGCGAAACCTCACATGCCTGGCCCGGGTGATGGCGATGGGAACCGGGGCCGGGCTGCAGCGGCGGCCTCGATCTTCTGCTTGGCTGCTGTTGCCTCGGCGCGCAGCGCCCGCAGGTGGTCCGCCGCTTCCCGTGCCTGCACAGTCTCGCGCAGCAGGGTGCCGTTCTCCTGGAGGGCATGGTCCAGCCCGGCCAAGTGCCGTCCCAGGCCCTCGTTCACGGCTTGCGCCTGATAGTGCTTCACCACCTTGGCACCGGCGCCGGCGTTGCGCAGCTGTGCCGCCTCGATACCATGGTGACTGTCGATGAAGGCGTCCACCGCCCGCTCGCGATCCCAGCGCGCTTCGCCAAGCAGGTCCATGCCAAGCGCCTTGTAGGACTTCTGCGACATATCCTCGGCCACCCGCTTCCACAGCGTCGCCTCGGTGATCGGCGTGATGTCGCCCAGCGCCTGCCGCCGGCGCTCCGCTTCCAGCACGGCGCCCTCGGCGACCACCGTCCAGGTCGTGCCGCGGCTGCGGCTCTCCGCGACGTAGCCGGTGAACCCGGTCACCCCTGACGTGCCCCGGGGCAGCGCGTTGATGTGCTCGTCCGACGTGATGCCCTGGGCCGAGTCGATCGTCAGGGCGTGGCCGAAGCCCAGCATGAGCCGGCCTGTCTCCGCATCCGCCACCCGGCGCCACTCGACGTCCGCGACCCTGCCGTCCTTGACGCGCACGCGCAGGCCGTCGTGGCTTTGTCCGAGCACCTCCACCACGTCGCCGTTGCTGCCGATCTCCTGCTTCTTTCCATCGACCGCGCCCCATGTGCGCCGGAACAGCCGCACCCTGTCCCCTGCTGCGAGGGCCAGGTCGTAGGTCTGGCCGCGCTGGTCGATCGCCTTGTACACCACCTCGGCCGCAGCGATCTCGCCCCGCATCTGCAAGCGCTGCCGCACCGCCAGGCTGATCTCGGCCGCGTCGTCGTTCGTCGGCGTGCTGATCGAGATCCCGCGCTTGGAGCCGCTGGCCCGCAGCACGTCGCGCCGCTCGATATACAGGTCGGCGATCCGGCCCACGACCTGCTCGCGGTCGCCACCGACCATCATGGCGTGGCCGTCCTCGCGCTTCATGGCCAGGGCCGCCTCCGCCTCCCCCTTGCGGAACAGTCCAGCGATCTCGCGGCCGCGCTGGCTGGCCTGGCGCATGGTGGTCAGCAGCACCGGCATCGCTTCCGGCGGCAGCGCGCGGCGGAGGATCTCGATGGTGTCGCCCGCCTCGATGGCCTGGGCCTGCTCCCGGTCGCCCAGCATCTTGATCGTCATGCCGGTGCGGGCCTGCAGCTCCAGCAGCTTGAGCATCGGCCGCGGGCCGATCTGGCTGGCCTCATCCAACACCAGGACGGTGTTCCGGTCGGGCTTGATCTCGCCTGCCTCGATCATCCTGAGCAGCGGCGACAGGGCGTAGGTTCGCTTGATGTCGGCGTCCTGCAACGCGTCTGCCTGTCGCCAGGCCATCGCAGCGCCGATCACCTCCCGGCCGGCCCTGCTGAACCGCGTATCCGCCTGCCACGCCGCCACCAGGGGCTGCAACAGGGTCGTCTTGCCGGCGCCGGCAACGCCGGTCAGCAGCGTCAGCGCGCCGCCGGCGCCTATGGCGTGAATGGCCGCCCTCTGCTCCTCCGTGAAGCCGATCCCAGCCGCCTCTATCGCATGGCGGATAGCATGCGCGGGGAGTGCGCCGGACTTGTCGCTGCCCATGCCTTGCGCCAGGGCCGCCAGCTTCTCCTCAATGCGGACCTGGGCGGTGTTGGTGACCCTGACCTGGCCGTCGAACAAGCCTACGATCAGTGCGACGTGTTCGCCCTTGAGCTGGATGCCGCGCTGCTCGATCAGATCGACGACGCGCTGGATGTCGTCCTGGCCACCGGCAATGCCGCTGCCGATCAGTCCCCGTGCGGCATACATGCCGAGCTTCTCATGGCTGATCACCGCGCCGGTGTGGAACTCGACGGCCAGCTCCTTGGCGGCAAAGGCGTACGCCATGTCGAACCGCTCCGCATCGGTCCGCCGCGGGTGCGCCACCTCGTCCATCACCGTCTTGTGGTCCCAGCCCAGCGCCCCGGCCTGCTCCCGCCAGATGCGGCGCTCATCGCTCTTCATCTTGCCCAGCCGCCCCTCGGCGCTGGCCTCCTCGACGATCTCCAGCTTGCGCTCGGCCGACAGGTCGTTCCAGACCAGGCCCTGCGTTTCGGCGAAGCGCCGGGCGCTGCGCAGGATCTGCGTATCGCGCTTGCTGAAGCCCTTGTTCACCGCCTCTGGGATTGCGGTAAGCACGACGGCCTGCTTTCCGGCATCGTAGGCGAGGGCGGCGCCCAGCCGTCGCAGCTCATCGGCCAGGACCGCCTGGAAGTAGGCGCCGAACTCCTTCACCCGCGCATCGGTCAGGGCGCGGGTGTCGAGGGAGCCGATCCTTCCGTCATCGGTGACGACGACGTTCATCAGGAAGTTGTGGATGTGGGCATGCGGGTCGCCGGCGACCGGGCTGTCCATCAGGTAGGTCTGGCCGCCTGCCCCATCTTGGACCTGCAGCGTGGGCCGGGCGGCATGGTGGCGGAAGCTGATCCACCCGACCGCCCCTGGATCGGCGCCGTCCTCGCCGCCGGCTCCCTTGCGTGCCCATCCGAGCACCTGGGCGACGTGCCGCATCGCCCGGTCGTTGGCCCGGTCCATGGCGTTCCAGATCGCGGCGCTCTCGGCCGGCGTCTCGGCGAACTCGGCCGCGAGCGTGACCGACTTATGCGGCGAGAACACCAGGTCGAAGCCGCTGAGCTTGCGCGGGTGCTTCGACCAGGCTTGCCCCGTGTCGGCGCGGCGTCCCTCGAACAGCAGCGCCATCTCGGCATCCCGGGGCATCCGGGTCGCGTCGATGCCGACAGCCTGAGCAAGGGCCGCCGGCATGTCGGGGCGCCAGGTCGCCCGGCTGTCGCGGCCGGTGTAGTAGGCGGTCAGGCGTCCGCCTTCGTCGAGCTGGCGCCCAGCCGCGTCCACCCCTTGCGGGTGGATCGGCTCGGGCGTGTTCTCGGTGAAGTAGCGCAGCAGCAGCTTGCCCTTGGACGCCGCGGCGATCTTGCGGAAATTCATCACGAGCGGGCGTGCCTGGCTGCGCCGAGCTGCTCCAGGACGGCGTCCGCCACGGCCTGCGGCAGGGCGTCGGCCGACCTGATCTGCTCCTCCTGGATGGTCTTGAGGATGCCGATCTGCTCGCGGCCCTGCATGATGATCGTGGTGAGCAGCTCCTCCAACGATGGGCCTTCCCGGCCGCCCTCCTTCGGGGTGAGCAAGGCCACGAGGGCGCGCAGCAGCTCCAGGGTCTGACGGCCTTGCTCCTCGATGGCCACCAGCAAGGCCCGGTCCTCCGCAGCGTCGCTGTCGGAATTGGACTGGCTTGGTTTGGCCTTTACGTCAGCGGTCATGGTTGCTCCTGCGCTTTGCCGCAGGATTGTGCTTTCGCTTGCGAACGGGGCTGGCCAACGAGGATCGCCCCCCACGAGGCGCAGGAATGTGACCGCACCTCTACCGCGATGGTCTGGCGGTTCA
>CAXTFY010000377.1:0-5246 GCA_964243265.1 uncultured Acetobacteraceae bacterium | reverse complement strand
GTGGACGAGCTACTCGCCGCGCGCGGCATCCTCGTCAACCACGAGACCGTACGCCGGCGAGGTCGCCCTCGCCGTCCAGGTGCTTAACCGCGTGCTCCGCGAAGCCAAGCGCTCATCGTTCGTTGTAGCTGATCAGAACGCAGCAGAGCTGCTCTCGCCGCAATCAAGTCCGTGTACCACAGCCCACTGCAGGCAGTCCGCACCTTCTGCTCGACGCTCTCTTTCTATCACACCGCTGTCACCGGGACCGTATAATCTATATGCGGCGCTGCCAGGGTCCTCTAAGGAATGGCCGCTCCACCCTGGCTGAGTAGGAGACCTTCATGGCTAAGACACCTGGTACGCCCAAGGCGAAAACGGGCGCCCCGGCGCAGTTCGACATGAACAGCCGCGAACGGAAAGGCGGCGGCAAGGGGGGCCACGGTGGTCCGGGCCGCGGCCGTGACGAGAAGCGCCCGCCCAGCCACATCATCAGCCTGCCACCCACATCCGTCGATCGGGGCGAGGGCTGGGTTATCCAGAAGCTCGGCAAGGTTGACCAGGCGTCCCATACCGCCATGAGTGCAGAGTACCACCTGATTTTCGAGGGCCATGATCCGCTGGTGTTCGGCTACCTGAGCGCTGCCCGGGACCGCGCCAAGGAGCCACCACCGGAGACCGCAAAAGTTTCAGAGGTTGCGACCGATCCAGTTGAGGAAATGGCCCCCCCGGAAGCACCAGCTGGGGAAGCGTAGGCAGGCACTGCCCGGCTTGGCAATTCTGGCCGGAAGCGGAGGGTCCGCTCTGAAGAAGTTAACTGAGAGAAGCGGACGTTAACCGACAAAGTTCGCGGCTCGCTGTTGTCGACACACAGCGGCCTGCGTCAAGCCGTTATCATCCTCTGCGGCGGCCCGTCTGCGTCCTCGCCGTTGCATGCCCACTTCGCTCGACCGGGCCTTGGCCGAAGCCATGGATGGCGATGGCAGCCGCAAGTGCCGTAGCTCCGCCGATCGCCATCAAACTCGTCAAACCGTAGTGATCGACCACGCCTCCGCCCAACAGCGCGCCACCTGCCAGGGCAAGTTGAAAGACCGAGACGAACACTGCGGTGGTGCTCAACACGAGCTCCGGCGCGGCTCGGAACATCCAGGTTTGGAGGCATATCGGGATGCCTCCGAAGGCGAAGCCCCAGGCAATGACCACGGCCATGGCTAGGATCTGTGCCGATCCCACGAACGAAAGCATGATAAGCGCGCCGCCAAGCAGAAGCGCGAATGCGGCCAGAACCGTCCGGACGTTTCTCTGAACCAGGGCTCCGGCCACAAGATTGCCGAAGAAGCCCGCCGTCCCGTAAGCGAGCAGAACCAGCGATACGATTGCGGGCGACGCGCCGGCACGCTGCTCGAGGAACACCGAGATGTAGGTGTAGGCCATGAAATGGCCGACGATCACCAGGACGACGCACATCAGTCCCAGGCGGGCCTGACCGATCGAGAACACTCTGACCAAGTCTTGCAACTTGGATGGCACGGTTGCCGGAAGTCTCGGTAGCACCAGGATTTGCGTCGCCAGCACCACGGCGCCGAGCCCGGCGGCGACAACGAACGCAGCGCGCCAGCCCATGGCGTGACCGAGCAGCGTTCCTGCCGGCATGCCGAGCACCGTCCCGATGGATATACCCGCGAACACGATCGTCACCGCGCGTCCGCCCGAGTCCGGCGCCACGAGCCGTCCCGCCAGAGCGGCCCCGAACCCCCAGAAGCCACCGACGCAGATGCCGAGAAGAAGCCGACCCAGGAGCAGGACAGGCAGGCTGGGAGCAGAGGCGACAACGAGGTTGGAGATGACCAGCAGCGCGGTCAGCAACCACAGCAAGGTCCGGCGGTCCAGCGTTCCCGAGGCAACGACAAGGGCCGGTGCAGCCACGGCAGCAACCAAGCCAGGGATCGTCACCATCAGACCTGCCGCTCCATCGCTGGCATGAAGGTCTCGGGCGATCATCGGCAGAAGGCCGATTGGCAAGAATTCGCTAGTAACCATCGTGAACGTGCCGAAGGCGAGCGAGGCGACCGCGAGCCAGCCCCGAAGCCGGTCGCCATCCTGATTCCCGCCCGCGGTGATCATGGCGCTGGCAGGAGTGTGGTGTGCGGCATCGTGGACTTGGTCCAAAGCTGGCTTCCTTCGAATAGAGTGAGACGCGCGGCGTATGGCCCGCGCGTCCGGAGCGGATGGCCTTAGGTTCTGCGGAGCGTTTCGAAAGCGCGCCGCATCTCGCCGACGAAAACCTGCGGCTGTTCGAACGCGGCGAAGTGCCCGCCCTTCGCCACCTCGTTCCAGTAGATCAGGTTGGGGTAATCGCGTTCCGCCCAGCTCCTTGGCGCCTGATAGATTTCCTTGGGAAAGATCGTGACCGCCACCGGCGTCTCGATCACGCCCTGGGACAGGCTGCCGCCGTTGTTGTCCGCGTAGATTCGCGCGGAGGACACCGCCGTGTTGGTGAACCAGTAGAGCGTAATGTTATCGAGGATCTGGTCGGATGTCAGACCACCGAGCGGGTTCTCGCGGTTGTCGGTGAAGGCGTGGAAGATCTGATAGATCCAGGTCGCTTGACCCACCGGTGAGTCAGCGAGGGCGTAACCGACGGTCTGCGGCTTCGTGACCTGTTCGAGGTAGTAGCCACCTTCGACAGTTTGGAAGTTTTTGGCTTGTTCCACGGCGCGCGCCTCGTCCGGCGACAACTGCGCGGGCATAATTTGTGGAAAGACGAACTGCCAATTCAGGTGGATGGCGGCAAGGCCGGGCGTGTTCAGCTGCCCCAGGAAGCCGGTGACCGTGGCACCCCAGTCGCCGCCCTGCGCCACCCAGCGGTCGTAGCCGAGCCGCGTCATCAGGACGCCCCACGCCTTCGCCGTCCGCGTCGCATTCCACCGGTCCGTCGGCTTGTCGGAGAATCCGAAGCCCGGCTGCGACGGGATGACCACGTGGAAGGCGTCCTCGGCCCGGCCGCCGTGCGCGGTCGGGTCCACCAGGGGATCAATCAGGTCCAGGAACTCGAGGATCGAGCCCGGCCAGCCATGGGAGAAGATGATCGGCAAGGCGTCCGGATGCTTGGAGCGGACGTGGAGGAAGTGGATGCCGAGTCCATCGATTTCGGTGCGGAACTGTGGATAGGCGTTTAGCCGCCGCTGCACCCGGCCCATGTCGTAGGTGTTCGCCCAATAGTCGATGAGGCGCTGGGCCTCCGCCAAGGGGACACCCTGGCTCCAGTCGCCGACGGTCTCCGCCGTTGGCCACCGGGTCGCTGTCAGTCGCGCCGTCAAGTCGTGGATGGCTTGCGGGTCGATCCCGACGCGGAAGGGCGTGACATCATCAGGCTTAGGCTGCCCGTTGGGATAGCTGATCGGGACAGACGTGTCCGGAGCGAGCTCAGTCGAAATTCTTGTCATGGATCGTCGCTCTTCTTGTTGTTATTGGAAAGGCCGGACATGCCTGCCGCATGCCCGGTTGCGACTACATCCCGCTGCCGCCCGCGACGCGCAGCAGCTCGCCCGTGATCCAGCTCGCATCTTCGGAGGCGAAGAAGGCGACCGCAGCCGCGATGTCCTCGGGTTGGCCCGCACGTCCGAGCGGCATGGCCGCGACCGTCGTTTCCTCGAACTCGCCGCCCGCCAAGCCGCCGGAACGCGTTCCTTCGGTGATGACGAAACCGGCATTGATGCCGTTCACCCGGATCTTGCGGGGCGCGAGTTCCTTCGCGAGCGACCGGGTGATCGCGTCGACTGCGCCTTTCGTGCCGACGTAGATCGCAGCCTCAGGGGGTGCCCAGGTGCTGACGACGGAGCTGATGTTGACGATGCTACCACCGGCCGCCGGGAACAGCTTCAGCGACGCCTTGGTCGCCAGCAGCAAGCCTAGCACGTTGGTGTCGAAGTGCCGGCTGAACTCCGCAACCGTGAAACTCTCGGTCGGCCCGAAGGCATAAACGCCTGCATTATTGACAAGCACATCCACCCGGCCGACGGCCATGCCGATCTCCTCGAACAGCCGGGTCACATCGCCCTCGTTGGCCACGCTCCCGCCGATGGCGATCGCCTTGCCGCCGGCCTGCACGATCTCGCCGACGACCCGATCCGCCCCGTCCTTGCTCGTCGCATAGTTGACGACGACGGTGGCGCCCTCCGCCGCGAACCGCTTCGCGATCCCCGCGCCGATGCCCTTGGAGGCACCAGTGATGACGGCGACCTTGTCTGTGAACCTTGCCATGACGGCACTCTCCTGATCAGGTAAATTGGAGGTTTCGCTCCAGTAATGTCCCAAGTGGAGCGGCATGGATCGGCAATCAAGAGTATTTCTGGAGCGACGATAACAATTACGCGTCAGGGTTCTTGCCTCAGCGCAGCAGGGGGTTCACCCATCCGGCGACTTTTCAAAGTGTCGGCGAGACGACGTTCGAAGTGACAGGCCTCGCCCGCTGCCGCGGCGGCTTGGCGGATACGGGCCCATCCGGTGCCGCGGGCCAAGCGCGCATGCCGACTTCGGCGATCTCCAGCAGACGCGTGCGGGTTGCCCCGTCGCGGGCCTGGACCACCATGCCGCGGAGCAACGCGCTGTAGAACGCTGCCAGCGCCTCGGCATTCGTATTCCTCGGCACGTCGCCCTCGTCGATGCCTCGGCGGATGCGATCGGCCATGGCCGACTGCGCGCCGCCGCGATAGCCGACCATCCGGTCCCGCATGGCGGCGAGTTCCGGCGGGCCGTGCGTGCCGGCCAGCGAGATCATGCAACCCGCGGGCATGTCGTCCAGGGTGGCCTCACGCGCGGCCGTGTCGAGGATCTGGTGGAATGCCGTTTTAGTATCCGTGGCGGCGCCGAGCGCGCCCGCGAACCATTCGCCGGACCGCGCCATGAAGGCTTCCGCAGCCTCCCGGTGCAACTGCTCCTTGCTGCCAAACGAGTTATAGAAGCTGGACGGGCTGATGCCCATGGCAGTGATCAGGTCGTCGAATGACGTGCCTTCGTAGCCGCGCTCCCAAAAAAGCCTCATCGCCTGATGAAGGGCAACAGCGCGATCGAACTTTCTTGGCCGGCCGCGGGATCGCTTTAGGCCATTGTTTGCTTCCGCTGCCATCGCCGACCTTCCAACGCCCGCCACCTCCGGGAGATCGATGATATAGTAGTGATCGCTCCAGATCCAAACGTCTTCTGCAGATTCCTACTTACGGTCAATCTTACCCGTCAGCACGCGTCGTTCCGACCAGCGTTGGCCG
>CAXTFY010000376.1:2230-5252 GCA_964243265.1 uncultured Acetobacteraceae bacterium | reverse complement strand
TTGGTGGCAGCCGGTCGGTGGCTGCAGCCTCAAAGCGTTGCGGCAGCCGTCTACACGGGTCCCTTGCTGCTAGAGTTCCTGGGCGGAGCTTGGCTTTGCCGTGCTTGGCAGCATGGCAAGCTACCTGGGAGGCTCGGGTCTGCGTCGCTTGTGGCTGTGGGGCTTATCGCCTTTGCAGTGCAGGCCAGGATCGGGCCATCCGGAGACTGGCGCTGCCTGACCTGGGGCTTGCCGGCGCTGCTGCTTGTTGCCGGAGCATTGGGATTGGAGGCGAGTGGCAGCCTTATGCGGCTGCCTGGGTTCCGCATGTTGGGCGACGCCTCGTATGCGTTGTACTTGACGCACCTCCTGGTACAACATCCGCTCATCCCAGTGCTGCGACCATTGCCGTTGCCCATTGCCCTGCCATTGATGCTGAGTGCGTGTACCGCGGTTGCAGTCGCTGTGCATCGCGGGATTGAGCGGCCGTTGGCGCGCCTGTTTCAGCCTTTGCCCAGGTTGGCCGCTGCCGGGTAGTGTAGCCCAGCAAGTTTAGCCGGATTGCCTGGGCAGCTACCGCCGATCCCAAACCAGCGTGGCCGACATTGCGTAGTTCCAGACCATGCTGATCATGGCACCGAACACCGCCGAGGGCGTCCAGTTACCATCGGTGACATACAGCAGGCGCGCAATGCCGATATTGGCGACCGCCCCCAACCCGCAGACCGCGACGAACAGCGCCAGCCCGCGCCACAGCGCCGGCCCGCGTAGCCGGACGCTACGGTAGGTGACGGCGTTGTTAAGAAAGAAGTTGGCTAGCATAGCCACCAGGGTCGCCACGATTTCCGCCTCCTGGAACGCCAGCCCACTCAACGCCGCCGCCTGCAGCGCCAGCAGGTGCACGCCGACGCCGACCAGCCCGACCAGCCCGAACGAGATGAAGCGCAGCGGCACCCTGTTCCCGAGGGCCTTGTCGATCAGCAGCCCGGCAAACTGCAGCATAATCAGCACGTCGAGCTTGCTCTCCCCGGCGATGCGCGGGTGGAACCGCACCGGCACCTCCTGCACCCGGATCGGCCCCGGCGAGGACAGCACGAGGTCGAGCAGGATCTTGAAGCCCTCCCCGGTCAGCCGGGGCGCCAGCCGCTCGAACAGCTCGCGCCGCAGCATGAAATAGCCGCTCATCGGGTCCGACAGCGGCACCGGCAGCACCGCCTGCGCGACGCGTATGCCGCCCTGCGACACCCGGTGCCGCCAACGCCCTGACAGCCCGGCCGAGTCGCCGCCCGCCACATGGCGGCTGCCGACCGCGAGGTCCGCGCCCGCCTGCAACGCCTGCAGCAGCACCGGCAACTGCGTTTCGTCGTGCTGCAGGTCGCCGTCGATCACCGCGACGTAGTCGGCCGACGACGCCATTGCCCCTTCGATCACGGCACTCGCCAGGCCGCGGCGTCCCAGGCGACGCAGGCAGCGTATGCGTGGGTCGATGCGGGCGATGGAGCGCACCGCGTCCGCCGTGCCATCGGGGCTGTTGTCGTCCACGAACACCGCCTCCCAGGCGAGGCCGGCCAGGGCGGCATCCAGCCGCGCCACCATCGGCGCGACGTTGGCGCGCTCGTTGTAGCAGGGCACCACGACGGTCAGCTCGGTCGGCACCGGGGCGGGGCGCAGCAGGGGGGGCAGCAGCGCCGGGCTAGGTTGCACTGCGGAAGCTCCCATCGGGTTGCAGCAGGTCCAGCACCCCCGTGTGGACGGCGAACCAGGCGCCGTGCAGATGCAGCGCGCCGCTGGCCACCCGCTCGGCGATCCAGGGGAAGGTCATCAGGTTGGCCAGGGACACCTTGACCGCCTCGTACTCGCCGCATTGCTGCTGGGCCTCCGGCGTGTCGCATTGCAGCGCCCGGGCGCGGGCTGGGGCGGCAATGCCCATCCACGGCGCCACGAAGTCCCGCGCGCTGTCCGGTGCGCCGCGCAGCAGTGCCTCGATGCCGCCGCAGCGGCCGTGGCCCAGCACGACCAGGTGCTGCACCTGCAGCACGCGCACGCCGAACTCCAACGCGGCGCTGGTGCCGTGATAGGCAGTGTCCGGGGCGTACGGCGGCACTAGGTTGGCGACGTTGCGCAGCACCAGCATCTCGCCAGGCCCGGCGTCGAAGATGGCGGCCGGGTCCACGCGGCTGTCCACGCAGGCGACCACCAGGGCGGCTGGGCGCTGGCCCTCCTGCGCCAGCACCTCGTGCACCCGCCGCCGCTCCGGCCAGGCAGAGGCGCGGAACCTGTGGTAGCCGGCGATCAGGCTGTCCATGACCGCCGCCCCGTCCCGCGGCAGGGCAGCCGCCCCACCCCATGGCAGACTTGCTTGCGCGTGGCGGCGCCAACCCTTACATGCATCGTCAAGCTGCGAGCGTTTCGCATACCGAGGTTCCCCGTGGTCCGTGCCGCCAGCCCTAATGCCCGACCCATCGCGCGCCGGTGCGAACGCGCCGTCGTTACGGCATACCGGGAGTTGCGCGTCCACGGCAACGCCGACCTGGACGCCTTCCGCGCCTGCACCACCCTATACCGCATCCATCATCCCGAGGCGTCGCTGAACGAGGCCCGCCGCCTGGTGGCGGAATGGATCGACCATCACGTCGTTCAGGCGAACGCCGGCCCGACGCCGGGGTGCGACTGCGACTGATTGCTGCCCCGCCCGCTATCGCGCCACCGTACCGCACCAGCCCGGCAGGTAATCGGCCTCCTTGCCCTTCGCCAACTGCATCGCTTGCTTCAAGGCTTCCTCGAACTGTTGCTCGATCTGTTTGCGGTCGATTTGGCGGCGTAGGAAGTCGGCCCATAGGAACTCGCTGAACGGCGTCGTGTCCTTGGCATAGCCGCCGACCTGGCGCAGCTCGCCGGCCAGGGAGCGGTAGGGGTCATCGACCAACCCGGTCACTGATTTCGGGATGCTGCTGGTGTCCTGCCGGCGGCCCTTGTCGTCGAAGGGATGCATCCAGCCGCGGTTGTCCAGCACGAACCAGAACGAATCCGGCGGCAGGCGCTG
>CAXTFY010000376.1:0-2130 GCA_964243265.1 uncultured Acetobacteraceae bacterium | reverse complement strand
TCCTCGATGGCGACGGGGGTCAGGACGGGTTCACGGGCGGGGGTCATCGGCGGCCTCGAGGCGTTGCATGATTGGAACCATAGGCTTCTTCCCGGCCCAGCGCACGGCGGCGCAGGCCAGGGCGTCTATGGTGTCCACCAAAGGGACGCCAGGCGGCGGTCTAGCCTGCATGCCCCCGGCCTGTATGCCCCCAGCCTGGATTGCCAGGGGGATTTCGGTGCAGCCCAGCACCACCGCTTGCGCGCCGCGTTGCGCCAGCAGCGCCACGGCGGCGGCCAAGGGCGCATAGGCGTCTCCCGCTCGGTTCGCTTTCACCAGGGTGATGGCTGGCGTGACCAGGCGCGCCATCTCCGCCGCGTCCGGAACCAGGCAGGCCCAGCCCAAGGCCTCCAGATGATCTTGGTACAGCCGCATCGCCAAGGTCGCGGCAGTGCCCAGCACCCCGATCGGTCCCGGCGGGACACCCTGGCGGCGTAGCTCCTCGGCGGCGGCATCGACGATGTGCAGGATCGGCAACGGGGTAGCTGCGCGCATCCCGGTGATCCAGCCGTGAGCGGTGTTGCACGGGATGGCGACCGCGCCGCACCCGGCCGCCTGCAAGCCGTGCAGCCCGCGCACCAACGCCGGCAACGGGTCCGGCCCGGCGCCGGCGCGGGCTGCGCCACGGTCCGGGACGCGCGGATCCGACCACAGCACGGTCGGGATGTGGTCTTGGTCACGTTCCGCCGGGGTCAGCAGGGTCAGGCGTAGCATGAAGTGTGCGCTGGCCAGCGGACCCATGCCGCCGAGAACGCCAAGCATCCGATCCGTCATCCCGCCAGTCTTCCCCGGTCCAGTCTTCTCCCTGCTCAGTTTCCCCCCCGGCTTGACCTCGGTGCAACCCGGCCGCACACCCAAGGAATGCCCGATCCCTCCGCCTTCGACCTGCAAGGCCACCGCGGCGCCCGCGGCCTGTTCCCCGAGAACACCCTGCACGGGTTCCGCGCCGCCGCCGCCTTGGGCGTCCGCACGCTCGAGCTGGACGTGGGCGTGACCCGCGACGGCGCCGTTGTCGTCCACCACGACCCGGCCCTGAACCCGGACATCGCGCGCCAGGGCGGCCGATGGATCGACGCGCCGGGTCCCCTGTTGCGGGACCTGACGCTGGCGCAGTTGCGGACCTACGACGTGGGCCGGCTCCGTCCCGGCACCGCGTATGCGGCGGCCTATGCCACCCAGGCGGCCCAGGACGGCGCGGGGGTGCCCACCCTGGCCGAGGTGCTGGCCCTGGATGCCACGTTGCGGTGGAACATCGAGCTGAAGACCGATCCCAGCCAACCCGACCGCACGATCCCGCCGGAGGAGATGGTTGAACGTGTGCTGCACGACGCGGATGCGGCCGGCGCCGGGCCGCGGGTCACCGTGCAGAGCTTCGATTGGCGCGGTCCGCGCCATCTGCGCCGCATCCGGCCCACGGTGGCCCGTGGCTGGCTGACCATGGCCGCCACGGTTGCCGACGCGCCGCTCTGGCTCGGCCGGCATGCCGGGCCGATGAGCGACGTGCCGGAGGCAGTTGCCGCGGAGGGTGGCGGCACGTGGACGCCGCACCACCGCGATCTGACGGAGGATCTGCTGGACCAGGCGCACGATCTGGGTCTGCTAGTCGTCCCGTGGACGGTGAATGACCCCGCCGATATCGGGCGCCTGATCGACTGGGGGGTGGACGGCCTGATTACGGACTGGCCGGACCGGGCACTGGCCGCCTTGGGCCATCCTGGCCCAGCCGGGCAATCGCATATGGCCTAATCTGCTCCCTCTTCCTCCGGAAGAGGGCCGGGGTGGGGGAAGCGGCAAGAGCCTACATTCCATACGGAAGGGTCTGGCCGGCCCTTAACCCCGCAGGGCTTGGCCCTTGCAGCCTTTCTCACCCCGGCCCTCTCCCGGAGGGAGAGGGAGAGGCGGGTAGGATGGTTAGCTGCGCTCGCCGACCGGCACGAAGTCGCGCCGCGGCGAGCCGGTGTAAACCTGGCGCGGCCGGCCGATCCGCTGCGACGGGTCCTCGATCATCTCCTTCCATTGGCTGATCCAGCCGACGGTGCGGGCGACGGCGAACAGCACGGTGAACATGCTGGTCGGGAAGCCCATCGCCTT
>CAXTFY010000375.1:0-5291 GCA_964243265.1 uncultured Acetobacteraceae bacterium | reverse complement strand
CCTTCACCCGTCTTATGGCCATGCCGGTCGTGGCCTGACGGGAATTCACCAGCAGTATTGAGGGCGGGTCAACTTCGACTTCAGTTCATCGTGTCGGGCACGCCGCTGTGGCAGTCGTTCGCCTACGACCCGAGCGGGATGCAGATCGAGCTGACGTTGGGCTCCCGGCACGAAGACGGGCCTTTGCCCGACCTGTCGCCGGGCCACGCCGACGTGGCCGGGGAGAGCTTCCTCATCCCCCGCTGAGCTGCTGCGGTTGGACTCGCCCGGCATCGCCCGGGCGGTGCAGAACGGCGCAGCCAATCCCACAGACGTCACCGATGCATTCCTGGCGCAAATCCGGCGCGAGTACCCGTCGGTGAACGCCCTGGTGAACCACGATGAAACCATGCCGCGCGCCGAGGCCAACTCGGTGCGGGCGCGTCTGGAATCGGGTGAGGCATTGCCCATGGCCGGCGTCCCGGTCGTGGTGAAGGACTCGATCTGGGTCGCGGGGCGGCGCATCACTCAGGGCTCGCCGCTGTTCCGCGACTTCTGGCCCGATCGCGACGCGCTGTCGGTCGAGCGGCTATGGCACGCCGGGGCGGTGGTGATCGGCATCGGCAACATGCCGGAGTTCGGCGCCAAGGAGACCACCGACAACCGCCTGTATGGCCGCACGGTGAACCCGCGCGATCCCACGCGCACGCCGGGCGGCTCCTCGGGCGGTTGCGCTGCGGCGCTGGCGGCGGCTCGTGCCGGCGGCCGCCGGCGCATGTCGGCGTGGTCGGCTTCAAGCCAAGCCCTGGTGTGGTCGCCGACCCTTGGGGCTTTCCCGGAACGCTGCCGGGCATCGCTTGCATCGGGCCCATGGGCCGCACCGTCGCCGACGTCCACCTGCTGTTCGAGACCATTGCCGGGAGGCATCCCGAGGACCCTCTCTCGGTGCCGGCGCTGCCCGCTTCGGGCCGCGACATACGCGGCCTTCGCCTCGCCTACAGCCCGCAACTCGGGCTTGGCCTGCCGTTCGACGACGACGTGCGCACGGCGGTGGACGCCGGGATCGCGACGCTGCGCCGGGCCGGGTTGGACGTGCGGGAAGCCGATCCCGCCTTGCCGCCCGCCGCGGCGGAGGCACGCATCCTGGCGATCGAGGACGCGGGACTGGCCGACCTGTTCGGTGCCGAATGGCAGCAGGACCCGGGGCGCTTCGACCCGGCGATTGGGGTGCAGATCGAGCGTGGGCTGGGGCGCAACGCGGCCGAGGTCACGGCGGCGCATGCGTTCAGCTTGCGCATCGCGGCAAGCATCGCCTGCTTTCTGGCCAGTTGGGACCTGCTGCTATGCCCGACGACCGCCTGCGTCGCCTGGGCCGCCGACTGCCTCGACCCGCCGACGGTTGGCGGCCGCGCCGCCGCGCACCGTGACCACGCCGCATTCACCCCGCTGTTCAACCACGCTCGGGCGCCGGCGATCAGCATCCCTTGCGGCACCGGGAACGGCGGAATGCCGGTCGGCCTGCAGATCATTGGGCGGCGGCTGTCGGACCGCGACGTTCTGGCCGCCGCGGCGTGGATGGAGTGGCAGTTCATGCCGCCCTGACACCGTCTTCATGGCACGGTTCCTGCACGATGCGCCGGGTATCGGGGAAGGACATCAGCGATGGCCAGCACACTCGCCTGCACCTCTGCCTGGAATGAACCCCTTGGCCGCCGTGCCGCCATCAAGGCCGCAGCACTCGGTGCGATCACCATGATGGGCTGCGGCCATGGCGCCCAAGCGGCCGAGGGCCACATCCGCTCCACCTTCGGCTCGGGCTTCTGCAACCTGAATTTCTATCTGACGAATGCGATGCAGACAGCGCAGAAGGACGGCCTGATCCTAGACTTCGTGCCGACGCCGACCTTCGCCGAGCAGGTGACGTTCCTCGGTGCCGGCCAGGTAGACGCCGGGCTGATGCCGTACACCAGCTTCGTGGCGCTCTACGACGCCGGCGCCCCGGTGAAGATCGTCGCTGGCGGCGGCATCGAGGGCTGCGTATTGGTGGCCCAGCCCGGCCTCGACTCGCCCGCAAAACTCAAGGGCAAGACGCTCGGCACCTTCCAGCTCGATACGTTGGAAGTCCTGCCATACGACTGGTGCAAAAAGCACGGCGTGGATTTCAAGGACATCAACGTCCGCTACATGGGTAATACGCCCGAGGCGGTGGAGGCATTCCGCTCCGGCGCGCTCGACATGATCTGCACGATCGAGCCGTACGGCTCCGCCCTGCTGAACGACGTCAAGGGATCGGTGATGCTGTCCAACGGGCTGGACATCTACGGCCGTGGCTACACCGACTGCGTGCTGGCGGTGAGCGACGAGCTGATCCAGAAAAACCCGACCGGGCTGAAGGCGCTGATCAAGGGCATGATGACGGCGCAGTTGATGGCTGAAACGGACCCGCAGGGGACGCTCGATACGTTGGTCGGCCGCTACTACAAGACGTCGATGGAGAACGCGAAGATCGCCATGGGCAAGCAGCCCTCGGTGGTCGATGCGCGCAGCCAGACGCAGTTCATCCTGGACCGCGTCAACTCCATCCAGGAGATGGGCTACATCAAGAAGAAGCCCGGCCGCGAGGCCATCGACTGGACGTTCCTCGAGGCGGTGATCGCCGAGAACCCGGACCTTTATGGCAAACTGAAGTATAAGTCCGCCTAGCCATGTCCGCAGCGCTCGACACCGCCCGGCCGGTCACGTTGCCCCGGCCGGCGCTGCCGGCCTGGGTGGGGCGGATCGGCTGGGCGGTCGTCAGCATCGGCCTTTTCGCCGCGATCTGGGAGGCATGCTGGGCGCTCGGCTGGGCCGACCCCCGGCTGCTGCCGCCGCCGCACGTGTTCCTGGGCAACATCCCGGACCAAGCCAAGTTCTTCAACACCATCAACCGCTGGCAGGTCGGTCAGCAGGCCAATGCGGGGCCGCCGCCGGCGTTGGCGGTGTTCTACACGGCGTCCGCCACGATCACCCGGGTGGTTTCAGGCCTGGTCATCGCGTCTGTGCTGTCGGTCAGCGTCGGCATCCTGACCCGTTACTTCCTGCTATTTGAGCGGCTGACCCTGCCGATGATCACCTTGCTGGCGCCGGTATCGCCGATTGCCTGGCTGCCGGTTGCGATCTTCATGTTCGGCATCGGCGACAAGCCGGCGATCTTCATGGTGGTCATCGCCCTGCTGTTCCACATGACGCTGTCCACCATCGCCGCGATTGACGGCGTGAACCGTAACTTCATCAATGTCGCGCGGACGATGGGCGCGTCGAAACGCCAGATCTACTGGCGGGTGATCGTGCCGGCGATCCTGCCGGGCATGCTGCTGGTGCTCAGGATGAACCTGTTCGCCGCCTGGATGGCGGTGCTGATCGCCGAGAGCACGGGTGTCGGCTACGGGTTGGGCCAAGTCATCATGCTGGCGCGCAACACGTTCAATCCGGGCCTCGTGTTCTTCACCATTTTCCTCATCGGCACGCTGGGCTTCGCCTTCGACTACGCGCTGCGGTTGCTGCAGAACCGCATACTCTACTGGGTCCCCAAAAGCGCGGAGGCCTTGCGTGGCTTGTGAAAGCGGGCCTGGGGCTGCTGACCCAAGCAGTCCGGGGAAAGCACCCGCGCCGTTCTCCTCCGGCAGCGCCGTGGCCTGCCGCGGCATCGGCAAGACGTGGGTTCCGGGAACCCCGCGTGCGCACGAGGCCTTGCGCGGCATCGACCTCGACATCGCACCCGGCGAGTTCGTCGTCCTGCTGGGTCCGTCCGGCTGCGGCAAGAGCACGCTGCTCTACCTCATCGCCGGGCTTGAGGAGGTGACCGCAGGCGAGCTTTGGTCGTTTGGCGACCGGATCGACGCGCCTTCGCCCGACCGGAGCCTGATCTTCCAGGAAACATCCTTGTTCCCCTGGTTGTCGGTCGGGCAGAACGTCTCGTTCGGACTTTCCATCCGCGGCGACAAGCCCGAGCAGCGCCGGGCCATCGCGACGGAAGCGCTGTCGCGCGTCGGGCTGTCGCAGGCGATCGACAAGCGCCCCGATGAGCTGTCGGGCGGCATGCGGCAGCGGGTCGCGGTCGCTCGCGCCCTGGCAATGCGGCCCAAGGTCCTGCTGATGGATGAGCCGTTCGCGGCGCTGGACGTGCAGACCCGTGCCAAGATGCAGGAGTTCCTGCTGGACGTGTGGCGCAGTTCCGGGGCGTCGGTGCTGTTCGTCACCCACCACATCGACGAGGCGGTGGCGCTTGCCGACCGCGTGGTGGTGTTTACCTCGCGGCCCGGCCGGATCAAGTCGGTCGTCCCCATCGACATGCCTCGGCCGCGCGACCCGTTCAGCCCGGCAGCCGAGGCGCTGCGCCGCCAGCTCACCGGCCTGCTGCAAGACGAGGTGGACCGCGCCTTTGCCGAGCAGGAAGCCATTCCTGCCTGAAACAACAACGGAGATCAAACCTTTGGCTCAAACGCTGATCCGCAGCAAGGCCGCCCTCGCGCCCACCGCTGGCGCCCACGACGTGAAGACGATCCCGGACGGCGCCGTGCTGCAGGAGGACGGGATGATCGTCGCCCTGGGTACTTACGAGGACCTGCATCGCCGCTACCCCAACGTGCCGGTGATCGGCACCGGGGCAGAAATCCTGCTGCCGGCCTTTGTCAACGCCCACCACCATGTCGGCCTGACGCCGGTGCAGCTCGGCTCGCCGGACATGCCGCTCGAGCTGTGGTTCGTCACCCGCATGGTGGCGCGCAACCTCAACCTTTACCTCGACACGCTGTATTCCGCATTCGAGATGGTTGGGTCCGGCATCACCACGGTGCAGCACATCCACGGCTGGCTGCCCGGCACACCCGCCGAGGTGCAGGGGCGGGCCGAGGATGTCGTGCGTGCCTACGAGGATATCGGTATGCGCGTGTCATACTGCTACGCGGTGCGGGACCAGAACCGGCTGGCCTACCAGGACGACGCAGAGCTGGTCGCCTCGCTGCCGCCGGAGCTGCGCGGCCCGATGCAGGCCTGGTTCGACCGCTTCAAGCTGTCGCTCGACGGCGCAATGGATATGTTCGCCTCAATGCACTCGGCCCATAATGGCAAGGAGCGGGTGCGCATCCAACTGGCGCCGGCGAACCTGCATTGGTGCAGCGACGCGGCGTTAGGCAGGCTTGCAGAGGCGTCCGAGCGGTATCGGGTGCCGTTGCACATGCATCTTGTTGAGACCGCCCTGCAGAAAGAATATGCGATGCGCCGCGGCGGCTGCACCGCCGTCGAGTATCTCGACCGGTTCGGCCTGATGAACG
>CAXTFY010000374.1:0-5316 GCA_964243265.1 uncultured Acetobacteraceae bacterium | reverse complement strand
CCTGGCATCAGAACGGGAACCAGGTTAGTCATGGGACGTCACCGCCGGTGCCCAGCATGCGGCAGATCTAGGATGGCTGGCGCACCTGCCCCCACAGGTGTCGGCGCCTGGAAGATTGGGTGTTGCATCATCGCTCTCGTCCCTTACCCTGCCTGGCTTCCCATCTGCCTCCGCCGATCTTTGCCGGCCATCTGCGGATGCACTTCGACGAATAAGGCAAGCTGCTACTAACCATGGTAAACGCTTTCGTTCTACCTCCGTACCTCTATCGGGAATCATACCTTCCGGTAGTTGAACATAGGGGAAAGTAGCTTGCCAGGCCGCAGGGTGCAACGCCGGCCAGGACGGGGCAGCCGGCCCCTTCCCTGCCCCAGCAGCAGCGCTGCAGCGCTGCAGCGCTCAGGCAGCGTCCCCAGGAACTCGCGGATCTCGGGAAGCGCCACGGGACGGTAGCTCCAGGCATCGACACCCGCATCGCAGGACTGCCGGTCTCCGGGAAGACGACCGTGGTTGTGGCCATAGAGGTGGATCGCCCCACGTCCGACGCCTTGCCATGTCCGCAGACCGTAGTGGAACAGCACCACCCGGGTTCCGTCGACCGTGATCTCGGCATACGCCTGGGAGCACGCCTAGCCTGGCGCGGTCTTGGACTGCTCGGTGTCGTGGTTGCCCCAGACAAGATGCTTCCTGCCGTTTAGGCGGCTGAGACAATCGGCCGGAGCCTTCGCCGACCGATACGAGAAGTCACCCAGATGCCAAATGCCGTCATCCGCGCGGACAACGGCATTCCAAGTCGCGATCAACACGGCATCCATCTCCTGAGCGGTGCCGAATGGCCTGGCGCAGTGCTTGATGGTGTTGGCGTGACCCAGGTGAGTGTCGGCCGTGAACCAGGTCTTCGGCACTCTGCCGCTTCGCAGCTGCTTTCGGGATTTGGCCGTGTAGCGCTACTGCCACAGCTTGTCCTGTGGCAATCGGGGTCTTCCGCTGTTTCGGTGCATCGGGATCGAACGTAGCGGAGCCAGTTGCCGGATGCTGCCGGCACCAGGGAGGTTTGAAGCCCCGTTTAGTCCCGATCCCTCCTACCGCTGATCCCGGCGAGAGCATCAAACCTGTGGGGCTGGCTCCCACCCGGGCAGAAACCCGGGTGGCGTGCGCGTTCACGGGATGAGGGCGTGCGGGTGGCGAAGGTGCGGCGCGGGTGATGACGGAGGCGGAGGTCGCCTACACCGAGCACGGTGGAGGCGGGCTTGGCCGAAGAACTGGCCCACGTGACGGCCCGGTATGCGGCGCCGGTGCCGTTCGGCCTCGCACCCCATCCACGGGCGCTCCCCCCCAGGATCACCGCGAGGGCCGCCGCCCTCCGATCCCTGCTGGGGCTGCTTGGAGGGGCGCTGTACGCCAGCACGGTGGGCAACAGGACGTAGCGGGTCGGCGCGGGATCGTGCAGGCGTAGGCTGCCGAGAGCGCGAACCAGCCGGCGACGCCGGTGCCGGGTCCTGTCAGGGTCGGGCTGGGTGGCCGCTGCGTGCACAATCGGCACCGGGCAGAGGGCCGCCACGTCGGGGCGATCGCGGGCAAGCTGATCCCTGCTGATGGCGCCCGGCACCGCTTTGCCTTTGCGCGCATGGGCCCGGCCGTCACGGTCGAGGCATGCCGGCGGGCGCTCGCCGCAGCCGGCGTGGCCGCAAACGCTTCCGCGACCGTGCTGTGCGACGGTGATGCAAGCCTGTAGCGCCCGCAGCAAGATGCTGCCACATGCCGCGGTCGTACTCGACTGGTGGCACGTCGCGGTGCGCTTCGAGCATGCGTTGCAGGCGGCCCGCGGTCTCGGCGCGGGCACGACCGACGCACGCCTGTCCGGCACGGCGGTCCGGGGCCTGAAACGGGAAGCAGCGCTTGTGGCACGGGCTCTGGCCGGGATGGCGGAGCAAGCTCGCCGCCCTGTGCACTGTTTGGCCGGACGCAAGACCATGCATGAGGTGGCCGGCACCGGCCGCTTGCCGCGGCACGTCGCCGGGCTGCTGGGCTGTCTTGAACGCAACAAGGCGGCGCTGGTCCGCTACGCCGCCCGCAGACGGCGCGGCGAGCCGATCGCGACCTCGTTCGTGGAGCGCGCGGTCGGCGAAATCGTCGCCTGGCGCATGGCCAAAGCCCAGCAGACGCGCTGCAGCCGGACGACGGTGCAGCGCGTCCCCAACGTGCGCACGGCGGTGCTGGACGGCACGCTCGAGGACGCCTTCCACCCCGGCGCCACCCCGGCTTCCACCCCGCCAACACCCGACCAGGCCGAGCCAGCGACGGCCTGATCATCCCCGAGAGATTTACATGCTCTTACTGCGCCCGCATCCCCGGTCTATGCGACACGGCCTTGCGCATCCCAGCCGAACCATGATCGGCGTGCGTCATCGCCGCTTGGCGAAACCCTCGTACATGAACGTCATAGGCTTCGGTCCCAGCAGGTAGCCGGTCTGTAGGCGCCCAGGACGGAAACCCGCCGCCTCGATCAGGCCGTCGATGCTCCTGTTCAGGTGGCAGCCCCCGGCGACGCGCCGCCGGGCCGGGGTGAGCCTGTCCTGCCACCAGCGGACACTGGCGTCCGGCGCCCGGCCATGCTCGACGAACAGCAGCGCGCCGCCGGGCCGCAGGACGCGGCGAGCCTCCCGGAGCGCGTCGACAGGCTGGCCGACGCTGCACAGCGTCCAGGTGGTCACGACGGTGTCGACGCTCGTGTCCTCTAGGGGCAGCCGTTCGCTGACCGCTTCCAGCAGCTCGACGGGGACCCGAGCGTCCTCCGCGCGGGCCCGGGCCATCCGGAGAAGCGCGGGCGACGGGTCAATGCCGATGACCTCGCGCACGTTCGGGCCATAGAACGGCAGATTGAGGCCCGGGCCGATGCCGATCTCCAGGACGCGGCCCTCGGCGGCCTGCCCGATGCGCTGGCGGAAGGGCACCAGCTCCCGGTTGCGCATCGCGACCGAGAGCAGGCGGGGCAGAAGGAACCGGTCGTAGACGCCCATGGCACACCCCGTTCAGTCGCACCGCCAGCTACGCTTCCGGCGCGCGGCGCCTGCCAGCATGCGCGGAACCAAGATGGCGGGGGCAGCTTGCCATCGGCAAGTTCTTGGGGCTGAGAGGGATTTGCCGACCACTGTGCCTGAGGCCTGAAGCATGGTCGTGCCGAGACGGCCTCACAGGTGGCGATTGCCCACGGCCGACGGGTCAGCCGCTGATCACGCGTTCCGGCGTTGGGGAGCCAGGGTCGGCATCGGATTGCAACTAGCAGGGGTAAGGACATGGCAAAATCGCTCCACGAGGAAAGCCCGGACTTTCGGCGCGGCTGGGAGGCGGCGGTGCTTGCGGCCCGTTACTGGCACGAGGGCAAGGCCAAGCAGACGCTTGTCCAGGCAAGGCGCTCACGGTTTCCCAAGACCCTGGAACGTGACGCCGAGGTCCACCGTCTGTCGGCCGAGATGATGGCCACGCTGACACCCGAGGATCCTTGAAAGGCTTAATCGCCGTCGTCGGTCAAGTGGTCAGGGTTGCTTTGACCGCACGATCAGCCTCGGGCCGGTCCCTGCAACAACGCCGCTCCGCTATTTCGGGTGGCGCAGCACCGAGTACCGCCGGCCATAGACCGCGTAGATGCTGAGCCCGATGGCCATCCACACGCCGAGCCGCAGCCAGGCCAGCAGGGGCAACCCGGCCATCAGCAGCACGCAGCACAGCGCGCCGACGATGGGGATGACGGGGACCCACGGCATGCGGAACGGCCGCTCCACCGCCGGGTCGGTCTGGCGCAGGCGGATCACCGCGCCGCAGACCAGGATGAAGGCCAGCAGGGTGCCGATGCTGACCAGCTCGCTCAGCTCGCCGATCGGGAACACGGCGGCGATCACGGCCACGCCAGCGCCGATCAGCAACTGGCTCACGATGGGCGTCTGCGTGCGCGGGTTCACGCGGGCGAACACCGGCGGCAGCAGTCCGTCATGGGCCACCGTGAGCAGCACCCGGCTGCAGCCATACAGCGACACCAGGATCACGGTGGTCAGGCCCAGTAGCGCGCCGAGTTCGATCAGGGCGGAGAACCAGGGCAGCCCGATCCCCTCCACGCCTTTGGCCACGGGGTCGGCGACGTTGAGCTGGGCGTAGGGCACGATGCCCGTCAGCACGGCGGCGACCACGACATAGAGCACGGTGCAGACTGTCACCGCCACCAGGATGCCGACCGGCATGTCGCGTTGCGGGTTGCGCGCCTCCTGCGCGGCGGTGCAGGCGGCGTCGAAGCCGAGGAAGGCGAAGAAAACCACAGCCGAGCCCCGCAGCAGCCCGGAATAGCCGAGATGGCCGAAGCCGCCGGTGTTGGCGGGGATGAACGGGTGCCAATGCGCTGGGTCGACGTAGAACGCGCCGACGCCGACAAAGGCCAGCACCACGGCCAGCTTGATTGCCACCATGACGTTGTTGAGCTTGGCCGACTCGCTGGTGCCGAGGATCAACAGCGCGGTCAGCGCGGCCACTACCAAGACGGCTGGCAGGTTGGCGATGCCGGTCACCGTGCTGCCATCGGGCAGCGTCACGGCCGTGCCAGTTGCGGCGGTGAGGGTGGGCGGCAGGGTGAGCCCGGCATGGCGCAACATGCTGGTGGCGTAGCTGGACCAGCCGACCGCGACCGCTGCCGTGCCGGTCGCGTATTCCAGCACCAGGTCCCAGCCGATGATCCAGGCGACCAGCTCGCCGAGGGTGGCGTAGGTGTAGCTGTAGGTACTGCCGCTGACTGGGAGCATCGCCGACAGCTCCGCGTAGCACAGGCCGATGAGGCCGCAGACGATGCCACCCAGCGCGAAGGAGAGCATGACGCTCGGCCCGGCGAACTGCGCCGCTGCTGTGCCGGTGAGCACGAAGATGCCGGCACCGATGATGTCGCCGATGCCCATCGCCACGATGCTGAGCAGGCCGAGCGACTTCGCCAGGCTGGGACCCTCCCGGCTGCCCTTGAGGATGTCCGCCACGGGCTTCCGCGTCATCAGGCCCAAATCCATGCGAGTCACCCTGGTTGTGTGGAGACTATGGCCCGCCCGCCGCAGGCTGCAACCTTGCTCAGGGGACTGTTGCAAGAGGCCCTTGTTGGGTTCCGGGGTGGTGAGAAGTCCGTCATGCAACCAAGCCGGCGATAAGCGCACCGAGCGGGGCTTTGCCACGGCGACGGGCGTTGTGCACGAACTGGAAGAAGCCGAGGTGGAGCGGCAGCTCGTCCTGCGAGATGCCCCGGTGCGGGCGCAGCCAGGAACGCAGCAGCGACCAGCAGCCTTCCAT
>CAXTFY010000373.1:0-5322 GCA_964243265.1 uncultured Acetobacteraceae bacterium | reverse complement strand
CGGTGGCCATAGAACCGGGGCCGGCCATAGTAGCCACGGTAGCCATAGTACTGGACCGTCTGCACCAGGCTGCTGGGCTCATGGACGACGCTGAGCGGAGCCGTGATCGCAGCCTCGGCCCCCGACGGTATCATCCCGACCAGCGCTCCCAGCGCCAGGGCCGCCGCCACCAGGCATCCAGCCACCATCCTACGCATGCTTCGTTCCTTCATCGTTGTGCCCCAGTCAGGCCCGATACCGTGGCGATAGCAAGGCGGCCGGGGTAGCTTGGCAATACCAGGGCCGGTGCTGGGGTAGCTGTGTCCGCACCCCAGGCCCATGCAGCACGGCTACGTGGCTGGCCGTGCTTCGCGCACCAATCCCACCATGTCTTATGCCGCGCGTCGGCGAAAAGGCGCATGCCTACTGGATGGCGCAGTCGGTCATCCCATTCAATGCCACTAGCCCCAGCTCGGGGTGTGCACTCAAAGCGTCTGACCGCAGCGAGCTTGCCAGCGATGCATTCGGTCGTTCAGGCCACCGCGCGAAGTCCGCGAAGCAGCGGCTGAATGGCAAGGCGCCGCGCCTCGGCGAGGGCCGCCACATCGCGGGCTATCATCCGGTTGCGCTCCATCACAGCGTGCAAACACTCGGTAGGGATGGCCAGCACGTCCGCATTCTCCTGCGCCACCACCTGCACTGGGCTGGCACCGCCCGACAGGGTTTCTTGCAGTACCAGGAGCTGGCCTGGTCCGACCAGCTCCAGCCGTATCTCGCTCCCGCCGTTTGGGACCGAGACCGCGAGCGAACCGGCCAGGACAAAAAAGGCTTCCGTCGCAGGCGCGCCGGTGAGGGTCACAATATCCGTGCGCCGATAGCGCCGGAGCGCGCATCCAGCCGCCAGTGCCGCCAGTGCATCGGTGTCGCCGTGAAAGGCACCGGACGCGCTCAGCATCCGCAGCCGCTCGCCGGCATCGGGCATGGCGCTGGTTTCAGACGGTCCCGGGGCGCCGAGGCGGAGCCCGCGGCGCTGCGCCACATACCAGAAGCGGCTGAGGAACTCGTCGCGCGGGCCGGACAGGATGCCGGGGTCGGCCACCGGAAGCACCGCCGCATAGCTCACGGCCTCGTCGCCAACCGCAGTGACCATGCACTTCGCAGGGGATGCGCCGGCGAGTTCCGGCAGCCCGAGCGCCGCTTCCAATACCGCATCCCGCACAGCCTCGGGCGGCACGTCCAGACCGAAGGTGAGCGGCACGATGATGCTCGCCATGTCGCCCGATCGCGCCGCCAGCACGAGGTTGCCCTTCGCCAGGGTGCTATTTGCCACCACGATCCGCGTGTCGCCCTTCGCCAAGGTCACCGTGCGCCAGTCCATCTCCAGCACGCGCGCCGGGCTGCCGTCGACCACGATCCAGTCGCCCACGCCGAACTTGTGCGCCGAGAGCAGGCCCAGGCCCGACAGCAGGTTGCCCAGGAACTCCTGCAAGGCAAAGCCAAGCACGATCGAGCCCACGCCCATCGCCGCGAACAGGCTGCCGAGGTCGACATCCCAGATCCGCGATACCACGACGGCGCCCCAGACCAGCGACAGGCCGATGCGCAGAATGTCCAGCAGCAGCTTGGGCGCCTGCGTGCGGTTGTCGACGACCGCCAACAGCGCCGCCTGCGCAACCCGCAGCAGCAGATAGAGCCCGCTCAGCGCGAAGGCGGTTTCAGCACTCCGCACGGCCCAGTTCTCCGGCGGCAACTCTGCCAGCCCGCGCAGGATCAGCCAAACCGCCCCGGTCGGCAGCAGCAGGTAGGCGACCTGGCGCAGGATGCTGGACGCGAACTCGCGCCGCCCGTCAACGGAACGGGCCACCTCAAGCGCGGTGAGCACCAGCGCCGGGTAGCCCACGACCATCACGAGGCCGAACCAGGATTGGCCGGATAAACCGGGCCATGCGAGCAGACCACGCATCCCGCTACTCCGCCGCCCTGGATTGCCCGCCGACGTCGGCCATGGCCGCGCTGCGCGGCACGGCCGGGCGCGCCCAAGTCTGCAGCGTGCCGACCACGGGGGACACGATCGGGGCTGTCGGCTCGAACCCCTCCACGTCTGTCAGCAGCGCGTAGGTGCTCTCGCAGACCTGCACCATCCCGGGCTCGGTGTCGACGGCGATCCGGCGTGCGATGACCAGCGTCCGCCCCCAGATATCGTAGGCGGCGTTGCCGCGCTTGAGCAGCAGGACATCGATCTCGCCCGAGGCCAGGCCGAAGCGGAGCGAGATCGACTTCGCCCAATCGGTGCCGAGCCGCTGCACTGCAAGGCTCGCCGCCTCGGTCCAGGCGAGCGCGCGCGATGCGTGGTCCAGCCGCGGCGAGGACAGCCCGCAGATCGCGATCTGGCTCTCGCCCAGCGACCGCACCGGCTCCACGCCGTGGCTGGCCGCGGCCGTGGTGATCGTCTCCAGCAGCGCGTTGAGCAGTTCGCCCATCTCGGCCGCGTTGCGCCCGACCGAAAGCGCGTCCAGCCCGTCCATCCAGGCGACCACGACGGTGACGTTGGCGACGGTCTCCGCCGTGAGTTCCGCCCCGCTGCGCACTCGTTCGGCCAGGCCGGCGGGATAGAGGCTGTTGAGCAGTCCGTCCGTCTTGCGGTCCGCCGCCGCGATCTGCCGGTCCCGGTCGCCGATCGCCGCCGTCATCGCGTTGTAGCCGCGGGCGACATCGGCGAATTCGTCGTTGCCGCGGACCTTGATCGGCGTGGGCGCGCCGCTGGCGGCGAGCGACTGCATGCCCGCAGTCACCCGGCGCAGCGGGCGCATGAACAGCTCGGCACAGGCCAGCGCCAAGAATGTCAGCGCGACGGCTGCCACGGCCGCTGCCACGAGCAATGCGCGGTTCAGCCGACGCACCGGCGCGAACGCCTCGGACACGTCCTGCTTGGCGAGGATGCCCCAGTGCAGGCCGGCCACCTCCACCGGTCCGTAGGCGAACACCGACTCGACGCCGCGCGTGTCGCTCGCCTGCGAAATGCCGGTCTGGTTGCGGAACGCCAGTTCGATCGCATCGTTGCGGAGGTGAAGATACATGATCGTCGTGCCCACCGCGCGGATCTGGTCGGCGACCGTCGCCGGCGTGCCGTTGGCGGTGATCTGCGCCAGGAACCGGTTGGGGTCGGCCATCATGAAGCGGGACTGGCTCCGCATCAGCCGGTCCTCGCCGACCAACTGCACCTCGCCCGTTTCGCCCTGGCCGGTGAGCTTCCAGCTATCGTTGTCGGTGAGCAGGGCGTTCAGCGTTCCAATGTCGATCTGCGCCACCAGCACGCCGATCGTCTGCCCGTCGGCGATGATCGGCACGGCCGTGAACATCTGCGGCGCGAAGGCCGACGGCATGTAGAGTGCATAGTCCTCGATCACCGCCTGGCCGCCGTTGCGGGGGTCGAGTGCTCGTTGCGCTGCCCGGGCGAACCCCGACTGGGCGAACGGGCCGTGGTACATGTTGCTGCCGAAGTCGGGCTCTTTGGCGACGGTGTAGACGACGTCGCCGGTCTGCGCATCCATCAGGTTCACGTCGTAGAACCCGATCGTGTCGGCGAGGCGGTCCAGGGTGTCGTGGAACTGGCCATGCACCGCGTCGTAGCGCGAGCCTCCCGGTGCCGCGTTCAGCAGGGCCTTCTTGCCAACCGGATTGGGATTGCGCGCGATGTAGTCCGCCTGCAGCCGCCGCCCGACTGGATCGGCGGGCATCAGGCCTTCGAGGGGCGTATGGCTGCCCGCCACCTTGTCGATCCGAGGCAGAAAATACGTGTTGTACCACGCCATAAGGTCCGCCGTGTCGGCCTTCTCGCCGGCCGGGTCCGCCTGCAGGTCGGCATGCATGTCCCGGAAGGCCACAAGCAGGGCCTTCGACGCGGTGATGACCTCGGGAGAGCTGCCGATCGCCTGGGTGAAGCGGAGCTGGTTGTGGACGTAGCTCTCTACTCGCTGCCTCTTGATCTCCCGCTGGGCCGTGAGTTGCCGGTCAACCGCGTCCGTCAATGCCTGCGCGCCGGAGCGGTAGCCGATGATGCCGCCCGCCGCCAGGCAGGCGAGCCCGGTGATCAGCAAGGTCAGGATGATCTTGGAGCGGATCGAAATCTGCCACATGGCCGCCCCGGCGGTTGGGCCACAAGCAAACGACGGAATGCGCCCATGTGGCAAGTGATTTAGACGCTAGCCGGGCAGCAGTCATGAATTCAAGGATTGCATCCAGCCCGCGTGTTTTCCGCGTATTTACCTGGGACCGTCGCCAGGCAGCTCCTGCGTAAGCGACATACGGACGATCCGAACACCTGAAACGGCGCTGATACATACCCCGCTCAGCCGCACGCGGGGCGTTGCGGGAAGGCACTCGTGTCGGGTTTAGTCCTTTTGTCCAATCAATTCAGCGCGTGACAGACCCGGCGTCCTCAAAGGAGTCGAGCGGCCAAAACCCGAGCCTACGTCCGGCCAAGTCCAGATCACGTTCCAGGTGATCGCGGTAGGGGACTGGAGCAACCCAGTTCCCCACCGCGCTCACCTAAGCCGCCACGCGCCTGCGCCATCCTTGCGGCATCGGCTCTGCCACGTGCGCCGCCGTCAGCCGCTCAAGCCACGCCGCAACTTCAGGAGGGACTGAACCAGATCCGGAGGCCCAGCGGCGCACCAGCCTGTCGTCGCAATCCAACGCATCGGCCAAGCCACGCTGCGACCAGCGCAGCAGGCCCAAGCACTCCCGGAAGCGGTCGGGGGTCACAGGTGGACCCCCCAGGCTCGCAGGACGGTCGGCAGCAAGGTGGCGACGGTTCCAGCCACGGCGGCAGCGACCAGCACGGAGCTGAGAAAACGGTTGCGGCGCAGCTTCTCCCCCTTGGCCATCAGCTTGTACTGCTCGGCCACGAACTTTCAGGTTTCAGCAAGCGACCTCTCAATGCGGGCGCGCTGTTCTTCCAGGTCGAAATCGGGTGCGGACGATGCGCTCATGGGGAACTCCCTCATCTAAGCCGGGGACAGTCACGCGGAGGTCAAGCACTTTCCGCCGAAGGCCCCCGCCTGCGGCGATACACCAGCGCGCTGGGCGCTTTCCCGGTCAGGCAGGCGGGCGGCTACTGGGCAGTCATCCCCACCACCAGCCAAGGCATCCCGGCGGCGATCCCGCCATGGGCGCCGGGTCAAACATCAGGCCAGCCGGCATCAGGGCCTGCAGCTCGGCCAGGTCGGCGGCGGCGAGGTGCCCCGGCAGCAGCTGCCCGCCGTCGTGCGCCATGGTATGCGCCCGCGCGACCACGCCGGCACCCCCTGGGGCTGGGACGGCGAACCATGCCACGGCAGCGCC
>CAXTFY010000372.1:0-5332 GCA_964243265.1 uncultured Acetobacteraceae bacterium | reverse complement strand
TCGGGACGGGACAGGCCAGGCGCCGCTGGGAGCATGCCGACCACCTGCACCGGCATGAACACCGGCATCTCGGGTGCCCTCAGTACACCGTCGTGCACCTGCCGCCGCCAGGCAAACAGCAAACTCTCGCACACACCGTGGCGGGCCGCGACGGCCCGGACCCGCGCGCCAGGCTCCGCCATCCCCGCAACCAGCCGCAACTTGTCCTGCACGCTCCAGCGCCGCCGCTCCCGGCCAGTGATGATCTCCACTACGCCACCCAGCACCACACCTCACACGCCGACTTAACCAGCGCTTCAAGGTGGCCAGCCGATCACGCCCAGGCGGCCCTCCCCGGAGGGATGCGCTGGACCGGCGACACCGAGCTAATCGCCTATACCGACGGCTGTCCCGGCCTCCGCTCCATCCTGGCTGACGCCGGGGTGGCGGGCCCGCCGATCCTCGACTGGTTCCACCTTGCCATGTGCCTTCAGCACGCGAAGCAACTGGCAGAAGGCTTGCCCGCCAGTGAGCCGAACCAGCTGCAGGCGAAGGCGGCGATCGTCGCCGAGGTCGAGCGCCTGCGCTGGCGGACGTGGAACGGCAAGGCCAAGGATGCCCAGATCACCCTCAAGCGCACCCGCAAGCTCTTGGCCGCCTTCAAGGGCGAGCCCGCTCGCAAGCTGAAGCGGGCGCTGGGCGCGGTCGACCGCTACCTGCGAAGCCAGAGCGCCTGGCTGGTCGACTACGCCGAACGACACCGGGCCGGCTTGCGGGTCGGCACATCGCTCACCGAGGGCACGGCCAACTTCCTGGTCAACCGGCGTATGGCCAAGTCGCAGCAGATGCGTTGGTCCCGCCGCGGGGCCGACCTGCTGCTCCAAGTCCGCTGCGCCGTCCACAACGGCGCGCTCGGTTCCAGCTTCGGCCACCTCCTCGGACCACCTCTCTCCCAGCCATACCCGTCACTGGCGGAGGCGGCATAAACCCCCTAATCGCTGGACAGTCCCGACACCAGCATCCGGGATACCGGTAAACAGTTTAATACAGAACGCCAAACGCCGCATCCGTGCGACAAGCTAAATAAGGCTGCTTAGGTGATCCGAAGCGCGCGAAACAGCACAACCTTCACAGCATCCAGCACCACGGCGAGCACGACTGCGGCCGCAAAGACGCCGCCCAGGATGGCTGGCGGCAGCGGCGCCATTAGCCACCCGTTCAAGGCCAGCGTGCTGACAACCAGGATGTCGATCACCGAGGACAGCACCAGCCACCGTCCCGGCCGCGAACTCCAAAGATGCCGCCGCTCCCGTGCGATGTAGAGTACCGCCTGGCCGCCGAACACGAGGGTCGCGACCGTCAACGTCCGCAGCGTCGCCGCATCGAGGCCGAGGACGAACTTGCCCATCGCCAGGCACAGGACGCAGAACACCAGGTCGACGATCCCAAGGCCGATCCCAGCCAGCGTCAACGGGCCGATGCGCCACACGTCGGGGGTGGGCGACGGCCGCACGTTGTCGGTCGAGGACGACATCGCCAGCACGTCGCCGGTGACCATCATCAGCACCATCAGCGTCGGCGTGAGGATCGCCTGGCCGGTCATCACCAGGCCCGCAGCCAGGAACAGCACCTGCACGACCTTGTGGATGATCGAGCGCAGCGTATAGGTCAGCACCCGCTGGTAGGTCGTGCGGCCCTCCCGCACCGACGCCACGATCCCGGCCAGCCCGGGCTCCGTCAGCACGATGCCGGCCGCCGACTTCGCGACGTCGGTCGCGGTCGAGACCGCGATCCCCATCTGCGCCTGCCGCAGCGCCGGGGCGTCGTTGGCGCCGTCGCCGCACATGCCGACGATGTGGCCGTCGCCCTGCAGCGCCTTGACCAGGCGGAACTTGTCCTCCGGCAGGACGCCGGCGAAGATGGCGTAGTCCTCCGCCTTGAGATCGCCGGGCAGCGGCGTCTTCGCCCAGACCTGGCCGGTGATGCCGATCGTCGCCGCCACCACCCGCGCGGTCGCCTCCGCGTCACCGGTCACCATCACCGTCCGCACGCCCAGGCCATGCAACTCCGCCACCAGCGCCGCGGAGTCGGCCCGCGGCGGGTCGCTGAGCGCGATCAACCCGGCCAGCGTCACCGCACCCACCGGCCCCGCCGCCACCGCCAGCACGCGGTAGCCCTTGCCTTGCAGGACCGTCAGCGCCGCCCCGGCCGCGGCGACCTCGGGCGCCAACGGCGCCACGACGGGATAGGCGCCCTTCACCACGCGCCAGACGGTGCCGTCCGGCTGCCGCAGGGTCGCCTCGGCGCGCTTCTCCTGCGGATCGAACGGGACGAACGTCAACAAGGCCGCGCCATCCGTGACCGGCCGCGCCGCCGCCGCCGCGCGGATCGCGGCGTCAACCGGGTCCTGCCCGCCGTCGGAGCTGGCACGGGCCGCAAGCGCCAGCACGTGGTTCTCGTCGAACCCGGCCATCGCCTGCACCGTCGTCACCGCCAGCGCATTCTGGGTCAGCGTCCCGGTCTTGTCGGCGCACAGAACGTCGATCCCGGCTGCCTCGTCCACCGCCGACAGGCTGGTGGGCAGCACGCCCTGCCGCGCCAGCGCCCGGGCGCCGACGGCCGCGGCCAGCGTGAACATCGCCGGCAGCGCCACCGGGATGGACGACAGCACCGCCACCAGCACCAACGATATCACCTCGGCCTGCGGCAGCTTCAGCCACAGCGCATAGGCCGCAAGCAGGACCGTCACCGCGCCGTTGAACAGCGCCAGGTTGCGGACGACGGCAAACGTCGTGCGCTGCTGCGAGCTTTCGACCTTGGCGCTGCGCACCAGCTCCGCCGTACGGCCGAACTTGGTCCGGGCGCCGGTCGCCGTGACGTGCCCCACCGCCTCGCCACGCCGCACCAGCGCGCCGGCGAGCGCGTCGAAGCCGGGGCCGGCGTCCACCGCGACCGACTCCCCGGTCAGCATGGACTGATCGACCAGCACCGAGCCGTCATCGAGCCTGACGTCGGCCGGCACGACCGAGCCGAGCGACAGCTTGACGACGTCGCCCGGCACGAGCGCCGCTGCCGGAACCGTGGTCCAGGCCCCATCACGCCGGACAGCGGCGAGCAGCGCGAGACGGGATTTCAGCGCGTCGAGCGTTGCCTGCGCGCGGCCCTCCTGGACGAAGCCGAGCGCCGCATTGGTCAGCAGCAGCAGGGTCACGACCCCGGCCTCGGCATACCGGCCGATGCCGAGCTGCAGCACGATGGCGGCCTCGAGCATCCAGGGCACCGGCGCCCATAGCTTCAGCAGCGCGCGCCGGGCTGGATGCTCGGCCACGTCGGCCACCGCGTTCGCACCGCCGCTGGCCAGCAGCCGGGCGGCCTCGGCGCCGGTCAGGCCGGACGGCGCCGCGATCAGGGTGTCGATGGTGCTTGCCCGGTCCCGCTCACGGCGACCAGCCGTAGCCTGGCCAGCCGTAATGCCCGTGCAACCGCCGTTCGTAAATCTGGTCCACGACTGCCACAGGGTCCCATGGCGGACTCGCCTTCACCTGATCGCGCGACACGTTCAGCCGGATCTGGTTCTCGCCCCACTCGATGGACACCACCGCATACGGCGAGACCAGCACGCGGGCGCCGGGCCACCAGTTGCGGGTGTCGATGATCAGGTAGCGGATCGCCCAGGTGGCGTCGTCGAGCAGGACGTTCTCGACGTGGCCGATCGAGCCGTCCGTCGCGTGGATGTGGTAGCCGCGGACGGCCGTCATGCTGCGCAGATGGGGGTCTCCGTCCTCGGCGCCGCGCTGCATCGTATCGGCCTCCATCGCCCGCCCCTCGGCGAGGGTGGGCGTGCCGAGGCCGCCGCCCATCCCGAGACCCGTCATGCCGAGGCCAGACATTCCCAAGCCAGGCATTCCCAAGCCAGGCATGCCCAGGCCCGTCATGCCCGCACCATAGAAGTCCGGCCCCCACAACGGGTCCCAGTCGTAATGGTCATAGAGGCGGCTCTGCATCTGCATCGTGACCGGCTGGTCCTGCAGGATGTCCGGGCTTGCCTCGACCTGCGCCTTCGTGAGGCGCACCGGCAGACGCTGCCCCTCGTGGTCCGGCTGCCCGACCGCCGACGGATGGACCAGCACCTGGCGTCCGGGCAGCCAGGCGCCGGTGTCGATCACCAGCCAGCGGAGCTTCCACGTCCGGTCGTCAAACAGGAACGTCCTGACCGTGCCGATGCGGCCGTCGCTCGCCTCGATGGCGTAGCCCTTGAGGGCCGATCCGACGATGAGCATGGGCAACTCCGTTATGGTGCGTGGCATGGGTCAGGCTGAACCCGCGCCGGGCCGCGCGGCAGGTTCGGAAACTACGCAGCCTCCTGCCCCGCCAATCGCGGCGGGCGCTCAAGGACCAAGCCCGAACAGCGCCCGCATGCGGTCACCCAGCCGGATGGCCAGGTGCTCGCCGTGCGGGTCGAGGCCGTCCAGTTCGCTGAGCCGGTCTTTTCCAGCCGCCTGGCGTATTGCCATGATCTGCCCAAGCTCGGCGGCGATGGCCGGCCGTGCCTGCAGGATCGGCGCCAGGTCGTCCTTGCCGATCTCATAGACGACGGCCCGCGTCACCGCCTTGACCTTGAACACCGTCCTCGCGCCGGTAAGCACGCTCGCCTGGCCGAAGCAGTCGCCCGGCGCGTAGCGCAGGATCTCGGCATCCACCCCGTCGTGGTCCTGCAACGCGGCCAGCACGCCCGAGCCCAGGATGAACAGCGCCGAGGTGACGACGCCTTGCTCGACGACGATGTCGCCGGCCTTGTAAGCGCGGCGCCGCATCTTCGGCGCGAGCAGCAGCCGCTCGTCCGCCGAGAGCGGCAGGAAGATCGGCAGCCGCTCGAGCAAGCGCCGCGGCACGTCGCCGGGTTCCCGCGGCGGCCCGTGCGGCGGCAGGACCAGGGAGCTGTCTGCAGGAGGCGCAAGGCGGATGCCGGTGGATGCGCAATGCCGGTACACGCGGTCGAACACCTCGTTCTGGGCGGCCGGCGCGAGTTCGACCGCCGCGACGAAGAACAGCAGCTCGCACTCGAGTGCGACGGCGTCGAGCGACCGGATCATCACGACCGGCGGCGGCGCGCGCAGGATATGGGTGCAGCTCAGCAGCGCCGTCTCGAGCACCAGGACGCTGCCCGAAGGGGCGGCCATGGGCTCGAGCCGGACGGCGACGATGATGCCATGCGCGGAATTCGGTGCGCTGGCGTTCACCAGCCGGGCCTTGGAGAGGATGCTGTTCGGGATGCTGGCGACGTCGTTCGAGCGGGTCAGGAGCTGCGTCGCGCGCCAGTTCGTCTCGATGACGCGCCCCTCCAGGCCGCCCA
>CAXTFY010000371.1:0-5369 GCA_964243265.1 uncultured Acetobacteraceae bacterium | reverse complement strand
CGTACAGCAACTGGCCGCGCTTGAACGGCTGCCCGATCGGGATCAGCATCCGCCCACCGGGCTTGAGCTGCTTGAACAGCTCCGGCGGCGCGTATTGGGCGGCGCAGGTGACGATGATGACGTCGAAGCCGCCTTTCACCTCCGGCCAGCCGAAGTAGCCGTCGCCGACACGGGTCTCCACGTTGTCGTAACCTAACGGCGCGAAGATCTTGCTGACTGCCTGGCCCAGTGGCTCGATGATCTCGATGGAGTAGCTGCGCTTGACGATGCGCGACAGCAGCGAGCTTTGGAAGCCGCTGCCGGTGCCGACCTCCAGGGTGATGTCGGTCGGGGTCGGCTTGCACACCTGCGTCATGTAGGCCTGGCCCAAGTAGTCCGACAACGCCGAGCCATAGCCGAGTGCCCAGGGCTTCGGGTCGTCCTCGTATGCGACGCCCGATTGCGAGCGGTGCTCGGGATAGACGTAATGGTAGTACTCGCGCGGCACCTCCTGGAAGGCCTGCAGCACGGCCGGGTCGGCGCTGCCCAGGCGTTCCTTCAGGTAGCTCTCGATGCGCCTCATCGCGGCGGGCTTGCGGGCCTGGATGGCCTGGAACTGCGCGTCCGTGATGTCGGTCGCGCGGCCGGAACGGCGCATCGCCTCCTCATAGGCCTCGCGGGTCCAGGTTGGCGCCGCCAGGGAGGGTCTGGCGAAGGTCAAGGCTGCGGCGCCGGCGAGCGCCGTGCGGCGGGTCAGGTGGTAGGGATCGATTGCCACTGCGGAGTCTTTCGGACGGAGGGGTAGGTTAGAAAGGTCGCAATATAAAGCATTGCCGCGATCAGAAGAACCCGGTCGAAGCCGGACTGCACCGCCACCAGGTTGGCCAGCGGCGTGGCGACGACGGAGAACGCGCCGTTCAAGCCCCACGCCCACGGCAGGAAGCCGCCCCCCGCCGCCCCGGCCCGCGCCAGGCCGAGCGGGAACGGCAAGCCGAGTGCCACCGACACCGGCGCCAGCAGCAGCAGCACCAGGCCGGCCCGCACCACCCAGGGTAGGCCCAGCGTCGCCAGCAGCGCCGGCTGCAGCCCCAGCAGCACCAGCGCGCACCAGCCGACCACGACTGCGGCGGACAGGGCGATGCCGGTGTGCCGCACCCGGTCCGCCAGCAGGCTGCCCAGGCCGGAGAACACCAGCATTCCCGTCAGCACCAGGGCAAAGGCGCTGGTGCGGTCGTTCAGGTAGAGGCTGGCCTTCTCGATCATGAAGATCTCGATGAACAGGAAGCCGAGGCCCAGGCAGGCGAAGTAGGTCACGGGACGCAGCAGGCCCGCACGGCCAGTTTGCCGCCCTGCGACCCGGGTGGACAGCAGCGGCACGGCCAGCACGATCAGCGCGATCACGATGGCCTGGGCCAGCACGGCCAGGTTCACCAACTGGCCGACCTCCGCCTGCGGCAGGATCTCCAGGCGCTGCAGGATGCTCGGCAGGTGCGACAGGCGCAGCACCGAGTAGTAGAATGGCCGGTCGAGCGTGATCGGCGCCAGGTTGAAGGCGTCCTGCGACTCGCTGCCCTCGCCGCGCAGCACGGCGCCGGCCTCGTCGGCCACGGCATCCTCCGAGCCGGCGCCGGAGGTGACCTCGCCGCTTTCGAAGCTGACAGCGGGGAGGTCGTTGTAGATGCCCGCGCGGGCGGCGGCGACGTCGATGCCAGGGTAGTAGGACACGTCGAACGAGCGGTCGTCGCAGAAGGCGCGCACGGCGGCGATGCGGGCGACGGTCCAGGGCTGGTTGCCGACCAGGACGCGCAGGTTCCAGGCGGAGCGGTAGGCGACGACGTGCGCACCGGGGTCGGACACGCCGCGGCGGCGCAGCGCCTCGCGCACGGTGGCCAGCACGCGCACGGCATAGACGGGGAACTCCTGGATGGAGACCGGCAGGGACACCAGCCCCTCCGGCGACAGGGCTTGCAGGTAGCGGTCGATGGCCTCGGCGGAATAGGCGGTGGCGTTGGCCTCCCCTGCGGCGAGGAAGTCGGCCGATACGTCGATCAGGTCGTAGCCGGCGCCGTCGCGCACCGCCGCCAGCGGGCCATCCGGCGACAGGTGGACGCGGGCATCGCCGGGCAGTGCCGGGGAGGTGCCCAGGCCGTGCCGCAATGCGCCGAGCACGACGGGATCAGGCTCCAGCACGTCCACTTCGTGCGCGCCCAGCGTCAGGGCCTGCTGCACCCTGAAGCCGCCGCTGGAGCCGGCGAGCAGCACGCGCGCGCCGGGCAGCAGTTGGTATGGCAGGGCGTCCAGGGCGGCGGGGGCGTAGGCGGTGTCGATGCCGCCGGGCCGGGGCAGCGCCGCGATGCGGTTGCCGTCCCGGTAGAGGCCGAGCGCCGAGGGCGGGCCGGGTACGCCCAGCATTCCGGCGTTGTTGGAGACGTCGGTGTCGACGCGCTCGGTGAAGTCGTCGAGCAGCGCGTATAGGCCGCGGGGGGTCCTGACTTCGGCGGCTTGCTGGGCGCCGGGCACATGCAGGGGGGCGTAGATCGCCTTGAAGTCGTTGTAGCCCGCCGGGCTGCCTAGCAGCGCCGCCTCGCTCAAGACCAGCGCCGTGAGGGCGGCAGCGCCGGTGCGCCAGCCGCCATTCCGCCAGTTGGGGGCACCGCATAGGCTGCCGGCGGCCAGCACGCACAGCAGCGCCGCCACGAGCTGGAACGGGTGCAGGAGCATCATCAGGCCCAGCACCAGCGCCGCCCCTGCCCCGGCGCCCGTCAGGTCGAAGCCATAGACGCGGCCGATGCGGTCCTCGTTCAGCACGAAAGTGACGCTGATGTACAGGCCGGTCAGGAAAAAGAACGGCAGCAGGACGGCGTAGTACAGCGCGATGTTGCCCAACTGCGGCAGGAAGGTCACGGCATTCTGCAATTGCAGTGGATTGAACGGGTTGGCGGCGGTTCCGTAGTAGCCAGCGGCGGCGGTGAGGATCAGCAGCACCGGCAGGACCTGCAGCAGCCACGGCCCGCGCCGGGCCATCCAGTCGCGCGCCAGGGCGGTGGTGACGCCGCTCAGGGCGAAGCCGACCATGACGATGGAGATGACCCAGTAGCCGTACTCCGACCACTTCGCGACGGCGAAGTAGCGGGTCAGGGCGATCTCGAAGCCGACCGCCGCGCCGGAGATCAGGAACAGCGGCAGCAGGGACATGCGCTGGCCGGCTGCGGTGGGCCTGGCTGCCGCGGAAGGGGGCGTCATGGCCAGACCCGCCGGGTGATGAAGTCCTGCATGAAGGTATTGAAGCGGACAGGCTCGTCCACGAACAGGGCGTGCCCGGCGGACTCGAACAGCACGGTTTCCGCCATGGGCTGGTGCAGTTGCAGGTTGGCGGCCTGTGCGGCGAACCGGGGGCGCACGACATAGAGGACCGGCTTGCGCAGGGACAGCACGGCGTCGAGCCAGTAGGCGCGCGGCACCGGGTAGCTGAGCAACTGGGCCGAGGCGAAGGGCGGCGTCCGCAGGGCGGTTTCCGTCAGGCGCTCCAGGTAGTCCTCGCCGGGGGAGCTGCGGAACATGCCCCGTACGAAGCGGCGCATCTGCTCCTCCCGCGCCAGCCTGGGGCCGCGGATGGCTGGGCCGCGGTAGGGCACGGGGGGCGGGTCCTCGCCGATGGAGTTGTCGATCAGCACCAGGCCGGCCAGCGCCCGGTCGCCGTACTGGTGCACGTAGGCCAGGCTATCCAGTACGCCGAGCGACCAGCCGACCAGCAGCACCGGGCGCTGGCCGAGCAGCGCGATCAGGTCGCCGATGTCCTGGCCGCGGCGGGTCTGGTCATAGCCGGTCGCCGCGACCTCGCTGTCGCCCTGGCCGCGCGGGTCGAGTGCCACGACATGGTAGCGGCGGGCGAATGCGTCGATCTGGGGCTGGAAAATCCATGCCGGCATGGTCCAGCCCGGCACGAAGACGACCGTTTGCCCCTGCACCGGGCCGGCGACGATGAGGTGCAGGCGGACGCCATCCGAGGTGTTGAAGAAGCCGTCAGCCGCGTGCGATGGGGCTGCCGCGCCGGCCAGGCTGGCCAACAGCAACGCGGCGGTGCAAAGGGAACGGACGGTGCGCATAGGTCGTTGAAGCGGTGCGCGGCGGGTACTGTCAACGGTCCTGTCAGTCGCGCCGGTGAGTTTACAGGCAATTCGCGGAGGCATGTTGAGCGACAGCAACGAACCCGTCGGGGACCCTGGGCCGCGGCGTCAGTTGATCGCTGCCGTGATCCTGCTGGCCTTGCTGCTGGCCGGCAGCCTTTGGCTCACCGGCGCCCTACGTGGGGCGGCCGCCATCCAGGACTGCGCGGCCACTGGGCGGACCAACTGCGCGCCCATCGACACGCCGCCCCGCTCGCCGTCCTAGTGCCCGATGTCGCGGGGAACACTGGGGCCTGAGCGCAATTGCAGGTCTTGCATCCCCAGCGTGACCGCGACGGCAACCGCAAGCACGATGGCGCAGGCGGCGAACGAAAGCTGGAAGCCGGAGGCCAGGGCGGTCCGTGCCTGGATCAGGTCCATGCCCAGCGCCGCCGTTCCCGTGCGCAGCGCACCGAGATCGATATCGCCTGCGATCCCAGCGGCATGCAGGCCGGCATTGAACCGGGCCGCCAGAAGCGACCCCACCAGCGTGCTGCCGAACGCACCGCCCATCGAGCGCAGGAACAGCAGCGATCCCGTCGCCGCACCCACGTCGCGGTAGGCTGCGGCGTTCTGCACCTGCATCAGCACGCTCGGCATCGTGGCGCCGGTGCCGACGCCGAGCGCGAACGAGACCGGGAGCAGCAGCCATAGCGGCGACCGTCCCGCCATCAGCGCCAGCGCGGCGAACGACGCCGCGGACACCGCCACCCCGATCAGCACGATGCCGCGGGTACGGCCCAACCGGCGGGCGGCCTGGCCGGACAGCATTGCGCCCACCACCGTTGCCGCCAGGAACGGCATCACCAGCAGGCCCGACCGCGACGCGTCCACGCCCAGGACTAGCTGGAAGTACAGTGGCAGCAGGAACGTCGCCCCGAACAGGCCCAGCGAGGTCAGGAAGGCGATGGCCACCCCGCGCAGGAACGTCTGGTCGGCGAACAGGTGGGGCGGCAGGATCGGGTCAACCACATGCCGCTCGTGCCGGGCCAGCACCAGCAGCAGCACGATCCCCAGGCCGCCGGCCGCAAGGACCGGCGCGGACAGCCAGCCGAACTCGACGCCGCCCCAGCTCAGCATCAGCAGCAGGGCGGTGACGCCGGCGGCGAGCAACAGGGCGCCCCAGCCATCGATCCGTGCCGGCCGCCGGGTGGTCTGGATGGTGCGCAGGGCGCGGTTGCACAGCCACATCGCCGCCAGCCCAAGCGGCAGGTTGATCCAGAA
>CAXTFY010000370.1:0-5423 GCA_964243265.1 uncultured Acetobacteraceae bacterium | reverse complement strand
GTAGCATCGGGCGAGGACCCAGTCTCGGATCCGCCGAGCGGACAGCCCGGCTTCAGTGGCATCATCCGCGACGCTCCGATGGGTTCCCGCTCGTCCGTGAAAGCCGACATCCTGGAGTGGCGCGACCATCTCGCCCGCAAGTACCGGGTTCAGCTCGGAGAGGATTTGTCCTGGGACGAGGACAGCGACTTCAAGCAATCGGCGGACGCCGGCGTCAGCGGTGACCTGCTGCTCCGGTATGTCGCCGCCGTATTGGACCAGCGTGGCCCGGATGCAGCCCGCGCGCTTGTCGGCGTCAGGGAGATACCCGATGCGGAGATGGACGCCGTGCTCGGCGAGGCGAACCAGCGAGGCTTCGCCGGCCGGTATCCGCAACTGCTGCTGGATGCACAGTACTGGCTGCCGTTCAAACGGCACCTGATCATCGAGGAGCCGGATTGGCTTGGAACGGTGACACGTTTCGGGTCGGCGCCCCGTCTTGCGGACGAGTTGGCGGAGGTCCGGGCGTCCATCGCCGCTGCTGACCCAAAGGCGGCCGCTTGGCCGGTCGATGCGCCGCCGCCATCGGATGACCTGCTCGCCAATGTCTGGCAGGCGAGCGAGATTGTGGCGCGCCTTTGCGATGCTGCCATCGCGCAACACCTTCCGCTCTGGATCACAGGTTGAAGCCCGGCATGCTGCACGGTGGCCAGCCGGTGCAGCCCGAAGAAGCGCCGCCTGTCGCTGCATGACGGCGCTGCAAACCGGCGGGGAGCTTCGTAATATTCTCTCTACAGGGTCGCTGGCCGCCGGAAGCCAATCAGCGCCATGACTTCCACGGCCAATGGCCGGAACGCCAGCGCCATCATGCCGAGGTAAACCGCCGCCCCAGCCACAGCCAATACCGCCACCCGCAACGGCTCCGCCTCGGGCAGGGCCGGCCGCAGCAGGGCGACAACCGCCAGCATCGCCACCCCCGCCAGCATCGGGCGCAGCGGCGTCAGCAGCAACGCCCAGGGGTCAAGCCGGCCACGGCGGGCGGCAATCACCGTGTTGATGGCGAACATCACGGGATAACCCAGCAGCCACGCCCAGCACACGCCCATGACTCCCCAAGTGCAGCCGATGATGAAGGCGGGCGGGAACAACACGGCGCCCGTCAGCGTGCACAGGAAGCCGGCCCGCGCGTCGCCGATGCCCTGCAGATAGTTGGGGATCACCAGCAGCACCGCGCGAAAGCTTATCGCCAGCGCCAGCACGGCCAGCATCGGTTCCGCCCCCGCCCAGTGCGGGCCGAACACCAGGGCAACCACCTCCGGCGCAACGGCGCTGATGCCGAAGAACACCGGCACCGCCAGTACGGCCATCAGCCGCATTGCTTTCATCACATAGTAACGGGCCTCCGCCGGGTCGGCCTGCACCAGCGCGAAGGCGGGAAAGGCGACCTGGTTGATGATCGGCGCAACCTTGCTGAGCGGCATTCCCGCGAAGTTCAGCGCCACGGTGTAAAGCCCCAGGTCCGCCGGGCCGAGCCAGCGGCCGATGATGATCACATCAGCGGAGGTGAACGCGACCCATGCCAGGTGCTCCAGCGTGCGGAACGCGCCGTAGTGCAGCAGAGGGCGCACCAGCCCCGGGTTCCAGCTCGGCCACACCCGGTCCCGCGCCGTCAACGCCGCAAACCCGGCCACCCGCAGTGCCCCGCCGAGCAGTCCACCCAGCATCAGCGCCCACACGCCCCATCCCGCCACCGCCAGCAGGATCACCGTCACGGCCCCGGCCAGGCCCGCCGCCATCTCCATCGTCACCATCGGGCGGATGCGCAGGCTGCGGGTGAGTTGCGCGCGGGGGATGGCAACCATCCCCTCGAACAGGAAGCCCAGGGTGGCGGCCTGGATCAGTCCGGTCAGCCGCGGCTCGGCATACCAGGCCGCGAGGGCCGGCGCGGCGGCACAGACTGCCAGCGCCAGCGCCGCCGAAGCCGCAAGCAACAGCCCGGCAACGGCAGCCAGCAACGGCCGGGGCGCGTCCGCCCGCTGCACCACGGCGTCACCCAGGCCAAAGCCGACGAAGCTCGCCAGCACGTTGATGAACACCTGGGACAGCGCCATCAGGCCGTAGTCATCCGGCGACAGGATACGGATGACGGCGAGCGTCATCGCCCACGTCACCACTTGAAACGCTACCTTCACCCCAGCAGACCAGCCGACAGCAGCGACGGCGCGCTCGGCCACGCTCATGGCGGTCGGTCCAGGATGGTGATGATTGCGGTCCCCAAAGGCTGCCGGCTTGGCTTGGCACGCCCAGGGTGCCGCCGGCAATGGCGGCCTACTAAACCTAACGCATGAGGGAGGGGTTAAGCCTTGTTGGAGGCGTCCTTCTGCTTCGGCACCGACGCAACCTCGGCTGCCTGACGGTCGGAGTTTGGCAGCGCCGTCGCCTCTTGATCGGCCTGGCCCTCCGGGATGCCGTGCGGCGTCGTGCCGGTCGGACTGGCATCGGGGCCGGCGCCCTCTTCGGAGATGTCGGTCTGGACTTTTGGCTGGTTCATCCTGCCCGAACACGGCAGGCAGCCCGGGGTTCCCGTGCTATGCTGGACCAACACCGATGGAGCTGCCTATGCCCAAGTTTGCTACCTTGCTCACCCCCGTGGTCGCCGCCTGCGCCCCGCTTGCCTGGACCGGGGTCGCCCACGCCACCGACCCGGCGCCGGTGCGGATCACCGTCATCGCCGACCTCGACGACGACATCTACAACGCCCGGGCTGGGCGCGGCGGCGTTGACGCCACGCGGATGGCGGTCGAGGACTTCGGCGGCTCCGTGCTGGGCCGCCCGGTCGTGGTGGACGCGCTAAACGACCACAACAAGGCAGCCAACGCGCCGGGCCTGGCAGAGCAGGCGTATGACGCCGGCGCGGACCTGCTGATGGACGTGCAGAACTCGCCCATCGCGGTTGCGGTGTCGAAGGTCGCGACGCAACGGCATAAGCTGGCCATCAGCACCAACTCCGCCGTGCCGGCGCTGACGCGCGGGGCGTGCAGCAAATACATGTACCATTACTCGTTCGACTCCATCGCGATTGAGTCGGCGACGGCGGCCTACGTCGCCGGCCAGCCAGACGGCAAGCGGTGGGTGGCCGTGGTGGCCGACGCCGGCTTTGGCCGTGGCGCGCTGGCCACCATGACGCCGGTGATCGCCGCGCACGGGGGCGAGGTCGCGAAGTCGTTCGTCGTGCCGCCCGCCACCACGGACCTGTCGGCCATCGTGGACGAGGCGCGGGGCCTGCATCCCGACGTGATGGCGGTGTTCAACGCCGGGGCCGATGCCGACCGCGAGGTGGCCGCGGTGGTGAAGGCCGGGCTGCCGGCGCAGGTTGCGACGGCGCTGCTGTACTTGTCGGACGTGGACCGGGTTGGCGACGGCTATGCCGGGGTGCGGGCGGCGGTGCCCTGGTACTGGAACCTGGACCCGGTGGCCCGCGCCTGGTCCGACCGTTTTGCCGCCGCCCATGCCGGGGTGCGGCCGACGGCGGCGCAGGCGGCGGACTACTCGGCGACGACGGGTTGGCTACAGGCGGTGCAGGCCGCCGGCACAACCGACGCGGATGCCGTGGTGGGGAAGCTGGACGGACGCGGGTTCGGGGACATGTTCGCCCGCCATGCCGAGTGGCGCGCGTCCGACCACATGGTTGTGCACGACCTGTATGTGGTGGAGGTGCTGCCGGCGGCGAAGCTGGCGGAGCCGCACGGGTGGTTCCGCGTGCTGGCGACGGTGCCGGCAGCAACTGCCTTCCCGCCAGGGACGGAGTGCCACCTGGAGCATTGACGCTCCCTCTCCCTCCGGGAGAGGGCCGGGGTGAGAGGGCGAGCAGGCGCGGCGCTTGCCTGAGCAGGGCTATGCCCTTGCTGCTCCTGCTATTTTCAGCGCCGCCGCCAAGACCCCCTCACCCCGGCCCTCTCTCGGAGGGAGAGGGAGAAGGCATGACTGCCGCCATGGCGTCGCATACCCGCTCGGCATCGCTGTCCGTTAGGTCTGGGTGGATCGGCAGGGCCAGGATGCGGCCGGCCAAGTCGTCGGACACCGGCAAGGCCGCGCCGTCATGGTGCCCGGCATAGGCCGGCTGCCGGTGCAGCGGACGAGGGTAGTAGATGGCCGTCGGCACCCCTCGGTCCCGCAACCCGGCCTGCACCGCGGCGCGCCCGTCCGCATCGGGCAGCAGCACGGCGTAGATGGCCCAGGCGCTGCGGCTGCCGGGCACGCGGGCCGGCGTGGTCAGCAGGTTGCCCAGCCGCCGGTCGTAGATGCCGGCGATGCGCTCGCGGATCGCCAGTTCCTCGTCGAACACCTCCAGCTTGGCCAGCAGGATCGCCGCCTGCATGGTGTCCAGGCGGCCGTTCATGCCGGTCCGCAGCACCTCGTAGCGCGTGGTGCCCTCCCCGTGCGTCCGCAGGCTGCGATACAGCGCGGCACGGTCGTCGCTGTCGGTGAACAGGGCGCCGCCATCGCCATAGGCGCCCAGCGGCTTGCTGGGGAAAAAGCTTGTCGTAGTCGCGTCGGCCAGGGTGCCCAGCCGGGCGCCATGCAGGGCGGCGCCGAAGCTCTGCGCGCAGTCGTCCAGGGTGAACAGGCCCTCTGCCGCGGCAACGCGGTTGAGCGCCGGCCAGTCGGCGGGCTGGCCGAACAGGTCCACCCCCACCAGGGCGCGCGGACGCAGCCGCCCGGCGGCGCGGACCCCGTCGATGCGGTGCTGCAGGTGGGCCGGGTCGATCTGGAAGGTGGCCGGGTCCACATCGACGAATACCGGCGTGGCGCCCAGCACCAGCGGCACCTCGGCGGTGGCGGTGTAGGTGAAGGCCGGCAGGAACACCGCGTCGCCCCGGCCGATCCCCTCCGCCATCATGGCGATCTGCAACGCGTCGGTGCCGGAGCTGACACTCACGCAGTGCGCGGCGCCGCAATAGTCGGCCAGGCGGCCTTCGAGCTCCGCCACCTCCGGACCGAGGATGAACTGGCAGTGGCCCAGCACCGCCTCCAGCCGGCGCCGCAGCTCCGGTTCGATGCGGGCCTGCTGCGCCTTGAGGTCGAGGAATGGGATCACGCTGGGCTCCTGGCGGGTTCGGCGGCGATCGGGCTGCCGGTGTTATGCTCGAATTCGGGGACCATCCGGCTGAGCGTCGACAGAGCGGCGTCCAACTGGCCGGCACGGCAGGCCGCGCTGATCTCGGCAATGGCGCGGCGGACAGCGGCGCTGTCAGCCGTGCGGGGGGTGGCCATCAACAGGCCGGGGTGGCCGGTGGGAACCGGGGGCTCCTCGCCGTGGAACAGTTCCTCGAACAGCTTCTCGCCGGGTCGCAAGCCGGTGAACTGGATCGGCACGTCCAGGTCCGGGCGCAAACCGGCGAGCCGGATCATTTGTCGGGCAAGATCAACGATCTTCACGGGCT
>CAXTFY010000369.1:0-5454 GCA_964243265.1 uncultured Acetobacteraceae bacterium | reverse complement strand
GCCGTTCGAGGATGACTGGATCTTCGCCATCACGGTTCGAGACGGCAAGCTGACCGGCATCCGGGAGTATATCGACACCCAGGCTTTGGCGCGGGCCTCCAAGGCGGACACGGACCCGACGCCCCCGCCCATCGACTCTGAAGCCGCATAAACAGCCTCGTAAGGCTTACAAATACGCTGAACGGGCCGTGGAGCACCGTCTCGCACGCCGCGCGCTCGTCGAACGCCCAACCGCAACGGAGATTCCGATGTACGACCAAGCCAAGCAATCCGAGTTGATCCGGTTCGCACGCGTCGATGCCGGCTCCACCGTCATCGACGTTTACCCGGGCGACGGCGACTGGACCCGTCTCTTCTCCGACGTCGTGGGACCCGAAGGTCGGGTCTACAGTTTCGTGCCGGCCGAAGTCGCCCATTTCAAGAACGATCCGGTCGGCCGCATGCGGACGCTTGCGAAGGAGCCGGGCCGAGAGAACGTCGAAGCCGTCTCGGCGGACCTCGTGGCGCTGCCGGAGGCCACGCAGCCGGCTGATGTCCTGTGGCTGCACCTATTCTACCACGATCTCCACACCGCGCTGATCCAAGCCAGGGGCGCCACGGCGGCCGACTTCAATCGAGCCGTCTACGAGCGGCTGAAGTCCGGTGGCTCCTACGTCATCGTTGACCACGCTGCCGCCGCAGGGTCGGGCACGAGCGATACCCAGTCGCTGCATCGAATCGACCCAGCGTCTGTCCGCAAGGAGGTGGAGGCGGCCGGCTTCGTGCTGGATGCGCAAAGCACCATACTCGCGAACAAGGACGATCCGCACTCGATCAAGGTGTTCGACCCCACAATCAAAGGCGAGACCGATCGGTTCGCCTACCGCTTCGTGAAGCCCTGACGGGTCACCCACGGGCTCACGAGGACATGCGCATAGCGCGGGCACCGAACGGACGGCAGGTTTCAGGAAACGCTCTATGATCGGCGAGCGACCAAAAGGGGTCGTAAGCCGACATCCAAAGCGAGGCACTTCCGGGCCGACGCGTCGCTTCTTAGACGAAGCGCCGGGTCAGGCCAAAGGCACCGTCCCAGAACGCCACCGCCACATCGGACCCACGCAGGCATCACACGGCCCACCGGCATCCACCCCCCTCCCGGCAACCGTCGCCACCCTGGCAACGCCACGCCGCCATGCTAAAGCCTGCCCGGCAAGGAGGACCGCATGGCCGAGCAGCACGACGCCCGCGTCGAGGAACCCGCACGCCAGGGCACCCAGCAGGAGTGGGAGCAGGTCCGCGTCCTCGGCGACATCACCTACCTGGAGGCTGGCCTGGAGGCCGCCCCGCCGCTCGTCTTCCTGCACGGCATCGGCGGCGCAGCGCGGAGCTTCTCACCCCAGTTGGACCACTTCGCCCGCACCTGCCGCACGGTGGCATGGGACATGCCCGGCCACGGCGGCTCGAGCCCGCTGGAGATCGTCACCATCGACACCCTGACCGCCGCCCTCGCCGGGTTCCTGGCGCACGCCGGGCTGCACCGTCCGGTGCTGGTCGGCCACAGCCTAGGCGGCATGGTGGCGCAGCGCCTGCTGGCCTTGCAGCCGCACGCCGTGGGCGCGCTGGTGCTGGCGCAGACCAGCGCCGCCTTCGGCAGCCGCGATCCCGCCTGGGGAACCGCCTTCGTCGCCGCGCGGCTGGGTCCGCTGGACGCCGGGCAAACGATGGCCGACCTGGCGGAGGCCATGGTGGCCGAGGCGGTAGGCGACGCCCCAGACCCGGCCGGCATGGATTTGGCCCGGTGGTGCTATGCCCACACCCCCGACAGCACCTACCGCGACACCGTGCGGGCGCTGCCGGGCTTCGACATGCGCGACGCGCTGGCACGCATCGCGGTGCCCACCCTGGTGCTGGCTGGCGCCCGGGACCGCAACGCCCCGCCCGCCGGGATGCAGCGCATGGCGGCCCGCATCCCCGGCGCAACCTACGTCGAGCTGCCCGGCGCCGGCCATCTGGCCCACCTGGAGCAGCCCGCCGCCTTCAACGCCGCCCTGCAAGGCTTCCTGCACGGCCTCCCCAAGTAGCCCTCCAAGCAGCCAGCGGTTCGCCGGCGCCCGGCCGGTGCCGAAGCCTCGCGCAAGCCTCGCCTCCTGAAGCAGGGTCCAGCCAACCCGCAGCCCTACAACTCCACCCGCAGCAGCTTGGCAGGCCGGGCGACCCCATCCGGCGGTGGCGATGCCGTGCCTCCATCCGTGATGAAGTAGGCCACCCGGCCATGCTCTCCGGGACCGCGCCCCCACGCGCCGCTTGAGGGTCCGATCAGCTCGTCCGTGAACGGATCACCGGCGACGCTCTCGGTGAACCCGCTGTTGTCGCCGGGGTCCATCGAAACGCGGTCGATGGTGTTCTGCCGGTGCGTGGCCAGGTACATCACCCCGGCATCCTCATCGATGCAGAAATCGTCGCCCATCCTGCCGGCCACGACGATCTCAGGCTCACCCGCCGGGTCGAGGGTCCTGGGATCGACCCGCACCCGCATGAACAGCTTCTTGGCCGTCGCGGTATAGTAAAGGTAGCCCGCCTCCGGCGCGTAGCGCACGCCGTTCACCCCAGGCTGTTCCGGCTTCATCTTGCCGGGAAAGTAGCCCATGCTGTCATGCCTCAGCCAAACCCGGGCCGAGGCCGTGCCGCCGGCAGGCACCTCCACCCGCCAGATCAGGCCGGCAAAGCAGTCCGCGACAAGCAGGGTGCCCGGCGCGATCAGGCAACTGCCATTCAGCCCGCGCGCCGCCTCCGGGAACCGCAACGCCACCTGCGGACGCACCGCCTCGCCAGGTGACCAACCGCGCAGGTCCAGGCGATGCAGGTAGGACTCATGGGACGTGTAGGCATTCGATGTGGCAACATAGAACACGTTGGGCTCGACCTCGACGATCCCCGTCGTCGGCTGCGCGAAGCTATGGATGCGGACCGGCTCCACCGGCAGCGTCGCACCCGCGGCCGGGACGAACCACAGCTCCCCATGGTTCATGGCGGTCACCAGCACGGAGTTGTCCGCGCGCACCGCCAGGTTCTCCAGGAAGTATCCGGCCGGGAAGCAGGCGACCGTGGTCAGCTTGGCCTGCCTCGTCTTGCTGGACACCGGCGCTGTCTCCGCAGCGGCCTCGCGCCGGGCAACCGGGGCCGGGATCTCGAACCCGTTCAGCATCGCGCAGACCATGTGGTAGATGCCAACGAGGTAGGTGATCTCCACCAGGCCCTGCCGGCCGAACGCCTGCTCCGCGGCGGCATACAGGGCGTCATCGACCCGGTGCCGCGTCGAGAGTTGCCGCGCATAGCGCTGCGCCAGCGTCTCGTCATCACTGAGATCGCCCGGCAGCCCACCGGCCGCCAGCGCCCGCACGGCCGCCTCCGACAACCCGGCCTTCCGGCCAAGCACCTCATGCGCGTAAACCTCGTACTCCGATCCCCAAGCGCCGCCTACCGCAAGGATCACCACCTCACGGACCCGCTTGCTCAGCGACGTGTGTTTCTGCTCGGCCTCCTGCAGGTCGAGGAACGCCTGGGTGATGCCGGGGCTGAACAGCAACGGGTTGAACGGCCCGATCACGCGGCCGCCCTGCGTCTGACTCTGGAAGCCCGCGGCATCGGCCCAGGGGATCATCGTCCGCCCAAGCCGGTCGTAGATCGCCCTCTGGTCGGCGGACAGCATCCCCGGGTCGAGCAGCGGCAACCGCCCGCCCAACGTTTCGGCTTCACCGGACATCGTTCACCCTCCAAGTCTCACGGCAGCCTTCGGTGCCGCAGGCCAACAACCTTGGCGGCGCACAAGTCCCCGGTCGAGGAGCGGACCGCCCCGCCAGCGATGCCGACCCAGCCGGCCCGTGCACGCGTTCCACCGCCCCCCGAACCCCTAATACCGCGCAATCAGCCCCAACCCGGCGAACATGAACAGCGCCCCCGCGATGCGCCCCCACCCCGCCGGATGCACCTCGAAGCCGACCAACCCATAGTTGTCGAGCACCAGCGACATCACCACCGAAGCCGTGACCGTGAGCGCGATGAACACCCCCGACCCCACCTGCTCCGCCACGAACAGTTGCGACAGCACGAACGCCCCGCCCATCATGCCGCCCGTCCAGGCCCACCAGGGCGCCGCTGCCGCCTTGCCCGCACCAGGCCAAGCAAGCTGCCCAGCCACCGCCCCAACCACCAAGTAGGTCAGCAACGCCACCACGCCGATGGCCACCGCCGCCGGCATCCGCCCGATCGCCTTGCCCAGCGTCGAGCTGCAGCCCGCCTGCACCGCGTTCAGCGCCCCCGCCGCCGCAGCGAACACCAGTAAGAAAGCCTTCATCGGCGCAACCTCCATTGACACAAGCCAAAGCCTGGCAACGCCCAGGGTTGCCGCCGCACAAGGGCTGGGGCATTCATGCCGGTCATGGTGCAGCGCCCGCCGCCCTGATCGGAGCCGACACGATGAACATCCACGAATACCAGGCCAAGGAGCTGCTGCGCGGCTACGGCGTGGCCGTCCTGCAGGGCTTCGTCGCCTGGACCCCCGAGGAAGCCGAGGCTGCCGCCGCCAAGCTGCCCGGCCCCGTCTTCGTTGTGAAGTCGCAGATCCACGCCGGCGGCCGCGGCGCCGGCAAGTTCGACGGCGCCCCCGACGCCAAGGGCGGCGTCCGCCTGGCCAAGTCCCCCGCCGAGGCGCGCGACGCCGCCGAGGCCATGATCGGCAACACCCTGATCACCAAGCAGACCGGCCCCGCCGGCCGCCGCGTCAGCCGCGTCTACGTGGAAGCCGGCTGCGCCATCAAGCGCGAGCTGTACCTCTCCCTGCTGGTGGACCGCGAGACCAGCCGCATCACCATCGTCGCCAGCACCGAGGGCGGCATGGAGATCGAGCACGTCGCCGAAACCCAGCCCGACCGCATCATGCGCGTCGCCGTCGACCCCGCCGCCGGCGTCTTCCCCTTCCACGCCCGCAAGCTCGCCTACGGCCTGGGCCTGGAGGGCAAGCAGGTCGGCGCCTTCACCAAGTTCGTCCTGGCGATGTACCGCGCCTTCATCGACCTCGACTGCGCCATCGTCGAGATCAACCCGTTGGTCGTAACCGAGGCCGGCGACGTGGTGGCGCTCGACGCCAAGGTCAGCTTCGACGACAACGCCCTCTACCGGCAGCCAGCCCTCGAAGCCTTGCGCGACGAGAGCGAGGAGGACCCCAAGGAGCTGGAGGCCAGCAAGCACAGCCTGAACTACATCTCGCTCGACGGCACCATCGGCTGCATGGTGAACGGCGCCGGCCTGGCGATGGCGACGATGGACATCATCAAGCTGTATGGCGGCAGCCCCGCCAACTTCCTCGACGTCGGCGGCGGCGCGACCAAGGAGCGTGTAACGGCAGCCTTCAAGATCATCCTGTCCGACCCGCACGTCGAGGGCATCCTGGTCAACATCTTCGGCGGCATCATGCGC
>CAXTFY010000368.1:0-5468 GCA_964243265.1 uncultured Acetobacteraceae bacterium | reverse complement strand
GTGGCCTACGTCAGCGCTGTCAGGCCGTCCCTTAGATAGGCAGGCAGATCCGGCCCCTGTGGACGAGCCAGTACGTGCTCCAACCAAGCCCGGCGTTCATGTGCCTGCACAGCAAGCTCCCACACGCAGGGTCCGAATGCCTCTGCCGAGACGTCTCGTAAATCGCTGAGACTGTCAACGGGAGCACGCAGGTGACGATGCATGAGCATATCGCCGGACGCCCACCAATCGACGAGCACCCAAAACCCTCGCAGGCCTAGATGCATGGTGAGAATGGCCACTCCGTGCCCGTCCTTGGTATCGGACGGCACCGACAGGGCGGCAATCAGTGCTTGCCAGGCTAACTCAACACCCTTGTCCGGAAGCGTGCCGCCGAGGTCCGCCACCGTGATCGCGTAGCTTTTCACATTCCAGCCGGACGGGGTGGTGCTGACGCCCAGGAAGCGGATCGGGCGCATCTCATAACGGTAGCCGAACAGGCCCGGGAGTTGTGTCTCGATCTGCTTCGACATGCTGAGGAGACTACTGAAGCGGTGCTTTCAAGGCCATAGCGTGTGGCAAAGCAGGTCCGCTTGTGGCCGATAGCAGACGGCCAGACCGAGCCGGATTTCGAATTGAGACAGCCACCTTAAGTCAGGCCCACTTGCGTTGAGTCAGGATTGAGCGGCCAGCAACGCAGCCTCGTCGTGCTGACACAGCACCTTGGCACCCTTCGAGAGGTGGTGCACTGGCACGGGCCGGGTGTCGCAGGTGCCGGGAACCCGGACGCGGCACCGGGGGAAGAAGGCGCAGGAGTCTGGCGCCTGCCCGTGGCCACCCCCGGCCGGGACGGGTCCCTCCCGCGCGGCGTCCATGCCGTCCAGCCAGCCCATCCGCAGCTCCGGCACGGAGTCGATCAGCAGCTCGGCGTAGGGGTGCCAGGGTGCGGCGGCGATGCTGGAGCGGGTGCCGGCCTCCACGGTGCGGCCGGCATATAGCACCATGACGTCGTCGCAGACGGCGCGGACCAGGTGCAGGTCGTGGCTGATGAACAGGGTGGACAGGCCCAGCTCCCGGCGCAACTCGTCCATCAGGTCCAGGATCGCTGCGCCGACGACGGTGTCCAGGGCGGAGGTGACCTCGTCGCATAGGATCAGGTCTGGCTCGGCGGCCAGGGCGCGGGCCAGGTTGACGCGCTGCTTCTGGCCGCCCGACAGCTCGCCGGGCAGGCGCTCGGCGGTAGCTGCTGGCAGGCGGACCAGGTCCAGCAGGCGGCGCAGACGGGCGTCGCGGTCGGTGCCGCGGGCGTTGTGGAAGAATGTCAGGGGCCGGGACAGGATGTCGCCGACCGTGCGGGCCGGGTTGAGCGCCGTGTCGGCCATCTGGAACACCAGTTGCACCCGGCGCAACTGGTCACGCGTGCGCCCTGCGACGGCCGGCGGCAGCGCCTGGCCGTCCAGGGTCATGCTGCCGGACGCCATGGGCAGCACGCCGGCGATCACACGGGCCAGCGTGCTCTTGCCGCAACCGGACTCGCCGATCACGCCGAGCGAGGCGCCGCGCGGGATCGACAGGTTGATGCCGTGCAGCACGGGGATCGCGGGCCGCCCGGCGCGGTCGCGTGGGCCATAGCCTGCGACAAGGCCGCGCACCTCCAGCAAGGGGGCGGTTTGCGCTGCGGGGATTGCCGGCCCGCGTGGTGCGGGGGCTGCGGCGGCCAGCAGGCTTTGCGTGTAGGGGTGGGTGGGGGCCAGGAGGATTTGCTGCGTCGCGCCGATCTCGCGCACCTCGCCGTCGCGCAGCACGATGATGCGGTCGGCGATTTGCGCCACCACCGCCAAGTCATGCGACACATAGACCGCGGTGGTGCCGCGCTGGCGCACGACGGCCTTGAAGGCGCGCAGGACCTCGATCTGCGTGGTCACGTCGAGCGCGGTGGTCGGTTCGTCCAGGACGACCAGCTCGGGTCCGGCGATGAGGGCCATGGCTGCCATCAACCGTTGCAGTTGCCCGCCCGAGACCTGGTGCGGGTAGCGGGCGCCGACCGTCTCGGGGTTCGGCAGGGCCAGGGCGCGGAACAGCTCGATGGCGCGGCGCTCCGCCTCCGGCCGGGTCACGCCGCCGTGGATCAGCGCGGCCTCGGTGACCTGCGCCATGACCGTGCGGGCCGGGTTGAAGGCGGCGGCGGCGCTTTGCGCCACGTAGGACACCCGCCGGCCGCGCAGCGCCCGCAGGCCGCGTGGCGGCAGCGACAGGATCTCGGTGTCGCCGATCCTGATTTGTCCGGCGGCGATCCGGCAGCCTGGGCGGGCGTAGCCCAGCAACGACAGGGCGATGGTCGTCTTGCCCGAACCGGACTCGCCGATCAGGGCGACCACCTCGCCGGGTGCGATGGAGAAGGTTACGTCCTTTACGATCGGCATGGCTTGGCCCGCCCGGCCGGGCACGGTGACGCGCAGGCCCAGCACGTCGACCAGCGCCCGCATCAGCGGTCCCGCCGACGGCGCGGCAGGTGATCGACCAGCAGGTTCATGCCGATGGTCAGGGTGGCGATGGCCAGGGCCGGGGTCAGGACCGCGGGGGCGCCCTCGGCCAGGCCGCCGATGTTTTCGCGCACCAGGCCGCCCCAGTCGGCCTGCGGCGGCTGTATGCCCAGGCCGAGGAAGCTCAAGCCGCTCAGCAGCAGCACGATGTAGACGAAGCGCAGGCCGAAATCCGCCAGTACGGGTCCCAGGATGTTGGGCAGGATTTCCTGGCGGACCACGTACCAGGTGCCCTCGCCGCGCATGCGGGACACCGTGACGAAGTCGAGCGCGTTCACGCTGACGGCCAGCGACCGGGCGATGCGGTAGGCGCCGGGGGTGTAGATGACGGCCGAGATGAGCACCAGGGTCGGTATGGCGGACCCGAAGGCGGCCACCACGACCAGGGCCAGCATCTTGCTGGGGATGGAGACCACCGTGTCCAAGGCGCGGCTGAGCACCGCGTCCACCGTCGATCCCCATGCGGCGGCGCACATGCCCAGCAGCAGGCCGCTGCCGCTGGCGAGCAGCGTCGCGGCCAGGGCGACGCCCACCGTGTAGCGTGCGCCGAACAGGATGCGGCTGAGCATGTCGCGGCCCAGGTAGTCCGTGCCAAGCGGGAAGGCGCGGCTGATTGGGCTGAACACGTCGTCGTCCACGATTTGGCCGACGTCGTGCGGGGCGACGGACGGACCCAGGACCGCCATGGCGATCCAGAACGCAACCAGGATCAGGCCTGCGGCGCCGGGCAGGGTGACGTGCGGCCAGCGGATGCGGCGGGGGCGGGGCGCGTTGCTGCTTACTGCATTGCCGCTCGCTGCGTCGCCGGTCACTGGGCTGCCGCTTACCGCGTCGCCGCTCATTGGGTCGCCGCTCACCGGTGGCGCAGCCGCGGGTTGGACAGGATGGCGATCAGGTCCGCCGCCGTCACCAGCACCAGGTAGGCCGCACAGAAGATCATCGCGCACGCCTGCACCAGCGGCATGTCTCGGGTGGCAACGGCATCCACCATGAGCTTGGCGATGCCGGGGTAGTTGAAGATCGTCTCGACGATGATGACGCCGCCCAGCAGGTAGGACAGCGACAAGGCGACCGCGTTGGCGATGGGGCCGATGGCGTTGGGCAGCGCGTGGGCGAACACGACCCGGATGGGGCCTACGCCCTTCAGCCGGGCCATCTCGACGTAGGGCGCGCCGAGTTGGTCGATCACCGCCGCACGGGTCATGCGGACCATCTGCGCCATGATCACGGCGCACAGCGTCAGGACGGGCATGGCGAAGGCGCGGACGAACTGGCCGAAGGACTGGATGTCGCTGACGTAGGATAGGGCGGATAGCCAGCGCAGCTTCACGGCGAAGATCAGCACCGCGGCGGTGGCCACCAGGAACTCCGGCACCGACACGATCGACACGGACAGCACGCCGACGATCCGGTCATACAGCGAGCCGCGGAACATGGCGCTGGTGATGCCGATCAGCAGCGCGAGCGGGACGGACACGGCGGCCGTGGCGCCTGCCAGCAGCAGGGAGTTCGGCAGGCGGCTGCCGATCAGGCGGGCGACCGGCACGTTGTTGACCAGCGACGTGCCGGGGTCGCCGGTCAGCAGCCCGCCGATCCAGTGGGCGAAGCGCACGGGGGGCGGCTGGTTCAGGCCCATCGCCTCCCGCAGCCCGGCCACCGCCTCCGGCGTGGCGGACTGGCCGAGCAGGGCCTGCGCGACGTCGCCGGGCAGCATGCCGGTGATGACGAACACGGCGACTGCGACCAGCAGCAGCGAGACCAGCCCGACGGCGACGCGGGCCGCCAGCAGGCGCAGGAGGCTCAGCCGCGGCATGTGGCTGCCGGCGTCATGCGTCCAGCCAGACCTTGTCGGCGAAGCCGTAGCCCATCAGGCTGCCGAGCGGCACCGGGGTCAGGCCCTTCAGCTTCGACGTATGGGCGTCGATCAGGTTCAGGAACAGCGGGACGCCGATGCCCGAGTTCTCATGCACCAGGGTCTGCATGTCGGCATACATCTGCTTGCGCTTCGCCTCGTCGGTTTCCGTGCGGGCGGCGAGCAGGAGCTGGTCGAACTTGGGGTCCTTCCAGGCGCTCTCGTTCCATGCCGCCTGGGACTGGAAGAACAAGGTGAACAGGATGTCGGCGCTGGGCCGCGGGTTGACGGCGCCGAAGCCGACCGGGTGCTTCATCCAGTGATTGGACCAGTAGCCGTCGTTGGGCACCTGCTTTACGTCCAGGGTCAGGCCGATCTTCTGCGCCGTCTGCTGCATCAGAAGTGACATATCGACGGAATGCTCGGCCGCCGGGGCGCAGTAGATGGGCACGGCGGCGGTGCCGACGCCGGATTTTTGGAAGTGGAACTTCGCACGGTCCAGGTCGAAGGGGCGCTGCGGCAGGCCCGCGAAGTAGAAGCGGTTGCTGGGGTCGATCGGCTGGTCGTTGCCGACCACCGCATGGCCGCGCAGGATGGCGCTGCGCATCTGCTCGCGGTCGCATAGCAGCTTCATGGCCATCACGAAGTCGGGGTTGTTGCCCGGCGTCTCGTTCAGCCGGACGACCAGGTCGGTGTAGTAGCCTGATTTTGTCTCGAAGATACCGTAGCCCTCGGCCCGCTCGATGCGGCGGACGGAGCGTGGGTCGATGCTGGATGTCAGGTGCACGTCGCCTGACAGCAGGGCGTTCACCCGGGCCTGCTCGTCGGGGATGCCGACGTATTCGATCTCGTCGAGGTAGGGCTGGCCCGGTTTCCAGTAGTTGGGGTTGCGGACCGCGATGGAGCGGACGCCGGGGGTGAACTCCTTGCAGCGGAACGGGCCGGTGCCGTTGGCGGTGGCGAAGTCGGTCGTTCCGGCCTTGATAACCTTGAAGTGGAAGGTGCCGAGCACGACGGGCAGGTCGGCGTTCGGCGATGACAGGGTGACCTGCACCTCATTCGGGCCGGTCGCCTTGATATCGGTCATCGGGTCG
>CAXTFY010000367.1:0-5480 GCA_964243265.1 uncultured Acetobacteraceae bacterium | reverse complement strand
TGGCGCCGCTGCGGCAGGCCGGCGCACTCGCCGCCCTGGTCAGGCACACCGGCCAGTCCAGCACCCCTGCGGCCCAGCCAAGATCACCTTGACGGGTCAGCATGTGGTGCGGATTAGCCGGCTGCCTTGCGACTCCGAGGCGCTGGCAGCCGAGGTGCAGCCGGTTCCGCGCGCCATACCTGACACTGGCGCCGAGGATGTTGCCGCCCTAACGGCGGCCGTGCCTCGCCGGGCCAGTCCCGTCCCGCCGGGATCGCTGTTCGAGCTGGACCGGTTGCTGTCCCTATGCTCGGCGGAGGCGGTCACGACCTGGACGCTGCGCCACTTCGGCCTGCAAGATGGCGACCTGCTGGCGCTGTATGCCATACCGGTCGCCGGACGCGTCGCGGCGTTGCTGGACCGCTTGGGCGTTGGCGCCCGGTTCCACGCAACGGGGGCATGATGGAGCATTTCTACCGCAACGTGCCCGGCCTGGGAAACGTCGCCGTCAGCCGCCACGCGCAGGCGCGGATGGAGGCGGACGGCGTGTCCCAGGACACCTTCGACCGCGCCCTGCTGCATCCGACCCGGCCCGACGTGCGCGACGGCGCCGACGTGCTGTGGCGGGAGCGCGACGGCCTGCGCCTGGTAATCCTGACCGACCCGACGCCCAACATAGGGGCGGTGCTGGTGAAGACGGTGTATCGGGTCGAGCGCCAGGCGTCGGCGCACCGCGGATAGGCCAGGCGCCGGGCGTTAAAGCGTCAGCGCCCCGAGATAATCCTTCAACGCCGCATCCGCCTCATCCGCCGCACGCTGCGCCGTCTCGCCCTTGGCGGCCAAGTCCGTCAAGGTGGCCTCCTGCTTCTGCAATGCGGCGAGGTACTGCCCCTGCAACGCGCTGCCGGATGGCACGGCGCCCAGGTTGCGGCGCAGGCGGTCCTGATCGGCCACGATCGCCGCCTGGCGCACCCGCACGTCCGCCGCCGCCGCGGTCCGCCGGTCCAGCTCGGTCCGCAGCGCCGCCGCGCGGGCCAGGGCGGCACGGAGCGGCGCCGGGAATCCGTCCTGCCCGGCCAGCGCCACCAGTTGCGCCGTCCCGGCCCCGGTCAGCGCGATGCGCTCGGTCCGCGGGCGTTCCAGCACCACTGTCACCGTGGCCGTCGTGCCCGGCGGCACATCCCGGGTGATGCGGTAATGCGTCGGCGTGGCGGCGGCGGCCTGCGGTTCCGCCAGGGTCCAGCCGTCGCGCTTCGGCTGCTCGATCAGCAGGGTGCGGCCGGCGTCGGCCGGGCTGGCGATGCGGTAAGTGGTGGTGGCGCGCACGCGCCGGGTCAGCTCCATCACGCCGCGGGCGGCCCGGGCGGTGGTGATGGCGGTGTCCTCGCCCTGGGTCATCTCGACCCGCACGGGCAGGTCGGTGGCAAAGCTGGCCAGGCGGTCCTCGCCGGGCTGGATGGCGGGCAGGCGGGCGTCGCCGATGTAGGCGGGACCTCCTTGAGCGTCCCCGGCGTCTGCATTCGTGTCCTTGGCGTCTCCGACCTTTGCAACACCGTCTGACCTGGCTTCGTACAGCGTGACTAGGCCCGGCGGCAGCGCGCCCGGGCCGTCATTGGTTAGCAGCAGCGCCACCAAGGGGTGTACCGGGTCCACATCGGGCCGGAATAGCGCAACCCGCCGGGCCGGGAACGCGCGGTCGAGGATCGGCAGCAGCAGGCTCTCGCCGGAGGCCGCCGTCACCGGGCTGGCCAGGTGGAACCTGACCTGCGCGACGGATTGCTGCACTTCGGCCGGCGGCGGCGCAGTCGCCTGCGGCCCGGCGGGTGCGGCCTGCATCGCCATGCTCCTGGCTGGCATGGGCACAGGGGGCGTCACAGGCGGCGGAGCGTCCTCGGGCGGCGGCGCAGGCGAGGCCAGCGCGCCGGCATCGACCGGCGGCACCAGCCGGTTGGCGACCTCGACCGGCGCCTCCGGGCGCGCGGTGTACACGGCCTCATACAGCGGCGTGTGGTAAAGCACCGGCTGGCCGCTGGTCAGCACGACCTGCACGTCGCGCCAGTCGCGCCCGCTGAGGTTCTCCACCACGGCGAAGCCCTGCAGCCGCGCCGTGCCTGCCCCCGCCGGCACGGTCAACCGGTACGACGCCTTCCAAACTGGCGCCGGCACGACGTAGCCGAACCGGACGGTGCGCGCCCCGCCGTCGCCCAGCCCGACCTGCAGGGTGCGCCGGTCCTGCACCCGCTGCGCCGCGATGGCCTGCAGCCCGGCGCCGATCTGCCGCCGCAGGGTGTCGGACGCCAATTCCAGCCCGGGGACCTCCTCCAGCACCAGGGTGTCGATCCCAGCCGCGGTGGCAAGGGCGATGCGATGCCGGGTCAGCGTGCCGCCACCATTGGGCAGGGCGATGTCGAAGGGCGTGACGGACAGAATGGTCCCTGCGGCGCCGGACCCCGGCACGCGCACCGCCTCGCCGACAAGGGCGGCCAGCAGCGCCTCCGGCGAGGCGAAGGCGCCGGGTCCGAACGGCAGGGTGCGGAAGCTCTCGGCCAGCGGCTGGCGGCCCGGCAGGCGGACGGTGGCGGGGCTGCCGGCGGGGTCGTCGATCTGCAGGCTTTTCAGCAGGTCGTCCACCTGGTCCAGCGGCACGTCGAGCGGCAGGGTGGCGCGGCCGTCCACCTGGGCGGCGAAGGCGAACTGGCCGACGCCGCCGGTGGACAGCGTGACCTGCACGAGCTGCGGCTCCGCGGCGGCGGCGGGCAGCGCGAGGAGGACAAGGAAGGGCAGTGGGACAAGGCGGGTCACGGGCGCGGTTCCCTTGCTGGGGCGGCATGACTTTCCCGGGTTGCTGCGGCTGGTGCAAGCATGCGCCACCGGGCCGCTGCTCCCTCTCCCTTCGGAAGAGGGCCGGGGTGAGGAATGCAGCAAGGGCCGAAATTGCCCGTTTAAGGACGAACTTCGCTCTCAACTCAGCGGGATTTGGCCCTTGCGGCCTCCCTCACCCCAGCCCTCTCCCGGAGGGAGAGGGGGCTAGGCCAATGTAGTCCTTGCGCCAGATCAGTCGCTGCGCCGCACGGCCGTCAGCGTGCGGCGGATGGCAGCGCGGCAAGGGCCTGGCCGGCCTCGGCCCGCAGCGCCGGCCCTGGCGCCCGCTGCTGGGCCTGGCCGAGCCAGATGCGGGCCTGCGCCGCATCATGCTGGGCCGCGGCACTCCGCCCGGCACGCAGGAACAGGTCCGCCGTCTGTGCCGGGTCCGGCGAAGCCTGCGCCGCCAGCGCCAGGGCGCGCGCCATGCCCCGATAATCCAGTGCCTCGCGGCGGAGGTCGGCGGCGTGCAGGGCAAGGTGCGGGTCGTGCGTGATCCGCGCTTGCAGCTCCGCCCGGTCGCCGGCATCGGCGGCCGGGGACAGCGCCGCCGCGGCCCTCTGCAGCCCGGCGCGGTCGTTGCGCTCGTCCGCCACCAGGCCGCGCAGGAACCAGGCGGAGTCGGCCAGCGGTGGCGGCCGCCCGGTCAGCCCCGCCGCGACCCGGTCGGCGTCCGTGCGGTTGCCCTGGCGGAACAGCGCCGTCGCGGTGACCAGGTCCAGGCCCGGGTCGGCGATGCCGCGCCGGGCCAGCTCGGCCCGCACCTGCTGGACGGTCCGCATCGCCGCCGCGGGATGGTCGCCGCGCAGCTCGGCAGTGGCGAGGTTGAACCCGATGTCGGCGATGGCCGGCGCGTCGTCACGCTCGCGCGCCCGGGCGAGCGCCGCGCGGTATTGCTCGGCGGCCTGGCCCGGGTCCTCCAACGTGTAGGCGACGTCGCCGGCATGGCCCAGGCGGCCCAGCGTCTCGTCCACCGGCGCGGCAGCGGGGCCGGACCCGCATCCCGCCAGCGCCAGGCAGGGCACCAGGCAGCGTGCGGCGGCCCGTATCAAGGCCGCACCTCGGCGGGCGGCAGCCGGCGCTGCTCGGCAACGGTGCCGCCCGACAGCGGCCAGGTGTTGCGGAGCTGCCGGGACAGCTTCTCCAGATCGGCCAGCGTTTGCTGCGTCTGGGTCAGCAGGGCCGGCAGGTCGGCCGTCGCCGCCGCGGCGTTGCGGGTGATCCCCGGCAGTTGCGGCGATGCGCCGGCCAAGTCGTGCGTCGCCGCCTGCACCGAGACCAGCGCCGCCTCCACCCGCTTCAGCAGGGCCGGCATGCCGTCCGGCCGGGCGATGGTGTTGGTCAGGCCCTTCACCTCGGCAAGCTCGGCGTCGATCAGCTCGGTGGCGGTCCGCAGGTTAGCCAGCATGATCGCCACCTGATTGACCAGGTCCTCATCCTTCACCACCCGGCCGATGTTGCCGTGGCCCTGGCTGATGCCCTCCACCGTGTCGGCCAGCGCCTTCATCGCCCGCCCGGCGTCGTCCAGCACCGGGTAGATCTTCAGCTTCACCTCGTCGATCAGGGCGCCGATGTTCTCGGTCGGCGCGCGTTCGGTCGTGGCGTCGATCACCGCGAAGTGCCAGTCCAGCGGCTCGCCGACACCGCGGGAGATGTCCAGCAGGGCCGCCCCGGCGACGCCGAAGGTCTTCTTGATCACGGCGAGGCTGTCCCGGCGGATGAAGCCGGTGGCGGGCGCCTCCAACTCGGCCTCGGCATACATGCGCTGGCTGGGGTCCACCACGATGCGCCGTATGGTGCCGACGTGGGTGCCCAGCACCTGGATGTCGGCGCCTACCGCAAGCCCGCCGCTCCCGGACTCGGGCAACAGCACGCGCAGGGTGGCGGTGGGGCGGAACCAATCGCTGACCAAGCCCGCCTGCAGGGCCGCGGCCACGAACACGGCGATGCTGGCCACGACCAACAGGCCGATCCACTCGTCGGTGTTGCGCAGCACCCTCATGCCGCGGCCCTGGCGCTGCGGACGGCGGCCAACCCGAAGTCGGTCAGGCGCAGCCGGTGGGTGGGGCGGATGCAGGGGTCGCGCAGGGCCGGGCCGGGGTTCGCCAGCCAGGCCACGCCGGCGCCGCGGCCCCGCGCCTCCGCCCCCAGCTCCAGGAAGGCGCGGAGCAGGTGGTCCTCCTGCACGGCCAGCGGCAGCTCGAGGATGATCAGGCGGGGCTGCCCCAAAAAGGCGCGCACGCAGGCGGCGCGCAGCAGGTCCGGCCCAACCAGCAGCCGCGCCGGCCCAGCTGGCAGGCCCGGCAGGCCGAACCGGAGCGCCAGGCCTGCCGCCTCCGCCCGCAACTCCGGCTCGGGGATGCGGGTGTGGTGTAGGCGGCCCAGCAGCACGCGGGCGGCCACGTCCGGCGTCTCGGCGCGGATCGGCAGGTGGAACAGCCGGCCGATCCGCCCGCGCAGCGCGTCCGCATGATGCGGTGGCAGGGCGGCCCAGTCGCGGCCCAGGAAGCGCACGGCGCCGCCGAGCAACGGCGCCAGGCCCATGCACAGGTCGGCGAAGGCACCGCCGCGGCGCGGCCCGGGGGTCTCGATCAGCGCGAAGTCGCCCTCCGCCAGGGTCAAGTCCAGCGGCGCCCGCG
>CAXTFY010000366.1:0-5483 GCA_964243265.1 uncultured Acetobacteraceae bacterium | reverse complement strand
GTCCGCAGCGTCGCCATGGCGGCAAGACGTTGCGGGCCTCGGGATTGCACGTCTCACTCATCGTTCTGCACCCCGTGAGGCTGCATGATCGTATCTAGCCGCATGGCATGCCAGTAAGTGCATCTGGCATGCAATTTTGCTCTCCCAGGTTTCCTGGCGACAAGAAACCCCTTACCATCCGCGCATTGCCCCTGGGCTGGTCCGCGCTCGGCCCGGAGGCGGGGTGACGTTCCCACCAGCCTCCTGCCGAGAGCGATATCGATGAAGAAGCCCGTCCTGCATGTCCGCAAGGCAGAGCCGGATACCCAGGACGCGCCCCAGTCGGCAGACCGTGCCGAAGGCTTGTCGCGAGCCAGCGATATCGCGAAGCGCCTGGAGGAGGACATCCTTCGTGGCCGGATTCGGCCGGGCTTCCACTTGGACGAGCGCGAACTTTCCGACCGCTATCAGGTATCGCGTACCCCGGTGCGCGAGGCGCTGCAGCGGCTTGCGGCGAGCGGGCTTGCGGTGGCCCGTGGCCGGCAGGGATTGCAGGTCGCCCGCATGTCGGTCGCCGGCCTGCTCGATGCCTTGAGCGTGGTGGCCGAATTGGAGGCCCTCGCCAGCACGCAGGCGGCGCGGCGCAAGACGGCACCGCAACTGTCGGCGCTGCAGGCGGCGCACGAAGCCTGCCAGCTCGCGGCCGCGCATGGCCAAGCCGACGCATTCTACGATGCGAACATCGGGTTTCACGACGCGGTCGCCGCGGCGAGCCATAACCGGGTGCTGCAAGTCGAGTTGCGGCGCCTGTCACTGCACACGGCCCCGTATCGGCGCACCATCACCTTCCAGCCGGGGCGCATGCAGTCTTCCCTCGTGGAGCACGAGGGCGTGCTCGACGCAATCCAGGCCAACGACCCTGCGTCCGCCGGCGCGCAGATGCGGCGCCACATGTCCTTGCTGAGCGAGGACATCAGCGACTTCCTGCATTTCGTGCAGAGTTCCGAGCACCGCGGGTTGTTTAACGAAGACCCGTGAGCCAGGGACACCCTGACGTGTCGGACTCGGCTGGTTTAGTACGAGACGCGCGCCCACGCTCACGCGCGCCGGCCCGCACCGAGACCGGGGTGATCGACGCCGCTGGTCGCAGATATAGGGCGCATCGATGGTGCAGAGCAGGCGGCGCATGCGTCAGAACCCCAGGTAGGCGGTACGGATCGCCGGGTCCTGCCGCAGCGCCGCACTGGCGCCTTCGCGCGAAACCAGGCCGCTCTCGATCACATAGGCACGCGAGGTCGCGTCGAAGGCGAGCATCGCGTTCTGCTCGACCAGGAGAACCGCGGTGCCGGCCGCATTGACCCGGTGGATCGCGGCGAGAACTTCGTCGATGACCTTCGGGGCGAGGCCGAGGGACGGCTCGTCAAGCATCAGCAGCTTCGGCCGCGACATCAGCGCCCGGGCAATGGCGACCATCTGCTGCTGGCCGCCGGACAGGGTGCCGGCAGCCTGGTGCCGCCGCTCCTGCAGCACGGGGAACAGCGAGTACATCGCCTCAAGGTCAGCCGCGCGCGCGCGGCCGTGCACGATTGCGCCTAGCTCCAGATGCTCCAGGACCGAGAGGTCCGGCCAGATCTTCCGCTCCTCCGGGCAGTGGGCGACGCCCATCTGCACGATGCGCCGCGGCTGCAGGTTGCCGATCTCGGTGCCGTCGAAGCGGATCGATCCGCCAAGGACGGGATTGAGCCCGGAAATCGCCCGCAGGATGCTCGATTTGCCGGCCCCGTTCGCGCCGATCAGGGCAACGGCCTCGCCTGGCCGGACCATGAGGTCGATGCCGTGCAGCGCGCGGGCGCGGCCATAGCCGCTCTCGACCTGCTCAAGCTGCAGCAGGACGCTGTCCGCCAAGGTAGGCCTCGATGACGCGCTCATCGGTCGCGATCGCCTCCGGCACGCCCTCGGCGATCTTCTCGCCGTGGTGCAACACGACGATCCGGTCAGAGATCGACATCACCAGTTGCATGTTGTGCTCGATCAGCACGATGCCGATGCCGCTGGCCCGGACCCCGGTAATCAGCGTCCCGAGACGCCGCGCCTCGGTGGGATTGAGGCCGGACGCCGGTTCGTCGAGCATCAGCAGGCGCGGGCGCGCAGCCAGGGCGAGGGCGATCTCGAGGATGCGCTGCTCGCCATAGGACAAGGCGCCGCAGAGCTTGCCGGCGAGATGGCGCAGGCCGCACAGGTCAAGGATGCGATCCGCCTCGTCCCGGGCCTGCGCGCGGGCACGCCGGATGGCGCCCGGCCAGACCACCCGCCACAGGGCAAAGTCCAGCCCGCACGCGGTCCCGATCTCGACGGCTCGACGGACCTCGAGGCCGCCGAAGACCTCGGTTTTCTGGAAGGTGCGGACAAGGCCGCCGGCGGCGATCCGGCTCGGTTGCAGCCTCGTGATATCCTGCCCGGCAAAGACGACCCGGCCGGTCCCCGGCTTGCAGAAGCCGGTCACAGCATTGAACAGCGTCGTCTTGCCGGCGCCGTTCGGTCCGACGATGCTGGTGATGTCGGCCTGGCCAGCGGTGAAGCTCACCGAACGCAGGGCGTGCACCCCGCCGAACGACATGCCGACGCCGCGCACCTCAAGCATTGGCCGGGTCACTGCGGCGAGCGCCTCGCCGAAGCAGGCGCTTGCCCAGGCCCACCAGCCCTTCTGGCGCAAAGACGACGAGGACAAGCAAGATCAGGCTGAAGGCCATCAGCCGGAGGTTCGCGGTGACGCGCAGCGCCTCCGGAAGGATCGTGAACAGCACCGCGCCGATCACCGGGCCAAGGATGGTGCCCTTGCCGCCCAGGAACACCATGATCAACATCGTCGTCGTATAGCTGAAGTAAAACAGGTCCGGGCTGACGAACCCGGTGTAGTGGGCATAGAGCGCCCCGGCGAGGCCAGCGAAGAAGGCGCTGACGACGAATGACGTGATGGCGATCCGTTGGGTGTCGATGCCGCATGCACTGGCCAGGCGCTCGTTTTCGCGCAGCGCCAGCATCCGCCAGCCGATCGGCGATTGCGTGATGCGCCAGATCAGCATGACGCAGCCGGCCGCCACAATAAGGGCGAGGTAGTAGTAGGCCGGCCGGGAGGCAAAATCGATGCGCGGCAGGCCGGGGATCGCCAGCACCGGCGGGCGGATGCCGGGCAGCCCGACCTGGCCGTGCGTGAGGTCGGTCCAGTTGTAGGCCACGAGGCGGCCGATTTCCGCGAGGACGATGGTCACGATGACGAACCGGTGTCCACGGACGTTCAGGACCAGGAGGCCAAGGAGCCAAGCGACGGCCGCGGCAAAGCAGCCGGACGCAAAGAGGGTGATCCAGAGCGGGCAGCCGAAGTTCAAGAACAGCAGCGCCGCAGCATAGGCTCCGAAGCCGAAGAAGGCGGCGTGCCCAAGCGACAGCAGGCCGGAGTAACCGACGAGAAGATCGAGGCTCGCCGCCAGGATCACGAACACGAGCGATATGATCGCGATATGCAGGTAGTAGTCGGACCCGATCAGCCAGGGGAGCAGCAACAGCAGCGCCGTGATCGCGGCCACGGCGGGCCGACCGAACGGTAGCGGACGCCGGGTCACGACCATTTGCCGAAGATCCCGTCCGGCTTGTACAGCAGGACCAGCACAACGAGCACGAAGCCGACAGCGTCCTTGTATGACGGGGCGATGATCGTCCCAAAGCTTTCGGCGAGTCCCAGCAGCAGGCCGCCTGCGATGCCGCCGGCAAAGCTGGAAATGCCGCCCAGCGTGACCACGATGAAGGCCTTCAGGGTCGCCACGCCACCCATGGCCGGTTGCACGACGAAGATCGTACCGAGCAGGACCCCGGCGAGCGCGGCAAGGCCAGCGCCGATCGCGAAGGTGAGGGTGTAGAGGCGGTCGATGTTGATGCCGACCAGCGCCGCCGCCTCACGCTGCTGGAAGGTCGCACGGACCGCCTTGCCTGTTTGCGTATGGCGCAAGCCGACATGCAGGGCGATCACGACGCAAACGGCGACTGCGAGCATCAGCAGGCGGTCAGGCGTCGTGAAAACGCCAAGCAACTCGATGCCGCCGGAGCCGAACGGCCCCTGGATCTTCTGCGGCCTGGGTCCCCAGACATTCAGGGCCAGGTTTTCGAGAAAGATGGATAACGCGATGGTTGCCAGCACGCTGCTCGACAGCGAGGCGCCCCGGAGGAAGCGGAACAGCGTGCGCTCCAGCGCCACGCCGACCAGCATGACACCGAGGATGCTCACGACCAGGCCGGGCCAGAAACCGAGGCCGGCAATGCGCGTCAGCCAATAGGCGAAGTACGCACCGAGCATGTAGAACTGCCCGTGCGCGAAGTTGGCGATTTCCATCAGCCCGAAGATCGCGGTCAGGCCGACCGCAATCAGCGCATAGCTGCACCCAACGACCAAGCCATTGAAGACGTACTGCGGCACAAGCTCCATGGGCGAACGCGCGCCTGCGGGTCAGTCGGGCTTGCTGACGACTGCGGTTGCGGTGGCGACCGGCTTTGCACCCTGGTTCTGGGTCAGGAACACCGTGAAGCCATAGCCCTGGCCCTTCTCGCTGAAGCGGATATTACCGGACGGCCCAGGCGTCGCGCTGTTTGCTATGGCGTCGCGCACCGCTTCCGCATCGGCGCGGTCCGCGGCCTTCAGTGCGTTGGTGATGATGGTCAGCTCCTCGAAGCCGGCCGCCGCGTTGTTGTTCGGCAACTCCCCGTAGGCTGCTTTGTACGTGTCCACGAAGCGCTTGTTCACCGGGTTGTCGAAGCTGGACACGTAGGGCATCAGGCCGTCGATGCCGTCGCCCTTGTCTCCCACGGCATCATAGTATGATTTGGCAGTGAACGAGCCTTCCGCGAACAGCTTCGCCTTGACGTTCATCTGCTGCAGCTGCTCGGTCAGCGTCACGGCGTTCTGCGTGTTCGCCGCCATCATGATGACGTCGGGCTCGGCACGCTTGATGTTGGTGATGTAGGGGAACAGGTCCGTGTCGTTCGAGTCGAAGATTTGCGTGCCGACGGGCTGGGCGCCCAGCCGTTGCAGCGCCGCCTGGTAGAACGAGGCGACGGACCGGCCCCAGTCGTCGTTGACCACCAAGAAGGCGACTTTCTTGCCCCCAGCCAGCTCCATCATCTTGGGCGCGAAGGCGTCGGCAAGCATTTGCGAGGTCGCCTGGATGCGGAACAGGTAACGGTTGCCGCGCTCGGTCAACCCAGGCGCGGTCGAGATGCCGGCGACGAGGGGCACCTTGTAGCGTTGGGCGACGTCCATGACCGCGCCGGTGGACGAGCTGCAGAATGCCCCTGCCAGCGCCACCACCTTGTTCGCGGACACCAGCTTCTCCGCTGCCGCGACGGACTGGGCCGGGATGCAAGCGCCGTCCTCGACGTGGAACTCGACCTTGTTGCCGTTCAGCCCCCCCGCATCGTTGAACAGCTTAACTGCCAGTTGGGCGCCTTGCAGGACC
>CAXTFY010000365.1:0-5518 GCA_964243265.1 uncultured Acetobacteraceae bacterium | reverse complement strand
TGGTGAGGTCAGTCGTCGTTGTCCGAGGGGTGGTCCCCTTCCCGGTGCCCGCACGCGCTGCACCGCAGGCCCGAGTAGGTGTTGACTGACCCGCACTCCAGGTGTTCCAGGAACCAGCTGTTTGCAGGCTGGCTGCACTTCGGGCAGGAAACCTTGCCGCCTTCGGCCGTGAGGTCCATCCCGTCCGGCTCGATGCACCCCCCGAAGGCCCGTGCCGCGAACCCGGTGATCTCGATGTTGTCCATGTCCTGCTTCCTTTCCGTGCTGCCAGCCGGTTGCTGACGGGCTCGGCGCACGTCGGCGGCCGGGACGGGTCAGCCCCTGAGGCATGCAACCGGGCGGGGTAGGGCTGTGACGGACGCGGGCCGCTTGGGGCCTGCGGCCGGCACGGCCCTGCCTTGCCGTAGGTTGCGTGCCGAAGCCGCGCCGCTGGGCGCGGCGCCGCAGGCGGGGTTGACCCGTCCCGGACGCTGGCGTGACCATGGGACGGCAGTGGAGGCGCTCTTTCTTTGGTGCCGCCGGCGCAAGGCTACGGTGGGCAACCTCACGCGCGCGCAGCCGGGGCCGCGCCGCTTTGCGCGGCGCCGCAGGCGGGGTTGAGGCGGCACGACCTTGCCCGGCATTACAATGGGGGATCAGCAGGCGCGTGTGTTGTGGTGCCCTCGCGGGGACGGGGCGTGCGGATTTTGATGCCGTTCGCAGCGGGGTAGGCCTTGATGCCTCGTCAATGATGAGGGCGGGGTCGGATGGCGGCATGGAGCGATGTTCTCGTCGTCCTCGGCCCGTTGGCGGACATCATGCCCCGGGAGGCCGCGGTGCTGGCCTTCGGCTTCGGGGCAGCGCTGGCTGTCAGCCTCTGCATTATGCTGGCGCGCTCCCGGCGGCCGCTGCTGTTCGCCGTGTCATGGTCGGTCGCGGTGGCACTCTTGGTGGCGGTGCAGGCCGGGCTTGCCAGCCTGGAAGCCTATGGCAGCCCTGCGCACCAGGCAGGTGGTGCGGAGCCGCTCAGCGTTGCTGGCGTGGAGCAGCTTGTCCGATCCGACTGGCGGTCGATTGCCGGGGCGGTCCTTGCTGGCGTGGCGGTCGCGACCATCCTGGCCTGGCGCCGGCCGGGCGATGCGAGCGCGCTGGCGATCCTCACGGAGGACGACCGCCCCAGCATGGACTGATGACGCCCGTCCGGCCATGCCAGTGATCCCAGCCGGGTGGCCTTGGCCTGCACGCTGGCCGCCCTAGATCCGGAAGCGTCGATGCAACAAGGACGATCGCTCATGCTGCCACGATGGGGTCTGGGCTTGTGTGGGTCGGCTGCCCTGCTTTCGGCTCTCGTGCTGCTGGGAAGCGCGCCTGGGATGGCGCAGACCCGCCGGCCCGTGCGCCAGGCACCTGGCGTTCCAGTCTTTGTGCCGTTCTACCCGGGCTATCCGCTGTACCCCTACCCGTATGCCTATCCGCCCGTCGCGTATCCGGCGGTGCCGGCTGGGCCGGTTCCCGATGGGACGGGTGGCGGCGTTCCGGTGCCGTATGGCCAGTCCACGACGCGATGCCTGGCCGGCGCCTACGTCTGCCCCAGCGATCCGCCGGGCGAGATCGGGGCGCCGTGTTCCTGCCCGACGACTACGGCGCAGGTTCCCGGCCGCATCGGCTGAGTGCGGCACTGGCGCCAGCGCCGGGCGCGAACAACGGGCTAGGGCATACGGAAACCGGCATGGCACCGTTCGCAGGCTGACCGGCGAGGCTGGAGGCGTCGCCCATTCGATCCGCGAGATGCCCTATGCTGAACCAGCAAGACGTTGTTGCCCAGGTCATGGCGCCCCTTTGGAGGGCCATGCCGCTCCTGTTCACCATCCCTTCGTGCTTCCTCGCGCTTTCGGTAGCGCTGAAGGTGTTCGGTCGGGTTTTGGAGGGGCAGCGGGGTCCGCGCGCCTTGCTGTTGGCCGTGGTGCTCGGCGGGACCGCCACCGTGACCCTGTGGTGGATGTGGCGGGGCGTCCTGATGCTGGGCGGGCCGCTGCCGGATGGCTCGCCGTATCAGATCGAGCAGGCCACGTTGCCCGGCCAGATGCTGGTGATGCTGGACCAGCTGCCACCGTACAGCCTTGCGGTGGTCCTGTACCTCACCGCGGCGAGCGTTCCCCGTCTGCTGGGGCCGTCGGCCGGCCGGTCCCGACGGGCTGACCCTCTCTAGCCTTTGCCAGGTTCGCGATTGGGGCGAGCACGATGGCCAAATCAACGTCTTGGAGACCTTCGATGCCGAGCTTTCCCGCAACCTGGCTGCTGCTCGTCGCTGCATTTGCTGTCTGCTTGGCTGGACTGCGCCTGGCCGGCGGCCCACGTTCGCGAGGCGCGGGCTTTCGGGCTGCGGACTACCGCGCCAAGCGCCTGCTCACGCCATGGGAGCTGCGGGGGCTGGCCGAGATCAAGCTGGAGCTGCCGGGCGGCTACCATGCGTGTCCGCAAGTCCGGCTTGCCGACCTGGTCGAGGTCGCGGAACGTGACCCGGCGCGGCGCCGGACGGCCTTGAACCGCGTGGCCTGCAAGTCGGTGGACTTCGCCATCGTCGATCATGCCGGCGCGGTAGTGCTGGTGATCGAGCTGGATGACCGCAGCCACGACCGGCCTGACCGGAGGTTGCGCGACCAGCAGGTGAACGAGGTCCTCGCGCATTGCCGCATCCCACTGGTCCGGATCAGGCCGGGACAGCGGGTGGATGTCGGCAGGCACCTGGCCGTGCTGCGGCAGCAGGCTGCCGAGTAGACCGAGGTCGTTCGGGCTGCACCTGTTCGCAAAGCGGCATGGGAGCATCGGGACCGATGAGGCTACGATCGAGGGGGGTCACCACCATGCAGGCATCAAACCTGGCAGCAGACCTGGCACTGGATAAAAACGACGCGCCGAAGTCCGGCCGTGCCCGCCAGGCTGCGCTGCGGGCGCGCTTGAAGCAGGCCGGCCTGGAACAGGTTGCTGTCTGGGTTCCACAAGGGTTCCAGCCCGAGATGCACGGTCTTGCCGCGGCGCTGCGGCGGGCGGCTGGCAAGCTGCTGCCGAGCGAGACCGCGCCAGATGACGGCGCGCTGGAGACCGACGAACCACCGCCGGCACCAGCCCGTCATTCCAAGGGTCGGCAGGCGCTCCCGGCGGCGATCCCGCAATGCTGAGCGCCGCGCCACGGGGCGAGACGGCGGACGCCGTCAGGCTTGCTCCCGAGGAGGAGCGCCTGATGCGGGCTGCCTTCGGCCGGTATGGCGGGCGTGCGGACGCCCGCGCGGCCGCAGCGGCCGTGGTGGCGCGCTACCAGCAGCTCGGGGCGGGGCACTGGTTCCTGTGCGGCTGCCGGTTCAATGCCGAGCGCCCTCCTGCCCTGGTGCCCGTGTCGCAAACGCACATACGCCGCCACGAAGATGCCCGGTGGCCGGTGCATTGCGAGACCTGCGACTTCTACCGCGAGCCCGGGGAGCAGCGTGCGATCACGGCCAGCTATGCGCCGCCCTCGGCGGGCAAGCCGCTGCGCCTGGCGCTCCCCCTTGGTCGGGCCGCAGCGGAGGCGCCCAGCCATCGCATCGAGGGCGCCTCGCGCCACATGGAGCGGCCGGGCCTCGCCCGGCTCCTGGTGCAACTGGTCACCGAGGCCGGGCTGCAGGTGATCGGACCCGGCTGGCGCCCACCGGCGCTGATCGACCAATTCAAGGCCATCTGGACGGCGGCCAAGCGGATCGAGATCGACGGCGGCGTGCCGCTGCCGGAGTTCCTCTGCACCAGCCCGGCAAAGCTTGGTGAGTTGATCGCCAAGATCGAGGCTGCCCCGCCCGGCCGGTTCAAGCATACCCGCCCGCACGGCGTGCTCCTGGTGCGCCTGGCGGCGGTGGGGCGCGGAGTGCTGCGTCCTGTCGCCGGCGAGCCGATCGCGGTGCGGGGGCGGCTTGCGGTGTTCGGCGAGCGTGTGGGAGCCGGACGGGAGACGGCGGCGGAGCGCGCTGCGCGGGCGCCCTACCTGGCGGCGTGCGTCGTCGGGCGGGCCGAGGACGGCGGCCCGGCCGAGGTACTGTCGGCCTATGCGCATCCCTGCGCCGGCGACGCGCACCTGATGCTGGTGGACAGCGACATGGAGCGCCGCAGCCTGGCGCAGCTGCGCAGCGTGCAGGGCTGGCTTGGGGACAGGAAGCGCCTGCCGGTCCGGATCGAGAAGCCGATGCATGATCTGCTGCGGGACGACCTGCCGGGCGCGCTGCCGCGGCCGCCGTGCATTCCCGACTTCGTGGTGCGGGCCACCGGGGCTGGCGGCGCGGCGACGGCGGTGATCGCGGAGACGATGGGGTTTGCCGACGAGGAGTATCGCGCCCGCAAGAGGCGCATGCATCCGCTGATGGCCGCGGCCGTCGAGGCGGCTGCGGTGATCCCGCACGACTTCCACGAGCCGGCCGGACAGCCGCAGGAGTGGCGCGACAAGCGGTTCTGGCGCGAGGTGCGCTGGGCTCTGACGGGTCCGGAGGCGGTTGCGCCCTCGGCGGCGTAGAGTGCCGCAGCCGGGCCAGTGGTGGCCACGTCGCCCACCTGTGCCGGCATCAACCCCTTTCTGCCTGTGCTAGGCGGTTGCAGCCTGGATGTCGTGCTTGGTGGCGCCGGCGGTCATGACATCGGCTATGGCGTCGGCCAGGATGCCTTCCCATGCGGCTTGCTCCGTCACCGTCATGCCCCGGCCGCCCTCCGCCTGGTAGCAGCCGACCAGGCTGCGGAGGTGCTCGATCCTGTGCTGCTTCCAGAGATTGCGGTCCAGGTCGCTACCAGCGGTGGCGTAGGTGATCTCGCCGGTGCGACCATCGAGGTGCTCGACCATCCCATCAGCTTGCAGGCGCGGCTGGTTGGCCAGGTCGCGCAGGGTGTTGCCGTGACAGAGGCGTCCTGAGCAGAAGCACACCAGGTCATGCCCGCGCAACTCGCCGATGCGCGCCAGGAGGAGGGGCCGGCGCAGGAGCCATGCCTTGTGGCTGGCGACCACTTCGGGGCGCGTGCCATTGGGTCCGATGACGTAGCAGTTGCCCCAGATCGACCCCCGCCCGATGAAGCGTGCGCCGGACGGAATGCCGTGGACGTGCTTGTTGAGGATGCGCGGCAGCCGGTCGAGGTGCGCGCTGGTGCTGGCCTGGGTGGTGATGCTTGACATGCTGGCCTCTGCGTCGTTTGGGTTGATCTGCCGGCCTACGCCGCTGCTGGTCCCGGCCGTTGGGCGGCCACGTTCCTGGCCTGGTCCCTGATCTCGGTGTTGACCTTCGGGCTGCTGTTGTTGGCTTGGTTCCTCACCGTGCTGTTGGCCTCTCGGCTGCTGTCTTTGACCTGGTCCCGGATCATGGGGTTGATCCTCCGGCTGCTGTGCACGATCCGAAAGTGTTGCCGGGTATGCTGGCTCATGTGGTCCTCCATGCTTGCCGTGGGCAGGACAGCGGGGATCAGGGCAAGTCTTGCTTGCGTGGAGTAGGGCAGCCAGGGACCCTTCGGCGCTCACGCGCTTCCGGGCCGCAAG
>CAXTFY010000364.1:0-5537 GCA_964243265.1 uncultured Acetobacteraceae bacterium | reverse complement strand
CGCGGAAGAAGGCGTAGTTGGTGGCGAAGTTCACCCGGTCCAGGTAGCGGCGGGGGTTGGTCAGCATCGCCACCGGCAGCCGCGCCTCGTCCAGCGTCAGCACCGCCATGCCCGGCGGGACCATGTGCGCGATGCGCGCCTGCACCCGTCCGGCGTCGAAGGCGGCGATCAGCAGGGTGGCGCTCCGGGATTGCGGCAGATCGACTAGCGGCCGGGCCGGCACCCCGGCGCGCGGCTGGCCGACCTGCTGCACGTCGTGGACAAGGACCTCGGCGGCCCCGGGCATGGCGGGATGCAGCGCGAACAGGGCATTGCACACGCCGTCCGGGTCGTATACCGCCAAGGAGCCAGCCGAGCGCAAACGGTCGGCCAGGCGGGCCACGGCCTCCGCCGCGACGGGGTGGGCCAGGGCCTTGTACAGCACGTTGCCGCCGGCCCGGGCGTCGAAGGTCTGGATGTCAAGCATGACTGTCTCCTACAGGCCCAGCCGGTGCCGCACGGCGTCGGCGGCGGCCTGGGTGTCGTCGATGGGCGTCACGGGCCACCCGTCCAGCCGCCCGGCGAAGGGGCGCACCCGCCCGTCCTCCTGCAGCAGCCGAGTGAACAGGCGGATGCGGCGCGACCGGCCCGGCAGCGACGCCAGCAGCACGGGCGCGCGGGTGGCGGCGGCCTCGGACACCATGGACACGCTGTCCTCGGTCGCCACGATCACGTCCGCCAGGGCGAGCAGGCCGAAATACGGGTTTTCTCCACGCATGTCCCACACCCATCCGCCCTCCGGCTGCACGGCATCGCGCAGGACGGTGCGGGCCTCGGGCGAGGTGCGGCGGGAGGGCGTAAGGGCGAGGCCAACCCGGTCCAGGCGCATCATGGCGGCCAGTTGCGCGCCCAGGGCCTGCGCCACCGGCAAGTCCAGCCGGAAGCGGCCGTTGCTGCCGCCGACCAGCACGGCCACCAGGGGCCGCGGTAGGTGGGCCAGGCGCGGCCCCCACTCCAGCGCGGCCTGCGCCAGCCGGGCCGGGGTGGCCGGGTGCAGCGCGGTGCGGGTGACGACGACGTTGGGGCCGGTCAGGCCGTCGTGCCGGTTGACAACCACCACGTCGAAGCGGGCCGGATCGATGCGCGGGTGCTGCACCTGCACGACGGGGCGGCCCGGCCGGCGCAGCGCCGCGCCGACCACGCCGGCGGTGCCGCCGGCGGTGAACAGCACGCTGTCCCCCAGCTCCGGCACCCGTACCGCGTGCAGCGGCGCGGGCCACAGGCGCGCGGCCACCCAGCTCCAGGGCGCCCGGGGATGCAGTTCCACCACCCGCGGCTGCAATCCCGCCGCCCCGGCCAGGCCGAGCGCCTGGGCCTGCAGGCCGGCCAGCGGTTCGGACAGGATGGCGGAGGCTCGCATGACGGGCTTGTCCGCACTCTGCGGGCGCAGGTCAACCTTGGGGCTGGGCTGGCTTCCCCCTCTCCCTCCGGGGGAGGGCCGGGGTGAGGGAAGCCGCAAGGGCCGGACCTTGCCGAAGCAGGACCAGAAAGCGTCGCAATCAGGCATGGCTTGGTGCTTGCCGCTTCCCTCACCCCGGCCCTCTCCCGGAGGGAGAGGGAGAAGCATCTTGCATCGCCCGCTGGACCACTATTTCTATACTGCAGCATGACATCGCCTTTGCCCTTGCCGGACTGGGTCCCCTGGTGGGTCCACGTCGCCATCCTGGTAGCCGCCGGGCTGTTCGCGTTGCTGTTCCTGGCCATGCCGTTCGCGGTGTTCGGCGTGAAGGGCCGGCTGGAAGCGGTGGAGGCGCGGCTCGATGAAATCCAGGCCGAGATCCGCAGCCTCGCCATCCGGCTTCCCGAACCCGCCAGCATGGACGAGGGCTACGTTTCGCCCCCCGGCAATTACGGCGACCGCCCGCCCATCCCCCCGGCCCCGCGCGACCGCCCCATCCCCGTCATCCGCCCCAATCGCCAGGAACCGCGGCTGTTCTAAAACCGCGGCTGTCTTGAATCGGCCGCTTGCCCCCGCCCCGCCTGCCGTGCCCTGATGCCGCACAACGGCCAGAAGGAAACGCCCATGCGCGTCAGCGTCTTGCAGATGAACCCCGGCGCCGATAAGGCCGCCAACATCGCCCAGGCCACCCGCCTGATCGACGACGCCCTGGCCGCCGACCGCCCGGACCTGATCAGCTTGCCGGAGATGTGGACCTGCCTTGGCGGCGACCGCGCCACCAAGCTGCGCGAGGCCGAACCCCTGCCACCCCAAGGCAGCAACCAGCCCGGCGGCCCCGCCTACGAGTGGCTCCGCCGCACCGCCCGCGACCGCGGCATCCACGTCCACGGCGGCTCCCTCGGCGAGCGTGTCGGCGACCGCCTGTTCAACACCACCGTCGTGTTCGACCCGCAGGGCACCGAGGCCGCCCGCTACCGCAAAATTCACTTGTTCGACATCACCACCCCCGACGGCGCCGGCTACCGCGAGAGCAGCATCTACGGCGCCGGGGACGACGTGGTGACGTTCGACGCCGGCGGGGTCCGCGTCGGCTGCGCCATCTGCTACGACCTGCGCTTCCCCGAGCTGTTCCTGGCGCTGCGCCGGGCCGGGGCGGAGCTGGTGCTGCTGCCCAGCGCCTTCACCGTCCCCACCGGGCGCGACCACTGGGAAGTGCTGATCCGCGCCCGCGCCATCGAGGCCCAGGTCTGGATGGCCGCCCCCGCCACCTGGGGCACCCACCTGGACGCCAAGAACCAGCCGCGTGCCACCTTCGGCCATTCCCTGGTGTGCGACCCCTGGGGCCATGTGGTCGCCAACGCCAGCGACGGCGTCGGCTGGGCCACCGCGCGCATCGACCCGGCGCTCACCGCCCGCGTCCGCCGCGACATGCCGGTCCTGGAGCACCGGCGGCTGGCCTAGGGGCGCCGTCCGTGTCCGACCTGCTGCCTGGGCTGGTGCCGGTTGCCGCCGTCGGGCCGTACTTGTCCAGCCCCGTCGAGCGCATCACCTTCGCAGCCGCTCCCACGCAGTTGGCGCAGGAATGCCTGGCGCGGCTGGCGCACCGGTATGGCAACCGTGTCGACGACGCCGCCGACGTGGTGGTGGCGCTGGGCGGCGACGGGCTGATGCTGGAGACGCTGCACCGCATGATGGGGCGCGGCGACACCCGCCCGGTATACGGCATGAACTGCGGCAGCGTCGGCTTCCTGATGAACGGCTTCGGCGAGGACGACCTGCCGGAGCGCCTGGGCCGCGCGCAGGCCGCCGTGCTGCACCCGCTGCGGATGCACGCGGTGACGCAGACCGGCGCGGTGGAGGAGGCGCTGGCGCTGAACGAGGTCTCCCTACTGCGGCAGTTGCGGCAGGCGGCGAAGATCAGGATCACCGTGGACGGCCGGGTGCGGCTGCAGGAGCTGATCTGCGACGGGGTGCTGGTGTCCACCCCGGCGGGCTCGACGGCGTACAACCTTTCGGCGCACGGCCCCATTGTGCCGCTGTCGGCCAACCTGCTGCCGCTGACGCCGATCAGCGCGTTCCGGCCGCGGCGGTGGCGGGGGGCGCTGCTGCCGAGCACGGTGGACGTGCTGTTTGAGGTGCTGGAGCCGGAGAAGCGCCCGGTGGCGGCGGTGGCGGATTTCACCGAGGTGCGGGATGTGGCGTCGGTGGCGCTAAGCGAGGACCGGGGAGTGGTGGTGACGGTGCTGTTTGATCCGGACCAAGGGTTGAGCGAGCGGATTATTGCGGAGCAGTTCACGGTTTAGGATTGGAGGCGACCGCTAGGCAGTCAGTCATTGTGAGAAGCGCGGCAAAGTGGCAATCCGGAAAAGCTGATCCACCTCCCACGGTCGCCCGCGCGGGGCAGGCTTGGGCAGAAACGGCCGGACCGCATCCCACTCGGCGCCGGTTAGGTCAGTCGAATAGCGGTGGCCCCGCCCGAAGGCGAGTTGCCGCGCAGGGTGCGCGTCGGTCCACATCGCATTCTACGTGGGGTTGCAGGCCGCCCCATCCCAGCCAACACGGCCCTTCGCAAACGGGCACTTAGCTTGACTTTGGCCATGTCCGGTCAGGCGTTGATCCAGAAGTGCGGTTCTGATGCGATGTGGTCGGGGGCTGCATCGAGCGGCATGGTCGCGATGCCGAACGGCCCTGGAGCAGCCCAGCGCTGGCCGTTGCACCAGAGCGCCTGCACCGTGTCGGCGTCCCCGGCCGGCGTGAGCCTGGCCAGCGGCGCGCGGTGCGTTGGCTCACCAGCGAGTCGCCGCGCCCGGCCTCATGCACCACGACGCCGCCATCGCGCGCCTGGTTGAGCGCTTCGATGCGCTCCCGCACGCGGTCGCTGGCCGGCACGGTTGATCCTTGCTGAGGCGTGCGAGGTCGTTCGGCGGCAACGACACCACCGCGAGCCCGCCATGGCAAGGCACGCCGACCCCGAACCAGGGTGATTGCATTTGGATTTTCGTTGACCGCCAGGTTGGTTGCTGTGTTGGTGCGGGGGAGGTGGTGTTGGCCCTGGAAGCGCAAGGCGTGCCTGTGGAAGACCGCTTGGAGCCGTTTGCTGCGTGCTGGGACGACCTGGCCGACCCTCGAAGCGGCAACGCCGGCCTGCACGACGTTCATGAGTTGCTCATGATTGCGTTGTGCGGCGTGCCGTGTGGCGGCCAGGGCGCGGTGGACATGGCGCGGTTCGCCTGGGAAAGGAGGGAGCCCCGCCCGCAACGCTTGGCGCGAGCCTGCGCGGCTTCCTGCGGCGAGCACCCGGCTCGCCGAGCCACGACACGTTCAGCTACCTGTTCCGCCCCGACGTCGCGTGGCTGCAAGACGGGCACTGGTGGCCGGGGCTGCAGGCCATCGGCAAGCTCTGCCGCATCTGCGAAACGATGGCAGGGCGCACGGCTGAGACCGCCTACGACCTGTTGAGTGCGCCCGGAACGCCGGAGCGCCTCAACGCGGTCGTGCGTCACAATTAAGAGGTGGAGAACCGCCTGCACTAGCGGCTTGATGTCGTCATGAACGAGGACCAGGACAGGACAAGGCTGGGCCACAAGCTGCAGAACCTCGCCGTCCTGCGGCATGTGGCGCTGAACGCCATGCAACAGGAACCCCCCCAAGGACCCGCTCCGAGGCAAACTCCAGCAAGCCGCACGGAATGACACCGACCTCACCGAGATCCTGGCCCTAATCTGGAATGCGATTGCCCTACTGCGATCCCTGACCCTGCCACTGCTTGTCCTACGGCCCCGCCCCAGCCCGCCCAGAACGCTGCCGCCCACGCTGCGCCAAGCCGTGCTCGACCTGCTCCGTTCGCCCCGCTTCGCAGACCTCGCGCCGGCCAAGGTTTATGCCACCCTGCTCGATAAGGGCGTCTACCACTGCTCGACTCCGCTGGGTGCCCTTGCACCCGGTAGGACCATGTACCGCATTCTCGGCTTCAATAGCGAGGTCCGCGCCCGCCGCCAGCAGCTGCGCCATCCCGCCTACGCCAAGCCCGAACTGCTGGCCGAAGCGCCCAACCAGGTCTGGTCCTGGAACATCACCACGCTCATGGGCCCGGCCAAGT
>CAXTFY010000363.1:0-5568 GCA_964243265.1 uncultured Acetobacteraceae bacterium | reverse complement strand
GCGCCTGGCTCGCTGACGTGCTGCGCCGGATCAACGACCACCCCGCATCCCGCCTGTATGAACTGCTACCCTGGAACTGGCATAAACCCAGCCAGGACACCGCAGCCGCAGCCTGACCGCATCCAACCACGGCCCTCGCCGGATCGATACGACGATGGAGCCCTGCGTGGGGGACCAGGTGGCGGCGCTGGACGGGTAGCCGAGACGGCGGAGGCCGACGCGAAGGTCAGAAATCCGACCAACGTTCCGAGCTGCGGGAGAAGTTACCGGCGGACCGGTCTTCCAGGTCCACGCTGACCCCTATTGTCCGGCCGTTGCTGACGGCTATCACGACCGGTTGGTCTCCGCGGGTGATGCGGGTCGTTGGGCCGAACAGGCGGTCATGGCCCTGCCATCCCATGCCCTCGGCAAACGTGAGTCGGTAGGCGCCCATCGGCAGGTCCGTGGTGAGCATCTCATTGCTCCGCATGTAGAGCGTGGTAACGACCGCCCCGGAGTACCAGTCACGGACGCGGATGGCGAGGTGCAGTTCCTGGTCACGCCGGGTGGCGAAGATCGTCAACGGCCCGCTTGGTCCGCCGGTGCGGGGAAGGCGGCGCGGTTCGGCACCCTGCGGCGGAAACGGCCACGGGCCGGGATCGGGTCGGCCAGCGGGTAGGATACCAAAAGACGCAATGGCCTGGCTGATGCCAGCCTCAAACCCGTGGTCTCTCCAAGGGATGAGCGCGGCTACGATCGCGAGAAGCATCGAAGCCATCAGCCACCTGGTCCGGCGGCTTGTCCTCCGGACGCGGACTTGGGGGTCAAAAGGGAGCCTCTGCCGGCGTGGGGCGGCGTATAGCCCCAGTCTGGCTTTCCTGCCGGCGTTGAACCAGTCCCGGTCCTCAAGGCCCATCTTGGTCGCTCCAGGTCACACAGCGCACCTCATGGACGTGGCGACGGCGCTGCAGGCCATATGGAAGGTTCCTGGTTGGAGATGGCTGGGACGGCCGGGCTGGACTTCTCCAACTTCTGCATCGCTCTCTCACCCGCACCTTCCTTCATGAGGGTCTCGAATGCAGCCAGCCGTTCCTTGAATGGGGTTGGTGAGGGCTGCGATGGATTGTCTGCTGCCGCATGATCGAGTCGAAGCCTTGAAAAGATGGCATCGATGGGAGTGTCTGCCTTTGCCTCCTGTTGGGACTGGCCCACCCTGATGCCGGGCTGCTGTGCTGGCTCCTTTGGACTTGGCAGAGCTGCCGTTGGGGCATCGCCGGGCACCGGCGTTGGTCGCTGAGCCTGCCTCACAGGATTGGGGTGCTGCTGCCCCACAGGCCCGGCCAAGAATGCTGCGTTGGTGGACGACAGGTGGTCGATAGCTGATGCCAAACGGCCGGACCTAGCCGGGTCAGCCTCGTTCACCAGAGCGGTCCTCATGAGGGTTGTGAGCCGGGCATTCTGCCGGACCGCCTCAGCGCTCTCCGGCGCAACCTGGCTGGGAGCGTCGCTGAAGCCCGTGGCCGAGTAGGTTCTCCCGGTCGGCCTGCCATACCGGTCGATGGCCTGGATGGCGGCCGAAGGGAGGCCTGACGCCGACCGCTCGACCATGGAGAGCAACCGCTCGCGCGCCGAACGGCTCAGCTCCGCCCCGCTTAGATTGATGACTGCGGCAGCAAGTTCCGCGTCAACTGCCTTGGCCTGCGCGAATGCACCGTATCTGGCGTCCGCAACGAGGGCTTGGGCAAGGTCCCGGGTCTGGCGTCCGATCCCTGGCAGCCCGGAGACTTCGGAAGCGCGTCCGGCCTGCATGAGGTCAACGGCCTTGTCCTCGGCGCTGTCCAGGTGCAGGCCTGTCGGAGATCCGAGAGAAGCGGCCATCCGTGCCGTGTCGTCCTGGACCTCCGGACCTTGCCAGCCATGGTTGTTGCCCTGACGCACCGGCCCAAGCTCGGCGACGGCGCCGTGCGTCGCCAGCGTCTTCGACAGCCTGACCAGTTCGACATCGATTGCGCTAGACACATGGTCCTGCCGTGCAGCACGCGGCATGGACAGCGTGGCATTCTCGGCGGAGCCCTCGATTCCTGCACGGATGTTGATGCTCAGCGCCAGGTTGCTCCGATCATGGGGCGTGAGGCGCCGCAGGATGTGGTTTTCGCGCTCTTCGTTCAATGTAGCGGCATAGAGAACCGTGGACGTGTCGATCCGCCTGGCGATCTCGGACGGAGCAAGCTGACCCGCGGTGTCAGGACGGACCACCGTCGCGTCCGGAACCCGCAAGGGTGTGCCGGGACCGGTAGCCCAGAACGTGTCCACGGTGTTGAGCATGCTGGGAGGACCGTTCGCCGCGACCATGCGGTCCAGCGGTGCCACGATGACGACCGGCTTGTCCGCCCATGAGCCGAGCGTATGGTCGGCGACGTGGTGGTTGAGCGCGCCGTGGATGCTGTTGCGCAACTTCGGCGCAGCGTTGCGGGTGTCGATCCCGTCGGCTTTCGCCCAATCACCAAGGGCCTGCAAAGCGACCTCTGGGTGCCAACCCGTCAGGGCGATCTCCCCGCCTGGTCCCGTGGCGATGTCTTGTCCTCCGGTGGCCCTGACCCAAACCAGATTGTGGTATGGAACGCCGTCGATCTTCTCAGAAACCTGATTGCTTTTCGTGCCGGCTGTGTGATTTGCGCTGACCGGATCATCGGTGGAACCACCCGCAACCGGGTTCGCCGCAACGTTCTCCATAATTGACCCTCCGCATGTGCGGGAAGGTCTTTACGAAGTTCATTTGCGAACGGAGACAGGTTGGAGAAGAACCGCAGCGGTGAAGTTAAGACTTCACGCCGGCCTAAATTGACTATTCTCAATCGGCGTCAGCATTCTGCTGGATGGAGACTCCCCAACCGTGCAGACGGGCAGCCTCCTCGTAGTGCGCCTGCCTGCGGCTGAGCGAAGTCTAATTAGCTGGCCAGATGCCACAAAGCCTTATGTTGGATTATAGCCGCCGTGATATTTATCTCCGAGCAATGCCTGCCTTTTCTGCACAGGCCGCCAGTGACCGCTGATAGAATTGCCGCGTAAGCGCAAACGCGACAAAGATCGCTGGGACCGCCAGGAGCATCAAGACGACGTAGATCATGATCATCCCAAGGGACTCTACCGCTGTAACCACGTCGAACATCGTGACCTGGCCCGCTTGGAGGTGACCTCTGGTGACAGCCTTTTCTGCTGCAAGCTCGCTCGCGAACATGACCATCATGAAGCAAAAGAGACCGAAGCCACTGCCAATCATGGCAACACAGATCAAGGCGCTTCGGAGGGCACGTCGCTTCACGAAAGCGGGGATCTGGATGTCTGTGGTCTGGCTGGGGTCACTCATTGGTCTGCGCATCCTTGCGCGTAACTCGTAATTTCCCGGTTCGTAAGTGGCTCCTGCAGCTAGTCGCCGCCGTGGGCGGGCACCCAAACCCAGGCATCACCCCTCCACTCAAACCGGCCCGGCACCAGGGACCGGGCCACTACCCTCCGCGGCAGGGTATCGGGCGGGACCCAATGATAGGTGGCGCCATGCAGCTCCCACCGTCCCGGCAGCAGGGCATAGGTCGTGGTCGGGACCGCGGGCCGAAGGGTGGGAACGGACACCTCCGTCTCCGCCACACCGGGCGCGGCATACGCCGCAACACCGGCCGGCGAAACGGCCTGATCGGACGGCCGCAGCGCATCGTCAATGGCACGCAGGGCGACCGGGGGCTGATGGGCAGCCAGGGCGCGTCGGGCCACCGCAATGTCGAGCACGATGCGGTCAGTGTCCGGCGCTGTCTCCATGCTGGCGACGACCGCACGGTCAAGCACCCGGGTCTCTGCCCGCTCCAGCGCCTCCTGCGCCTCTCCCGAACGCCCACGCAGCAGCGCCTCCCGTGCCGCCTGCAGGAACTCCCGGGGTGTGCTGCCGGATGGAACCGGCGGGACGGGCAGGGCAGGGGCGACGACCGAGCGCGTATCCGAAGGTTCGATGTTGCTGGCGGGACTGCTCGTGCGAACTTGACCCCGCACGCTCTGCTGTGCATGGGCCACCGGGGAATGGGACAGAACCAGGCCGGCAAGGCCCACGAGACGCAGCGGTGTCGAGGCGTGGCGCATGGTTGAGAAGCCTTTCGTGGCTTGGAGCGGGGCCACCGCATTGGCCGTGACGAGGCCGGAGGCGGCACTGCGATCTCCGTGACCGGCGCTCCTCCCAGTCAGTTGCTCCAGCAGCTTGGCCTGGCAGCGCATCAGGCCGCGTACTGTAGCGCCGGTGGCGGACAGAGCGCCGTCAGCTGCGCCTGGAGGGCGTCGAGGTGCCCCAGGAACACCGCCACCGGCATGGGCGGCGGCTCGACGGGCACCACGGCCTCCAACGCCTCGTCCCGGATGCCCAGGATGGACACGGCGATGCCGTGGGTATCGCCCGCGGAGGTCCCGGCCAGCGCCTCCACCGCTTCGAGGCCGCGGCGCAGCCGGACATCCACGGGCTCGTTGGGCAGTGCGCCCGTGTCAGGACCGGCGAACACCGCCGTGCTGGCCGTGTGGAGCATCGGCGTCACGCTCAGCACGGGCGTGCCGTCCGCAGGCGGGGGCGGCCGGGGCAGGTCTGACGCCGGTAGGGCGCCGATGCAGGCCAGGGCCGCCTGCACGCAGCCAAGGGCATCCTGGCCCTCCCGGGCTGCATCGGCGAAGCCCTGCACCAGGGCGTCCAGCACCGGGGAGGGCGGCTGTCCGGTGATCGGCACCAGGCTGCCTGCCTCGATGCGGGCGGCGATGGCCGAGGTGCGGTCGAGGTGGGCGCGCAAGGCGCCGGCGTCCGGGGCAGGGAGCATGAGGGTGCGGCCCAGCCGCTTCGGCCCTGTGTCGTCGATGACGGCATGGAACACCCGGGCATAGATGCGGCGCCCTCCGGACAGGATGATCGCCTCGCCCTCGATCAGGTTGGTCAGGTCCTGCCAGTCCACCCGGCAGACCGTGCGGACCTCGGCGCTGCGGGCCTCGCGGTAGGCCCCGTCGGCGGCGCCCTGGTAGGAGGTAGCCTGGGTCACGTTGGTCTGCCCGGCGATCTTCTCCAGCCACTCCCGGGTGCGCCCCCCGTCCTGCTGGCGCATGGCGATGGTCAGGTTGGCGTTGCCGAGCAGGGAGGCGGTCTTCTCGCCCAGCCGCGCCCAGATGCCGGACACTTCCTGGAAGCCCAGGATGAAGCCGATGTTGAGGCTGCGCCCCATGGCCAGCATCGCGTCCAGGCCGGCGGAGGCGTAGTAGGCCATCTCGTCGAGGACCACGGTGTAGGTCGAAGGCCCCATGCCGGGCCGGTCGGCCTCCGAGTAATCCCCCTCCATCGAGACGCCGAGCAGCTGGGCCATCATGCCGCGCAGCGAGGTGACGACCAGCTTGCCCAGGGCGGCCAGGGTGACCGGCGAGTTCTCCAGCGTCGGCAGGTTCACCACCAGGATGCGGCGGTTGAGCACGATGTCGCGCATGTCGATGTCGCTGGCCTCGACCTTGAAGATGTGGCCGAGGCTGACGCCGAGCTGGGTGAAGATCGGCGTGAAGTACATCTGCAGGAAGCCGTGC
>CAXTFY010000362.1:0-5576 GCA_964243265.1 uncultured Acetobacteraceae bacterium | reverse complement strand
GCCAAATCACCATCCTGATCGACGCTCATAGCTCATCCTGATTGTCGCGCTACAGAATTTGCCACCCTTGCCAGAGAACAACGAAATAACCTCACCATCATCCAGTTCCATAAGCTCTTGCGGCAGGATCGCGGGGCGGGATGTCATGTGGCCTTCCTCACGGCTGAAAATTGGCACGCCGTCAGGGTTCATGTTGTGGGTGTGCCTGATCTTCACCTTGCCATCACGCGACGGACGCCATTGGCCCCCAGGATCACGAACCCATGTCGCGTTGCCGATATGCCGGGAAAAATAGTCGGCCGTGTCGGTGTCGTTGATGCGCAGAAGCTGGATTGTCTCAGAGTTGGCAATGAAGGTTTTCCACGTCGCCGGATAGTCGCGCTGGAGCTGGTCGAGTGACTGGAAGAACCCCCAAACGCGGATGCCCATAGACCCCATAAGGCCGTAGGCTTGCTCGATCATGCGCAGCCCGCCGCCGGGATTGATGGTGCCCAGCTCATCGAGCAGGAACAGCACCGGCACAGGGGGAGGCGTGGGAGCGCTGGCAATCGCGGTAATGGCGAGCTGAATAATCAGGCGCATCCATCGACCGTGCGTTGCCAGCCGTTCGGCCGGAAGCACAACGAACACGGTGACACGTTCGCGGGCGAGTTCCACCAGATCGAAAGCATCCGGGCCGGTGTCCATTGAGTCGAGCAGATCGGCGGCATCGAAAACAGAGGTTTGCGTTTCAGCGCCCGAGCGGATGGAGGCAATTTCCCGGCCAGCTTTTCCGACGCGGGGGATACCGTTTTCATCGAGAACGGGCTTGCCCTCTTTGTCGAGAATGGGAGGCGGCACGAACCGGCGCAGCTTGCGGGCGGCGAGGCTGTCCGGGTTGCTATCGACGATCCTTTTGACCTGATAGGCGAGGGCGTCATCCGTTCCGGTCAGCAGCTCGCGCACGTCGCGGAAAGAGGCCATACCGGGCGCACGTTCAACGCTGGCAGCAATCAGACCGGAGACAAGATCACGAGCGGAATCGGCCCAATGCGGGTCAGCACCGGGCGGGGTGAAAATGACGGCATCCGCAATCGAGGCAATATCGTCGTTGAACTGGCGGGAGTTGGGATCGAGGCGGGCAAGCGGGTTGAACTTGGAAATGGTCTCAGTAACCCCGACTTTAGAGGCATACGTTTCGTTGACCTTGTTCCACGGATCGAGGATCACGACCCGGCCAAAGGCCCGACGACGCTCACCGCAAATCCAAGATGATTCGGCCTTCGGATCGAGGACGAGAGCGGACCCGTTATAGGTCAGCAGCGCCGGTTGAATCAGGTTGGTATTTTTGCCGCCGCCCGTAGCCGAGAAGGATAGGGCATGGCCTCGCTTGGCGGTTAAGTTCCACGGCAGCATTTTAGCAGGGTTGCGCGGATCGTAGCCGAGAGGGACAGCCGAGCAGCCTTCCGGCCGGAACAGGATTTCACTTGCGGGCGGGGTTTGAGGGCCGAGGCCACGAAAAAGGGTCGCGTTGCCATAGAGAGATTGGGCGGTGTGGTTTCCCATGTTGAGGGTGTCCGGTTGCTAGTCGGTTTCGGGGTGGGATTCGGGTTCGAGGCCGTCAGCACCGGGCGGGGTGAAAATGACGGCATCCGCAATCGAGGCAATGTCGTCGTTGAATTGGCGGGAGTTGGGATCGAGGCCGTCCAACGGGTCGAAGATTGCGACGGGGCTGGTGGGCTGTCGGACGAGATGCGTATTTTCGCCCTTCGGATCAGTCACCAGCAGACCGGCGAAAAGATCACGGGCTAAATCATGCCAATGAGAATCACCGAGTATGGCTTGGTCAGCTAGTCGCTTTGCTTCAGTGATTGAGACTTTTCGGGGTAGGCGAGGTTTGGACGCGCGGGCCATCCTGTTTGCTCCTGCCGGGAGAAAACCGCAGGGGCGTTGATTCCCCTGCGGCATGCTCATCATCACAGAGGCCGTCCCCGGCATGTGACAGGCGCAGAATAACCGGAGAGGGAGCGGCGGACGTGTGCGACATAGTTTCGCACCGCTAGAGCGTTCACGCGCAGACCAGAGAGACAATGCAGCAGCCCGCTACAGCCCTGAAAAAACGAGGAACGGGCGAGATGTGCTTGATGGTATATCGGATGCCATGAAACTCGCAGAAGCTAACCTAAGCCAATAAAAACCACCACTCTAAGCACCATGCTTATCCCGAAAATCCTAGCGGAGTGCAGAGGCGGCAATGAGCCTCTGCCGGGTGGAGCCGAAGGCGGAACCCGTGAACGCAAACAACGAGCGATAAGCGAGGCAGTATTTACCGTGCGTCAACCGTAAATCTTTGTAGCAGGTAAGTGGGCGATGTCTTAAGTTGCTCTCTGCAAGAGCGCACTTAGCCAAAGCCTTCGGGCTTTGGGTGCTATCCTGCCATCCGGCAGGACAGAGAGCGGTTGCCATCCGGCACCCGCAAAGACAGCGGCCCCGCTTCACTGGCGGGCAGGGAGGCTAGACGATGGCACGGCCGACATTACAGCAGCAGCTTGCGGCGGCAGAGCTGAAGGCGAACCGCCTTCGCAAAGAGCTGAGCGAGAGCCGCCGCGCTGCCGAGACGCGCCGCAAAATCGTGATCGGCGGAACGGTCCTCGCGGCGATGGGCGACGACGAGGATTTCCGCCTAAAGGTGCTGGCTTTGCTGCGGGACAATGTGACCCGGCCGCCTGACCGCGAAGTCATCGCCGAATTGTTGGGCGAGACGCCCGCCACCACCTCGACAAACGGCCACGACCAGAACGCGGCCCTGGCCACCGAAGCGCACGCGGCCGAGTAGTGCCCGAGCATGGCGAGTGCGCACCTTTCGGCACAGGTCATTTCACGCGGCAGCGGACATAGCGCCGTTGAGGCGTCAGCCTATCGCGCCCGCGCCGTGATGACCGATGAGCGGACAGGCGAAACGCACGACTACACCCGCGCTAAATCGAAGTGCATTTTCGAGGGCATCTATGCCCCGAAGGATGCGCCGGAATGGGCGCACGACCGGGCGAAACTCTGGAACCATGTCGAGGCGTTCGAGAAGCATCGGCGGGCCGAGCTGGCGCAGGAAGTCAACATTGCCCTGCCGCACGAGCTGACGCTTGAGCAAAACCGATGGCTTGTGCAGGACTGGGTTAAGGAGAACGTCACCCGCAAAGGGTTGATTGCCGATGTTGCCATTCACGAGCCGGACGGCCGAGGCGATGCGCGGAACATCCATGCGCATGTGATGATCGTTCGGCGCAAGCTGGACGGGTCCGAGTTCACGAGGACAAAGGAACGCTTCGACACGTTCAGCGAGAAACAGGCCGCGAAGGAAGCGGACCTAATCGCCATGCGGCAGAGCTGGCAAAAGCTGGCGAACAAGCACCTTGAGCGCCACGGCCACGCCGCCCGGATCGACATGGGCCGCAAGCAGGATGGCGAGGCGACTTTGCACATGGGCAAAGACGCCACGAGGATGGAACGCCGCGGCGAGGCGTCGGAGTTGGGCGACCGGAATCGGGAGATTGAGGCAGACAACGCGCGGCGGCAAGCGGCGAACGAGAACACCCAGGCCGAGGGTTTTACCACGACCCTTGACGCAATCCGGCAGCGCGAGGCGAAGCGGGTGCGCGGCAGCGCGGCCGAGACGACACACGCGCTGGACGATATCGCCCGCACGGACCCACTCGGCGCGGCGCGGCACTTCGGGCACCATTTAGGCGACCGGCCGAAGTCGCTGGACGACATGCGGCGGGAGCAGGCCGAGCGGGTGCGCAGCTTCGCGCCCGCGCCGACGCCGGAGAGGAAGCCAGATCCGCCCCGCGAGGCGAGGCGGGATTCGGCTTCGCCAGATCCCGGCCGGGAGCGCTTCCGGCTGCAAGCGGCGTGGACGATGGAACCGGCACGGCCGACACCGGAGCCAGTCCAGCGCCACCAGGTGGACGCGAAGCGCGCCCACTTGGCGGCGCAGCCGGTGCGCGCGGCCGGGAAAGGCCCACAGAAGCCCGCCAGAGGCCCGGAGCCGGTTCTAGGTCCAACCACACCGGCCGACCGGCCGAGGGCAGCCACGACCCCGCAGGAGAGGCCGGGAGCATCCTTTTTGCGGTCTGCCCTGTCATCGGCGCGGGCGCGGTTGAACAGTCTTGGCGCACGGCTGGAAAGCGTGCGGGGGGCGATCCTGTCACGAGGCAGCAGCTGGACGCACGAGGGACAGACAGGCGGCGGCATGGCGCGGGAGGACACCAGCAGCCGGAAGCCGAATGCCGACGCAGCAGCCGAGCAGCGCAAGGCCGAGCAGCAGGCGAAGGCCCGCGAGGCAGCAGCCAGCCGGGCGACGGCGCGAGACTTCGACCGGCAGCAGGACACCCGCGAACGGGGCGAGGAAAAGCGCGTGCGCCGCTCCATGTGGGAAGAAGACATGCGCGCGGCAGAGCTACAGGCAGCGGCCGAGCAGTTGCGGCGGGCTTTGGAACGGCCTGGAGAACACGACCACAGCAGGGAGCGGAAGCCATGAGCGCGAATGACCACGAGGACCGGCCGAGCTTTGGAGATCGTTTGCTAGACAAACTGGCCGACAGCATGAACCGGACTTTGCACCACCTCTGGCATCACCGCCGCGAGGACCGCGACGCCGAGGCGACCAAGCGCCTAGACGGCTACGGCAAAGCCTATGAAGGCCCCGCCCGGAAGATGCTGGACGCGGTAGAGCAGCGCACCCGCGAGGGCGGGCCGGGTTGGCGGGAGAAGCCGTTGCCGGGTTTGGAGCCGACATTGATGGAAGACGGCTACATGCGGCTTCGTTCACAGGTGGAGGCCGACGAGCAGCGCCGACGCGATGCGTTCGAGACACCGGGGCCGGGACCGATCACGCAACGCGAACACCGTTCGATTTGGTCGCAGGACATGCGCGAGGCCGAGAACGCAACCTTTAAGGCGGCGGCGATAGAGAACACGCACGACCACACGCAGGGGCGCGACCGATGAGCGCCAAGCCGTCAGGCCCCGGGAACCGCGCCCTTGCGGCCGAGCTGGAGCAGATCGGCCGGAACGAGGAACAGCAGCGGATTGCCCGGTCCATTTGGGCCGACGACATGAAGCAGGCCGAGCGCGAGGCGCAGAAGGCGCGGGGCTTGCGGGCGCAGATCGAGGCGACCCGGCAGAATGGCCGCGAGGACAACGGCGAACGCTTGCAGGAGCTGGGCCGGGAGCATAACGACCTAGCCGGGACAGGCGGCGGGGCGATCTAGGACCAACAACGAAGGCCAATGCGTCGGGGAATTGTGATGAGCCGTCTCAGGGACTGGATCACCGGTAAGACGAAGCCAGCGACGGAAGCAGAGGCGGAGCAGCGCAAGGCGGAAGGCTACGCGCAGCAGCTCGCGGCACTGGATAGGATGGCAGGCCCGGAGCCGATCAAGCGGACGGACGGTAAAGCGCGACCGGGCGAGGCGTGGCTTCCGTCCGAGGCCGCGCGGATGCAAGACATGCACGACAACCCGCGCCCCACGAAACTGACGCTTGTGGAACAGCGTGGAAAACTGACCCCCTGAGCGGGGTTATCGGCGTCCAAAACT
>CAXTFY010000361.1:0-5587 GCA_964243265.1 uncultured Acetobacteraceae bacterium | reverse complement strand
GCGCCTCGCCGGGGCCGTTCACCACGCAGCCGATGATCGACAGCGTGATCGGCGTGCGGATATGCGCCAGCCGCTCCTCCAGGATCGCCACCGTCTGGATGACATTGAAACCCTGGCGGGCGCAGGACGGGCAGCTCACGATCTTCACGCCGCGGTGGCGCAGGCCGAGCGACTTCAGGATGTCCCAGCCGACGTGGACCTCCTCCTCCGGCTCGGCCGACAGGCTGACGCGCAGAGTGTCGCCGACACCGGCCCACAGCAGGCTGCCCAGCCCGATCGACGACTTCACCGTCCCGGCCCGCTTCGTCCCGGCCTCGGTGATGCCGATGTGCAGCGGGTGGTCGCACACCTCGGCAAGCTGCTGATAGGCCGCGACCGCCATGAACACGTCGGACGCCTTCACGCTGATCTTGAACTCGTGGAAATCGTGGTCCTGCAATATCTTGGCGTGCTCCAGGGCGCTCTCGACCAGCGCCTCCGGGTTCGGCTCGCCATACTTCTCCAGCAAATGCCGGTCCAGCGACCCGGCATTGACCCCAATCCGCATCGAGCAGTTGTGGTCCTTCGCCGCCCGCACGACCTCCCGCACCCGGTCGGCGCTGCCGATGTTGCCGGGGTTGATCCGCAGGCACGCGGCGCCGCTCTGCGCGGCCTCGATGGCGCGCTTATAATGGAAATGGATGTCCGCCACGATCGGCACGCCCACCTGCGGCACGATCTCCTTCAGCGCCAGCGCGCTCTCCTGGTCCGGGCAGGACACGCGGACGATATCGACGCCGGCCTCCTCGGCGCGTCGTATCTGCGCGACCGTGCCGGGCACGTCCGTCGTCAGAGTGTTGGTCATCGTCTGCACGGTGATCGGCGCGTCGCCGCCCACCGGCACGGAGCCGACATGGATTTGCCGCGACCGGCGGCGCTGGATCTGCTGATACGGTCGATAACTCATGGTCGCTCCCCGGCGCCGGCTACTGGCGCACGATATATAGGCTTTGCCCGCGGCTACTGCGACTGCAGCGAGGCTGCCCGGTTGACGGCGGCAGGCTTGGTCGCGTCGCCATCGACCGGCACGTCGCGCCGCACGGCCCCGGGTGCGCCCAGGGACGGGCCGGGCACGCCATCCACCAGCAGTTCCGTACCGCCGGCGTTGCCGGTCGTCAACATGACCTGCATCCCGCGCGGCACCGGCCAGGTCTCCCCGCCGCGCATCACCCGGTTCAACAGCACCTGGCCCTGCCCACGCACCTGGATCCAGGTGTCGGACTTCAGCCGCAGGGTGACGCGGGTTCCCTCCGGAACCGCAGGCATGGCGGCCAAGGGAACCGCAGCAGCGGGCGCAGGCAGCGCAACCGGCGGCGCGACCAGGGGTGCCGCCGAAATGGGAGCGGCTGCGGCCGCCGCCAGTCCACCCGGCGGCGGCAGGATCGAGGCGACCTGCGGCGACGGGTTGGACGGCAGCGCCGCACGGTCGGCCAGCAGCGCCAGGCGCTCCGGCACGGCAGGCACCGCCTCCGCCGCCGTACGCACCTCGCCGGAGTTGCGATACCAGGCAGCATAGGCGCCAGCGGCGATCAGCACGCCCAGCAGCACCACGGCCATGGCCGGGACGCCGCGCTGGGGCACCGGGACGGGAAAGGCCAGCTCGGTCTTGCGGTTCACCTCATGCGCCTCGGCACGGAAGCGCCGGGCGACCTCGGCGGCGTCCAGGCCCAGCAGGGCGGCATAGCTGCGGAGGAAACCGACGGCATAGGCGTTGCCGGGCAGGTCGGCCACGCGCCCGTCCTCGATGGCTTCCAGGAACTCCAGGCGGATGCGCAGGACGGCGGCCACATCCGGCAACGCCCAGCCAAGCCGCTGCCGCGCCGCACGCACCTCCGCGCCGACGCGGGCCGCGCCCAGCGCCGGGCCGTTGTCTCCTGCCGCGGACACCATGATGTTCGGCTCCTGGAACCCTGCATTCCGGTTGTGCTGCAAGGCGCGACCCACCATCCGCTTCGCACAACCCGGCGACCGGGCCTGCATGTCCGTTCATAGCCCGAAACAAGGTTGCGTGCCAGAGTCACGCAGTTCCACGTACGGCGCCGACGCTTCGTCCGTTACCCCGGGCCGCCCTTGCGGCACGGGCAGTCCATGCAGCGCCTGGATTGCCGCGCCGAAGCCGGCTCGCAATGACGGGCGGAACGTCCCAGACGGCTGGCCCTACACCGCCAGCCCATGCTCCCGCGCCCAGGACGTCAGCGGCGCCCGCAGGCTGGCCTGCCCGGCCGCGTGCCGCCGCGCCGCACCCAGCACCGCCCGCAGGCCCGCCAGGTCCACCCCCGCCATGAACGCCTTCAACCGCAGCAGGCTGGCCGCCGGCATCGACAGCGTCGTGATGCCCAGCGCCGCCAGCACCATCGCCTCCAACGGCCGGGCCGCGTGCTCCCCGCACACCGAAACCTCCACCCCAGCCGCCACTGCCGCCGCCTGCACGGCGTCCAGCAGATCCAAGACCGGCGGGGACAACAGGTCGTAACGCGCCGCCAGGCCCGGCGTGCCACGGTCGGCGGCGAACAGGAACTGCATCAGGTCGTTGCTGCCGATGGACACGAAATCCGCCTCCGCCATCAGCGCCGGCAACTGCCAAAGCAGGGACGGCACCTCGATCATGCTGCCGACCTGCAGGCGCCCGGGAGCTGGGCGGACCCGCTCCACCTCCTGCAGCAGCAGCGCCCGGGCGGCGCGGAACTCGGCGACGGTGGCCACCATGGGGAACATCACCGACAGGCTGCGCCCCTGCGCCGCCAGCAGCAGCGCGCGCAGTTGCCGCCGCATCAGCGCCGGGCGGTCCAGGCCGACGCGCAGGCTGCGCCAGCCCATGGCGGGGTTCTCCTCCTCCTGCGGCGGCGCGTCGGGCAGCATCTTGTCGCCGCCCAGGTCCAGCGTGCGGAACCGCACGGGCCGGTCCCCGGCGACATCCAGCACGCGGGCATAGATCGCCGCCTGCTCCGGCACGTCGGCCATCGCGCCGCGGGCCAGCATGGCGATCTCGGTCCGGAACAGGCCGATCCCCGCGGCGCCGGTGCCGTCGAGCTGCTCCACCTCCCGCGCCAGGCCGACGTTCAGCATCAGCGTCAGCGCCACGCCGTCCGCCGTCTGGGCCGGGCGGCCCTTCTGCGCGGCGAACCCGGCCTCCAACTGGATGCGGGTGTCCAGCGCGCGGGCGTAGCCTTGGCGGACCTCGGCCTCGGGGCGCAGGATCACCTGGCCCTCCTCGGCGTCCAGCACCGCAAGGTCCCCGGCCTCCGCCGCGTCCAGTATCCCACGCACCCCGCCCACCGCAGGCAGGCCCAGCGCGCGGGCCAGGATGGCGGCGTGCCCGGCGGAGCTGCCCTCCTCGATCACCACGCCGCCGATGCCGCGGGCGTGCCACTCCAACAACTGCGCGGGGCCGAGCCGCCGCGCCACCAGGATCGCGCCCTGCGGAATCGCCGGCACCTCGCCGCCGCCGTCCAGCGACGACAGCAGCCGGCCGGCCAGGTCCTCCATGTCGGCCAGGCGCTCGCGCAGGTAGGGGTCGGCGATGCGGCGCATCCGCTCGCGCAGCTCGCCCATCACGCGATGCACCGCGGCTTCGGCGGCCAGCCCGCCGGTCACCGCCTCCCGCACGCGGCGCATCCAGCCGCCCTCGGCCGAGACCAGGCGGGTGGCCTCCAGTACCTCCCGCGGCGCGTCGCCGGCGGGCAGGCTGGTCTCGATCAGGTCGTCGAGGTTGCGCCGCATGGTGGCGACGGCGACGTTCAGCCGGACGATCTCCAGGTCGGCGTCCTGCGCCAGCACCCGGCGCAGCGGGGCGCCGATGCCGTGCAGCACCACGGGGCCGATGGCGATGCCCGGCGCGAACGGCGCGGCCTGGAACCGCCGGGGCAGGGTGGCGCTGAGGCCCTGCTCCGCCCCGTCGGTCGCGCCCCCGGCGGCGAGCACTTCCGCCAGCAGCATCGCGACGGTCTCCAGCATCTCCACCTCGTCGGCGTCGTAGCGGCGGGGCGCACGGTTCTGCACCGCCAGCACGCCCAGCACCCGCCCGGCCCGGCGCACCGGCACCGCCAGCAGCGAGGCATACGGGTCCTCCCCCGTTTCCGGCCGGTAGGCGAAGGCCGGGTGGTTCTGCGCGTCGGGCAGGTTCTGCGGCGAGCCGGTGGCGGCGACGATGCCGACGATACCCTCCCCCACCCGCAGCCGGGTGCGGCCGACCGCCTCCGGGTTCAGGCCCTCGGTGGCGGCGAGTTCCAGCAGGTCGCCGGGGCGCATGGCATAGACCGAGCAGACCTCGGCCACCATCTCGGCGGCCACAAGCTGCACCAGGTCGGCCAGCGCGGCGCCGGTCCCCTGCCCCCCCTGCCCGGCCCCGCCTTGCCCAGCAACAGGGACGCCGACGGCCATCATCTCCCGCAGGCGGGACAGCAGCCGGCGGGGGTGCGTCATCCTAATGCGGGCCACGCCGCAACAGCAGGGCGGCCTGGGCCTGGGCCATCAGGTCGCCGATGATGTCCGCTGCCGGCTGCTCGGTGGTGACCATGCCGACCGACTGCCCGGCCATGACGGAGCCATGCTCCACGTCGCCGTCGATCACCGCACGGCGCAGCGCCCCGGACCAGAAGTGCTCAATCAGCAGTTGCGCCTGCTCGCGGGTCAGCTCGCCGGACTCCATGCGGGCGCGGGCCTCCGCTTGGCGCTGCACGAAGCGCTCGGTGCCGGCATTGGCCAGGCTGCGGACCGGGATGACGGGGAAGCGCGAATCCAGTTGCACACTGGGCAGCGCGTCGCGGGCGCGGGCGTGGATGATGGCCTGCTTGAAGCGGGGGTGGGCGATGCTCTCGGTCGCCGCGGCGAAGCGGGTGCCGAGCTGCGCACCGGCGGCGCCCATTTCCAGGAAGGCCAGGATCGCCTCGCCCCGGCCGATACCGCCGGCCACGAACACCGGCACCTCGCGGATGTGCGGCAGGACTTCCTGCGCCAGCACCCCGAGCGACACCGGGCCGATGTGCCCGCCGGCCTCCGACCCCTCGATCACCAGCGCGTCCGCGCCGGACCGTACCAGACGCTGCGCCAGGACCAGGGCGGAGGCGAAGCACACCGCGCGTGCCCCGCCGTCCTTCACCTGGCGGATCGCGGCGCCAGTCGGGATGCCGCCGGCCAGCACGACATGGCTGACGCCGGCGTCGAGGCAGACCCCGATCAGCTCCGGCAGGCGGGGATGCATGGTAATCAGGTTGACGCCGAAGGGCCGCCGGGTGAGCGCCTGGGTGCCGGCGATCTCGGCCTCCAGCGCCCCCGGCCCCATGGACCCCGCCGCAATGACGCCGAAGCCGCCGGCGTTGCTGATCGCCGATACCAGGTGGCGCTCGCTGACCCAGCTCATCGCGCCGCCCATGATCGCCACCTGGCTGCCCAGGAACCGCGCGCCCCGCTCCTGCAGCCGGTCCAGCTCGGCCTGAGCAGGGTCGGCAAGCAGCAGGTCGGGGATCGCGATGTCAGGCATCTAGGCCATAAGCCGTGTGCAGGGCGCGGACCGCAAGCTCGGTGTACTCGGCGGCGATCAGCACGCTGA
>CAXTFY010000360.1:2034-5603 GCA_964243265.1 uncultured Acetobacteraceae bacterium | reverse complement strand
GGTCCAGCCCGCCGCCGTCGTAGAAGTCGAACTGCTGGTTCTGCTGGATCACCGCATCGGGGTTCAGCGACGCGCCGAAGTTCAACCCGCCCTGCGGCATCCCGCCGATCACGCCGGGTTCGGCGGTCAGCGTCAGATGCTTCAACACGCGCTCCTCCGCCGCCACCGCCGCCACCCCTTCCGGCATGCCGATGCCGAGGTTCACGACGCCGCCGCGCGGCAGCTCCATCGCCGCGCGCCGGGCGACCACCTTGCGCTCGTCGAGCGGCAACGGCGCCACGCCGTCCAGCGGCAACGGCGCCACGCCGTCCAGCGGCACGCGGATTTGGCCGGAAAACGCGCCGTTGTGCCGCTGGGCGTAGGTTTGCCAGTGGTTCTCCGGCTCTGCCAGCACCACGCAATCCACCAGCACGCCCGGTACCTGCACCCGGCGCGCATCGAGCGAGCCTTCCTGCGCGATCCGTTCGACCTGCACGATGACCCGCCCGCCGCTGTTCTTCGCCGCCATCGCCGCCGGCAGCACGTCGAGCATAAGGGCCTCGCGCTCCATGGTGATGTTGCCGGCGGTGTCGGCCGTGGTGCCGCGCAGCAGCGCGACATGGATCGGGAACGCCTTGTACAGCAGGTACTCCGTGCCGCCGACCTCGATCAGCGACACCAGGTCCTCGGTCGTGCGGGCGTTGATCTTGCCGCCCTCCAGCCGGGGGTCCACGAAGGTCCGCAGGCCCACCCGGGACAGCAGCCCGGCACGCTTGGCCGCGATGTCCCGGTAAAGCTGGGCGATGCAGCCGAGCGGCAGGTTGTAGGCCTCGATCTCGCCATCCACCGCACGCCGCGCCAGCTTTGGCACCAGCGCCCAGTGCCCGCCCACCGCGCGTTTCACCAGGCCCGGATGCGCCAGGCGGTTGAGGCCGCGCTCCCCGCTGTCTCCGGGTGCGGCGGCGAACACCAGGGTCAGCCCGGCCGGCTCCCCCCCGTCCAGGAAGCGCCGCTCCAACCCGAGCAGCAGCTCGTCCGGCGTGCCGATGCCGACGAAGCCGGAGACGGATACGGTGTCGCCCGTCCGGATCACGGCCGCCGCCTCGGCCGCCGAGACGACCTTGTTCTTCATGCGGCTGGGTGGTCCGCAATCTGCTCCGCGGCATCGTGCCTTTGCAGGGACGCCGCGACAGCCGGGGCGAACAGCCTCTGCGACCTGCCGCCGGCGAACACGCCGGCACGGCCGCCTAGCAGGGCCAACTCCTCGTAGTCCGGTGTTGCGGCCTCGGCACCCAGGGCGCGGCTGGCAGCAGGGGCGTCCCCGCCCACCTCCGGCATCGCCTTCATCGCCTCGGCCATCATCTGTCCGGCCTTGTCCTGGGCCTGCATGGCGGATCGACCCACCTGTGCCCAGACCTCCGCCAGCGCACCCATGCCGAAACCGTGGGGCGCGGATCCTGGCTCTGCACCGCTCATGCCGGGAACTCGATCACTTGGTGGATGTCCTCGAGGGTGGCCCTGCGGATGCAGGCCGGATTCGCCTCCTGGTCGTCGAACGTGAAGTCTACCAAACGGCGGATCGCCTCGACCGGCGCCAGCGTGGGCAGCTCCAGCGCCTGCCCGGCTGAGCGTCTGTCGTCCCAGGCCCGCTCCAGCGCCGCGACGCAGGCCCCCACTTGCTGCCGAGGCAGTCGATCATCCGCCTGACCGTGGACGTGCGCGCGGCAATGGCTTCGGCACGACCGCCCGGCAGCCCCCGCGCGGCGGACTCCTCGAACACCGCATCCAGGGTGACCCCGGCGGGTCCACTCCTCGTCGAACCTGTTGCCCGTGCCAGTTGCTGCATCCGTGCCCCATCTCCACACGCCCGGGAGCGGCTGAGATGGGCGGACCGCACGGACTGGCCGACCAACCCGCGAGCACGCCCACATGGCTGGTCGCCAGGCACCTAGGCCGCCCAGATCTCCTCGTCGGTCGGCACGCGCCGGTGCGTGATCAGCTTGCCGATGCGCGACACGTTCATCAGGTGCTTGTAGTCCAGGTTCTCCGAGATGGAGTTGCCGCCCCACGACCCGCAGCCCAGCGTCGTCGTTGGCGCGAAGCCATTGGTCAGCGACCCGCCCGCCGTCAGCGACGACGCCTGGTTCACCACCAGCCGGCTGATCGGCAACGCGAGGCCCATGGTGCGGATGTGCGCCTCGTCATGCGAATGCAGCGCCGCCGAGTGCCCGGCGCCCTCCACCAGCAAGTTGGCCCTCGCCTTGGCGACCGCGTCCTCGAACGTCGTGTAGCCCAGTATGGCGACCACCGGGCAGAGCTTCTCCTTGGCCAGCACGTCGTCCACCCCGGCACCCCGCGCCGGCACCAGGATGACACGGGCCGACTCCGGTATGGTGATGCCGGCCCTGGCGGCGATCTCGGGAGCGGGGCGTCCGACCACGTCCTTGTTCAGGTGGCCGTTGTGGAACACCACCGCACGCAGCCGCTCCACCTCCGCCTCGTCGTCGGTGAACCAGACCTTGCCCGTCGCCAGGAAGGCACGGATGGTCGCGTCGTATTCCTCCGCCGGGGTCAACACGAACTGCTCGTGCGAACAGATGATGCCGTTGTCGAACGCAGCGCCGGCAGTGATCTTGTCGGCGGCGTCCTGCAAGTCCACGCCGCGGTCGATCACCACGGGCACGTTGCCCGCGCCCACGCCATAGGACGGCTTGCCTGACGAGTACGCCGACTTGACCATCGCGCCGCCGCCGGTGGCAACCACCACGTCCACGGCCTTCATCAACGCCTGCGTCGTTTCCACCGACCCGTGGCGCACGGTCTGCACCAGGTCGTCGGGGCCGCCGTGCTCGCGCACGATGCGCTGATACTCCTTGGTCAGCAGCCAAGTGGAGTCGTCGGCCTTGGGATGCGGGGCGAAGATGATGGCGTTGCCGGCCTTCAGGGCGAACATCGCGTTGCACATCGGCGTCACGACCGGGTTGGTGACGGGGCACACGGCGCCGATCACGCCCATGGGCTTGGCGACCATGACAAGGCTGTTCTCGGCGTCCTCGCCGATGATGCCGCGGGACTTCTTGCCTTTCAGGCTGTTCCAGATGACCCGGGCCTTGCCCTTGGCCTTCTGCACCTTGTCCTCGTACACGCCCAGCCCGGTTTCCTTGTGGGCCATCGCGGCCACCATCTCGGCATTGTCGTAAACGTACTTGGCGAAGTCGCGTACGATGGCGTCCACCTGCTCCTGCGAGAAGGCTTCGAACACGGCCTGCGCAACGCGGGCCTTGGCCACCAGGCTATGCACCTGGTCCGGCGTCGTGGACGTGGTGTTCTCCAGCTCGCCGCCGATGGCAGCTTCCAGGGTTGGGCTGGGCATCGCGTTCCTCCGTTGGATGGTGTTGCTCAGGCTGCCATACCCGTCAGGTCCGGGTGGATTGCGAACTCGGCCTCCGTCTTGGCGCGTATCCCATTCACCATGACGCCAGGCGCCAGGTCCGCGGGGACCAGGCCGCCGCCGGCAGGCAGCACGCCGGGCATGCAGAGACCGGTGACGATCAGGTTGACCACGCCCTTGCCGGTCAGCGGCAGGCCGC
>CAXTFY010000360.1:0-1934 GCA_964243265.1 uncultured Acetobacteraceae bacterium | reverse complement strand
CCGCCGAGGATGGAAATCGCGATGTCTCCGCTAGCTCACTGACTTGTCCAGGGCGACCCGTGCAACACGCTGGCGGAAGGTGTCACCGCGCCAGCCGGCCCAGCTCGGCCACATCCTGCAAGCCGGGCAGCCGCCAAGTTGGCGGTGCCCGCTGAACACCTCAGCCTGCGGGGACAAAGGCCCGTGCAGACGCCGAGATGCGGTCGTTGATCGGCTCCAGGGCTCGATGGGTCAGCCTCATCGAGCTATCGGCCATGTGCGCGCTGCGGGTGAACGCCTTCTCCATCGTGGACAGGACCAGTCTGGACTGCACGTCAACCAAGTCCTTGACGCACCTCACTGCGGCGAGCGCCGCCATGGCTTCGTTCGCGTCGTTCAATGAGGCCACCGAGGCTTCCGCACATACCTTGCGTACCTCGTAGGCTCCGCTTGCGAATGCCTGGCCGGAACGCATGACGGCTGCCATGTTGGCTTGATGATAGGAAAGCAGGGATGTGGCGGTTGCCGGTAGTCCGCCAGGTAGCGCAGGCGCAGCTTGACTGACCATGGTGTTCTGGACCGCGGTCAGGTTCCCAACACCGGCTTCGTTGCCAATGCTGGTTCCAGTGTCAGTCTTCTTCGCAACACCGGCTTTTGGCACGCTCGATAGTTTTGCCATGTCAGTCTCCATTGTTGTGAGCAGGCAAGAGGGTCTGATAAAACGGACGCGGCCCCGAAGGCTGCGCAGGTCGCAGATGTGAATTGTTGGGCCGAGGATCATGGTTCTGGCCGAGCAGCGCACCGCAACTCAACACCTGAAACCGGCATACTTGCAGTGACGTCAACGCGGCAGGTTCGGAATCTACCTACACGCTGGTGGGGCCAACCCATGGCAGCCAGGTCAGGAGAGCCTTTTACGGCTCAGGTCTGTGTATCAGTGCGGGCGCGGAACCCAGGGGTAATCAGCGTTCTCAAAGTTTTGTCGCGCTGATCAGCGCCGAAACCCACCGCTGATCCACAGGCCGGCCCGGATGGCGAACGCAAGCCACTTTGGCGATAGCGAACAGGCTATCGAGGCGGCAATCGGCAGGGTCCAGCAGGTGCCGGCGACGGGCTACGCTCGCGCCGACGTCTGACGACCGAGGTGGACATGGCTGTCCATGTGCTCAACTACCGCCGGCTGTCGGACGATCCTAGCTACCTGCTCGATACGATGCACCCGTACGACCGGGGGAAGTTGCAGGAGTTCGCCACGTTCAAGGTGGCGCTGAAAGCGCCGATTGAGCCCATCAAGCCACTCAGCACGGTCAAGCGAGTGACAACTCTGGGCGGGCAGGGTAGGATGAATGTTGAAAAATGAACACAACAGGTACATTTTATGGTGATCAAGTGCGAGTAGGCCGTAACACCATCCCGCCTCACGCGTTGCCCTGGCTGATGTCGTGAGGACACCGCCTATGCAACTGATAAGTGAAACGGATTTTCGCCTTGAATGGTGGCCGGATGCCCTCGACCAGTCCGCAACCAACGGCCGCCAGACCCGAACCATGAGCCTCGATGAGTTGAGGACGCCATGAAAGCGGCCGCGTCCAGCATGATGGACCTCGCGTTCGCCTCATGGGAAACCATCTTCCACCGTACGGTGCTGATAGCGAGCGGCACCTGCTCAGTTGCCGAGTACCATAGCATGGTATCCGAGAAGATGGCTGCCAGTCAGGTCTCGATGATGGCCTTCATGACAGGCGGCAACTGCGCGGCGGTGATAGCCCCTTACCTGAAAGCGGCCAGCGCCAACGCCAAGCGGCTTCGGGGTTAGGCCTGCAAAGATGTAACAGAATGGGTCTGATTGCTGGACTCCTGTTGGGGCAGTAACGCCGCAGCGCGCTGATAGCAGACCCCGCTCCGATCCGCGCCCTATCCGAAGCACAGCGCCTGGTCGTCACTGCCGACGGCGG
>CAXTFY010000359.1:0-5640 GCA_964243265.1 uncultured Acetobacteraceae bacterium | reverse complement strand
GACCGCGATGCGTCCACAGGCAGCGGCCATGAAGGCCTTGTTGGATCAACCGCCGATGCAGGTCGTGCCCGGCTGCGGCGACGGCATGGGCGCACGGCTGGTGCAGGAAGCCGGGTTCCGGATCGCCTTCGCGTCGGGCTCCAGCATCCATGCAATGCGGCTGGCGATGCCCGACATGGACCTGCTGAGCTTCCCCGAGATGCGCGACGCCCTGGAAGCCATGGTGAACGCGGCCCCTGCCGTGCTGTGGCTCGCTGACGGCGACACCGGCTACGGCAATGCGATCAGCGTGCAGAGGACGGTGCGCGAGTATGCCCGAGCCGGCGCCGCGGCGGTGCTGATCGAGGACAAGATCTGGCCGCGCCCGCTCGGCAAGGCGGGGGCGAAGCTGGTGGTGGAGCGTGACGAGGCCCGCCTCCGCATCCGTGCCGCCGTCCAGGCCGCCCGCGACGAGGGCGTGCTGCTGCTCGCGCGCACCGATGCCTGCCGGTCGCGCGGCTTCGACGAGGCGCTCGCACGGCTGCAGGAGTTCGCGGCCGAAGGCGCGGACATCCTGTTCCTAGACTCGCCGCAGGACGAGGCGCAGCTGCGCGCCGCCGTGGCGGCCTGCAACGGCAAGCCCGCGGTGTCGGTCACGGTCTCTTCAGGCAAGCACTTTATGCCCGACGACGCCGGCCTCGCACGCGCCGGGATCAAGTTCGCGATCTATCCGCAGGAGATCCTGGCCGCGACGGTGCGTGCCGTCCGCGCGGCGCTCGCTGGCCTGAACGGCGGCCCGCGCGCCGCGATGGCAAGCGTGCCGGAACTGGCGACGGCGACGCGGTCGGCCGAGTACCTGGCGATGGACGCGCGCCTCGCCGCCGGGTGACGGGCGCCACCCCGCCGGCTCGGGGCGCCATGCCGCTCCCAACCGCCCGCGGCGGGCGTTGGCTGCAAGGCTGGCGCCACCCTTCGGGCTTCGATAGGCTCCCCGCCATAATCAGGGGGAGACGAGCATGCCAGTCCTGGCAAGCGAGGCGGAGCTTGAGCAGTCCACCATACGGCGGGTCACCCTGCGGTTGGTGCCGTTCTTGATCGTCTGCTACTTCGTCGCCTTCCTCGACCGGGTGAACGTCGGCTTCGCCGCGCTGCAGATGAACAAGGACCTCGGCTTCTCCGGCACGGTCTATGGCTGGGGCGCCGGCATCTTCTTCCTCGGCTACTTCCTGTTCGAGGTGCCCAGCAACATCGCGCTGGAACGGGTGGGCGCCCGCCGGTGGATCGCCCGCATCATGATCACCTGGGGCGTCGTCTCGGCCGGCATGGCGCTGGTGACGGGCACCTGGTCGTTCATGGCGCTGCGCTTCCTGCTGGGCGCCATGGAGGCCGGGTTCTTCCCGGGCATCATCCTGTACCTGACCTACTGGTTCCCGACCGAGCACCGGGCCAAGGTCATCGGCATCTTCATGGTGGCAATCCCGATCAGCAGCCTGCTGGGCTCGCCGGTCTCCGGCGCCGTCCTGGGCATGAGCGGTATCCTCGGCCTGCGCGGCTGGCAGTGGCTGTTCATCCTGGAGGCGCTGCCCTCCGTGCTGCTGGGCCTTGCCGTCCTGGTATGGCTGCCCGACCGACCCGCGGCGGCACGCTGGCTGCCGCAGGCCGAACGCGACTGGCTCAGCCGCCGGCTGGACGCCGAGAACACGCGCATGGCATCGGCCCGGCGGGTCCCCCTGTGGCAGGTGCTGAGCCAGCGCAAGGTCCTGCTGCTGGCCCTGGTCTATGCCGGCAGCGTCGCGAGCAGCTACGGCCTGACGCTGTGGCAGCCGCAGATCATCAAGGGCTTCGGCCTGACGGACTTCGAGACGGGGCTGTTGAACTCGGTGCCGTTCGCCTTCGGCTGCGTGGCGATGATCTGGTGGGGACGCCGGTCGGACGCGAAGCGCGAGCGGCTGTGGCATACCGCGATCCCGCTGTTCGTCTGCGCGGCCGGCCTGGTGGCGTGCATGGCCTTCGCCGCGAGCCTGGTGCCGACCGTCCTGGCGCTGTGCCTGACCCTGCTGGGCGTCTATGCGGTGAAGGGGCCGTTCTGGGCCACCGCCACCGAGATGCTGCCGGCCGCGACCGCCGCGGCGGGGATCGCCGCGATCAACTCCATCGGCAACCTGGCCGGTTTCGTGGGGCCGTTCCTGATCGGCTACATCAAGGACGTGACCGGCAGCTTCACCCTGGGCCTCTTGCCGCTGGTCGCCTTCGCCGTCGTGGCCGGGCTGGTGGTGCTGGCCATGGGCAAGCAGAGTCCCGCCCTCACCGTGGCAGCGGAGTAGCCCCATGCCGGACACGCATCCCGCCGGCATCAGGAGCCGGGTCTCGCAGGCGGAGTGGCAGGCGCGGCTGGATTGCGCCGCGGTCTATCGGCTGCTGGCGATCTACGGCATGAGCGACCTGGTGTATAACCACGTCACCCTCCGGGTCCCGGGGGAGGGCGAGCGGCTGCTGATCAACCCGTTCGGCTGGCTGTACGAGGAGATCACCGCCTCCAGCCTGATCACCATCGATCCCGAGGGCGGCATCGTGCTGAACCCGCATCCCGACGTGGGCATCAACCCGGCCGGCTACGTGATCCACAGCGCCGTCCACGCCGTGCGGCCCGACGCGGCCTGCGTGATCCACACCCACAGCCGGGCGGGCATCGCGGTGTCGGCCATGCGCTGCGGCCTGCTGCCGCTGTCGCAGACGGCGATGCGCTGCATGCCGATCGCCTACCACGATTACGAAGGCCCGGCGGTGGACCTCGACGAGCGTGGCCGGCTGCAGCGGGACTTGGCGGACCGGCGCTTCATGGTGCTGCGCAACCACGGCCTGCTGACCACCGGACCCACCGCCGCCGAGGCGTTCAACGGCATGTACTGGCTGGAGATGGCCTGTCGCGCCCAGGTGGACGCCATGGCGGCGCGGACGGAGCTGACCATGCCCGACGCCCACACCGTGGAGCACGCGGTGCATCAATACCAACCTGGAACCCGCCGCCCCTTCGGCGTGCTGGAGTGGCCCGCCATGCTTCGCTTGCTCGACCGTCGGGACCCCGGCTGGCGCGACTAGAGCGGGTTCGGATCAGGCCGGATCAAGACCCGGCAAACCGGGTCGGGACTGTGCCTCAAGGTGCCTGCTAGGCATGAAGGCCAGCAAGCATAGCCGGCCCTGCTCTGATGGTCTTCGGTCCCGTGCCGCAGTCACGGTCGTCGGTGGGCGGACATGCCGGGCGGTGGCCGACCTGTTTGGCATCGGCGTCGCGAGCGCCGCCCAGAATTCGTGACGGCTACGCGCAACAGGCGGCGCTGTGCCAAGCCGATGGGAAAGCGTGCGCCGCGACGCGCTGGGCGCGCAACGGGCTTGGCTGCCGGCCCGGGTCCAGGAGGCGCCGGCCCCCGCCTTGCGCGCTAGCTGGGCGGGTTAGGCCGCTGCCGGCGCCTCGGCAAAGGGATTGCGCTGCGGCAGGTGGCTGACCAGGCTGCCAGGCTTGAAACCGCCAGGCTTGGAAAGCAGGCCGCCGCCGGGCAAGGTGACGCCCGGACGCAGGGGCCGCTGCCCCCTTCTTGGCGGGACCCGCCGGGAACCAAACGTCCGCGGAGAGGACGCACCATGGACACCATACGCCGCGACTTGCTGCTTGCCGCACTGCCCCTGGCCTTCGCATCGGCGGCCCGGGCCAGCCCGCTCAACCCGGCGCAGACCATCATCCAGGCCGAGCACGACTGGGTGTCGCGGCCAGAGTACCCGCAGCGGAGCGTCGATATGTGCACGCTGGCCGGCAGCCTCACAGCGCCGGGGCTGTACTACGTGCTGATACGCTGGTGGCCCGGCTACATGAGCGCGCCGCACACCTACACGACGGACCGGCTTTGCGTCGTGGTCTCCGGCACCTGGTGGTGCAACAGCGGCGCGGACTTCGATCCCGCCGCCTGCGTGCCCGTGCCGGCTGGCAGCTTCGTGCACCGGGTCGCGGGAACCCCGCACTATGACGGCGTGATCCGTGGCGGCTCTGAGCCGGCGGTCATCGCGATCTGCGGGATGGCGCCGGTGAACTATGCGCTCGTCGACCCCTCGAAGCCCGGCTGGCGTGCGGTTTAAGGCAGCAGCATCTGCAACGGGCTGCTGGAACGGGTGCCGCCGGGCCGCGCACCCCCTACTTGACTGTCGAGAACCCGGTCGGCAGCAGCAGGCTGCTGGTGATGTTGGCGACGATCTGCCCACTCGCTTCGGTCTCGGCCCGCTTGCTGATCCACTCGGGGTCGGACTGGAAGGCGGCCCACTTGGTCTCCCGCTCGGCCAGGCTCTCCCAGGCCAGCATGTAGGTCAGGTCCTGGTTGCTCTCGCCGATGATGGTGGTCCAGAACCCGGCCGGGCGGATGCCGTGGCGCTGCCATATCGCCAGTGTAATGGTCTCAAACCGGCTCAGCAGCGCCGGCAAGCGGCCGGGCAGGCAGCGATAGATGCGAAGCTCGTGGATCATCGGCGTGGGTCCCCCTGGTGTGCCGGGCATGGTGGCCGGACGGTTCGGCCAGAGCAAGGTGGTCGCAAGGTGGTTGCAAGGTGGTCGCAAGGCGGTTGCAACCGGAGGCGTCTGGAAATCGTTACTTCCGCATGACAGACGTGAAACGCCGGCGGCGGTGGCCTTGGGTGCTGGGCGGCGTGATCGCCCTGCTGGCGGCGGCGGTCGCGCTGTTCCAATGGGACTGGCTGATCCCGGTCGTGGAAAGGCAGGCCTCTGCGGCATTGGGCCGGCCCGTTACCCTCACCCACCTGCATGTCCGCCTGGGCTGGGTGCCGCACATCGAGGCCGAGGGCGTCACCATCGGCAACCCCGAGGACTGGCATGGCGGCGGCAACCTGGCCACCATCGACAAGCTCGGCGTGGACGTGGACGCGATGGCCTACATCCACGACCGGCAGGTCGTCATCCCGGCCATCACCGTCGATCACCCACAGGTGGACGCGCAGCAGCTTGCGGACGGCACGAACAACTGGACCTTCCCCAGCAACTCAAGCAGCGACACCCCGAGCACCAGCCCCGCCCCTAAGATCGGCAACTTGCAGATCACCGATGGCCACGCCCACGTCGTCTCGGCCAAGCTGCGCGCCGACTTCAACGTGGAGATCGCCACCAAGGACGCCGAGGGCGACAACACCGGCCAACCCGGCCAGATCGTCGCCAGCGCCAAGGGCACCTACGCCAAGCAGCCCATCCTCGCCCGCTTCACCGGCGGTGCGCTGCTGTCGTTGCGCGACGACTCCGCGCCGTATCCGGTCAACCTACAGGTCGAGAATGGCCCCACCAAGGTGTCCCTGGTCGGCACCGTTAAGGACCCGCTGGCCTTTGCCGGCGCCGACCTCAAGCTGAACTTCGCCGGTCCCGACATGTCCCTGCTGCTGCCGCTGACCGGCATCGCCATCCCGAAGACGCCGGCCTACAACATCGCGGGCAACCTCGATTACACCGCCGGGTCGGTGCGGTTCACCCATGTCGCGGGCAAGGTCGGCAGCAGCGACCTGGAGGGCGAGTTCGACGTCGGCACCACGCAGCAGCGCCCGGTGCTGACGGCGGACCTGCAATCCCGGATGGTGGACTTGAAGGACCTCGGCGGCTTCATCGGCGCCGAACCC
>CAXTFY010000358.1:0-5642 GCA_964243265.1 uncultured Acetobacteraceae bacterium | reverse complement strand
GTTCCCAGTCCGTGCCGCCAACCGTGCTATCCTGCCCGTCCTATGGCGTGACCCCGGGCCGACGCAACCAGAACAGCCGGCCGACCTACACCTGCGCGTGCTTTCGTACCCGGGCTGCACGGTCACCCCCGGTTGCCGTCGTGCTGCAGCCTCCCGGCCCGACACGGGGCCGCCGGCTGCTCGGGGCGGCGACGGTCACGGCAGCGCTGCTGGTCGGCATCAATGCGCTGGTCCAGGCGCTGAACGTTCTCGCGGCATGGTGGCGCCACACCGGGTGATCGGCGCAGGGCTGCCGGTGATGGGGACGCTTAGGTGCCCAAAGTGCCAGCCAGCTTGCGTCGTGTGTTCTTTATATGTTCCATTGCGAACGGGCATTGTTCGAGGTGGAACGGCATGGCGACCGGCGAGGACGATGGCGACCCCGGCTATGACGGGTCCAACACAACAGGCTTCGTGTCGCCCGCCGCCGACGCCCTGGAAGGGCCGATCGATCTGGCCGCGTTGCTCGACCTGCGCCGCCCTCACCGCTACCCCGTTCGCGTGCTGGGCGAGGCCCTTGTTGACCGCGGCATCTACCCGGGCGACGTGCTGATTGCCGACACCGCGACCGCCCCAACCCACGGTCGCGTCGCCATCGTCATGCTGCACGGCGAGGTGTGGATCGCCCAGCTCGCCTACCGACAGGGTCAATGGTGGATGCGGCCCGGGCGCGCTGACCAGCCCCTTGTGTCGCTGGACGGCGATGGTGCCGAGGTTTGGGCCGTAGTCGCCGCCCTTGTCCGCCCTAAAGTCTGATCAGGCCGTGCCGGGTAGGGCTGCACGTTCATGCCCCGCACCTTTGGGCTGATTGACGGCAACTCGTTCTACTGCTCGTGCGAGCGCGCCTTCTCCCCCCGCCTGCGCGGCCGGGCCGTTGTTGTGCTGTCCAACAACGACGGCTGCGCCGTGGCCCGCACCAGCGAGGCAAAGGCTGCCGGGATCAAGATGGTCGACCCCTGGCACCTGGCCCGGCGCCGCCCGGAGGTGCGCGCCGCCCACGTCGAGTGGCTGTCGTCGAATTATGCGCTCTACGGCGACATGAGCCGGCGCATGTACGAGGTGCTGGCCGCACGGGTGCCGCGCGTGGAGCCCTACTCCATCGACGAGATGTTCATGGACATGGACACCCCGAAGGACGCAGCGGACCTCGCCCGCGAGCTGCGCGAGGCCGTCCGGCGCATCGCCAAGATCCCCACCTGCGTCGGCATCGGCCCGACCAAGACCATCGCCAAGCTCGCCAACGCCGCCGCCAAGGACGACCCGGCGCTGGACGGCGTGTGCGACCTCCGGGACGAACGGGACCGGGCGCAGCTCTATGAGCGCACCAACGTGGACGAGGTGTGGGGCATCGGCGGCCGGACTGCCGACAAGCTGCGTGCGCTCGGCATCACCACCATAGCCCGGTTCGCCGCCATGGCGCCGCGCGAAGTGCGGAGCCTGCTGACCGTGGTGGGCGCCCGCGTGCAGGCGGAGTTGGCCGGCGTGTCCTGCCTGACGCTGTCCGAGGCCGTGCCTGCGCGCAAGGCCCTGGCCGTGACCAGGTGCTTCGGCCGGCCGGTCACGCGCTGGGCCGAGATGCGCGAAGCCTGCGCCCACCACGCCGCCCGCGCGGGCGAGAAGCTGCGCGCGGGAGGCCTGGTCGCGGGCCGCATGGCCGTGTTCCTGCACACCGACCCGCATGGCGGCGATCCCTGGTATAGCGCACAGCGCGCAGGGCGGATCGAGCCGACCGACGACGCGCGGGCGCTGATTGGCGAGGCCGTGCGGATGCTGGCGCCGTTGTGGCGGGATGGGCACCGCTACATGAAGGTTGGCGTCATGCTGGACGACTTGCGCGACGGGGCCACCCAGCCACGCACCTTGTTTCCCACGCGCGACCCCATGCAGTCGGCCGCGCTCATGCGCGCGATGGATGGGGTGAACGCCCGCTACGGCCGAGGCACGTTGCGCCCACTGGCCACCGGCATCGCCCGGCCCTGGGGCACACGGGCCGGGCTACTGACCCAGCGTTACACCACGCATCCCGGCGAGATCATGCAGGCGCGGGCGCTGTGAGGCTGCTGGCCGGCACGGGGTGGCTGCCGGCAGTGCTGCACGTTCCGGGAGCGACATATCCCGTGGACTCTGCCGCAGCCGGGGACCAGCCCACCGCGCCGGTGGCGATAGTGGCGGAGTAGCCCGGCCCGTTCCCTCCCTTCCCTCTTGCCCGACTTGAGCCGCCCCTGCCGGGGCGGCTCTTCTTCATCCGGCACCTCCGGTCCGGGGACATGGCGCTCCCGGAAGCAGAGCGCCGACCGGCTAGGGCCAGCCGGCGCAAGCTTGGGATGGCGGCGCTGCCGCGCCGCAAGCAGCCGCGAGCAACGGAACGCACCCGGCACACCCACGCCCTGGCCCCGACCAGCTACGGGATGCCGCGAGCCGCAGGCGGCCACTGCCCGTTTGCGCCTCCGAACCGTCACCCCCGGCGTGGCGTCACCCCGCTCCGGGCGGGAACTCCACCACGTCAAAGCCGATGCCGTCGGCAGCCCACGCCACCTCCACCAGCAGGTTGGTCGCATCGCCGCCGCGCCGCTCGATCTGGTCGAGGGCCACGGCGAACGCCTCAAGCTGCTCCGCCTTCGCGAACCCCTCGGGCGGCCCATGGATGCAAACAAGGCCTGCGTGCAGGTCCACCCCGGCATACTCGCCCGAACTGCCCTTTGCGTCATCGGGGCCGCGGAAGTCGCGCGCGTTCTTGGTCACGAAGCACCAGTCGTCCCCGAAGATGACCGGGGCCAGTTGCCCGTCCTTGCGCCGCAGCAAGCCCAGGTCGCGCAGGTGGCTGGCCTCGTAGCCTCGCGTCCACGCCAAACCGGCCAAGTCAACGCTCAGGCACTCGTCCACGAGAAAGCGGGCGCGGCTCACGCCGCCGGCAGCACCGGCCGCGGAACGGTGCCGGACGCGATCACGCGCGCACCGGGCGGCAGGCGCTCGGCCAAGGGGCGGCGCGGCTTGCCGCGGGGGCGCTCCACGCTCGCATAGAGCGCCGCCAACTCCACCTGCTCGGCGGCGAGGCTCGGATAGCTCGCCAGGATGTCGGCCAAGGGCAGCCCGGCGGCGACGGCAGCGGCCACGTCGCGGACCGGGACGCGCGTGCCGCGCACCACCGGCTCGGTGCCGCTGAGCACGTCAGGGTCAAGTACGGCCATCGCGCGCGCCTGTTCCAGCAGCGTCGCCCGCGCGTCCGTTTCCATGATGAAAGGCCGGAGGTCCGCCGTGATCCCGTCACTTACGGGCAGCGGGCGGCGGCGGCGGCGCAGTGCGGCCACCCGGCGCAGCGCCCCCGTGCGTCCGCCGGAGGCCACCAGCCGGATCACCGCCTTGCGGGCGTCGGCCTGCAAGACGTGCGCCGTGCGGAAGTAGAAGGCGAGCAGCGGCACGGCGCCCCTGGCGACCTGCCGGCCCCCTCCGGCCCAGCCAAGCAGCGCCTCGGGCAGCAGGTGCTCGTCAAAGGCGCGGTGAACGTCGCGGACCTCGACCATGGCGAGGGCGGCCGCCTCGTTGGCGCTGACCATGGGTGGGGCGGCGTGCATGGGTCTGTATCCTTCCGAAGAAGCGGAAAGATACGTAAGCTGCCGGCGCGGCGCAAGCTCGTTCAAGCGAGCTGGGCTGGGCGTCTCGCCGCGCCGAAACGCTGCCTGCGCGATGCGGGCGGTGTCGTCAGGAACGGACGGGACAACGGATTGCAGGCGAAGCGACATGCAGGTGGCCTCCGATCTGGCCACCTGCGAACGCATCCGGCCCGGCTTTGACTGCAGCCCAACTTCGCCAACAGTGTCCGCGCGATTTGTTAGGAGTGCCTATCCCGGTCTCCAACAGACTCTGGCTCCACGTCATCACGCGCCAACCGTGCCAGGCGGCGAAGTGTCAAAAGACGCAGTGGGTGCCCGAAGCGCGGCAGCGTACAAGCTGCTGATAGATTTAGCTTCTGCTGCGATGGCCATTCTGCATAGCTTTGCGGGCACTGGGCCTTATACTCATCGTCCGGTTCCTTCCACCGCAGCCCTGACCCCTTCAATTCCTGCCTCCACGCGCTCCATCATCGCCGCGTGCCGGTCCAGCCGTCCGATCAGCGCCACCAGCAGCTCGTCCACCCGGCCCTCCCTGACGTTCTCCGCCGCCGCCGCCAGCAGCTCGCGCAGCATCAGCCCCTGCTGGTCCAGCACCCCCACAACGCCATTCATCGAGCGCTCCAGGGCCAGCACCGCCGCCGTCAGCTGCGCCATCTGGTCCCCGTCGCCCTGGCCGCCGCCGCCGCCTCCCATGCGCGCCCTCCTCGTCCTGGCCGGCCCTGCTCCGTCCGGTCAGCCCGATCTGCCTAGTAGCCCAGGATCACCCGGTAGTCCGGCGGGCTGCCATATGGCCCCGCTTCCTCGTTCACCCGGATGCACAGCCGGCCGCCTGGCTCGCACCGCGTCACCTTCGCCAGCGCACCCGACTTGGCCAGCGCGTCACGGCTCGCCGCCAGCTCGTCCCGCCGATCCTGCAAGCCCGCGATCTCCGCCAGCAGCAGCGCCTTCTGCGCCTGCGCCACCGCCACGTCCCGCTCCGCCCACCACCACACCGACAGGTGCGCCCCCCACAGCAGCACGGCCAACACCGCCACCACGGCCAACCCCCGCCCCAGCAGCCGCCAGCTCGTCCAGCCCACGATGCGCCGCAGCGACGCCTCGGCCTCGCTCGCCTGCGCCATGACCCTGTCCAGCCGTCCCAGCACCGGCCGGACCGCCGCCTCCACCGCCGCCGTGGCGGTGACACCTGCATACCCCAGGCTCCGCACCACCGCCTGCTCGGTTGCCAGCTCAGTGCGCGCCGCCAGGGCCGGCCCCAGGTCGCCCACTGCCCGCCTCAGTGCCGCCGCCTGCGCCTGCATCGCCTCGGCCTGCTTCGCCAGACCCGCCCGCTCCCGGGCCAGGGCTTCGCGCTCGGTCACCAGCGCCGCCAACGCTTCGGCCGCCGCCGCCTGCTGCTCCTGCGCCACGTTCATCAGCCCATACAGGAGCTGCTCCGCGTCTCCCGATCCCCTGGATCCCCTGTCCGCCATCGCCTCAGCTCCGCTATCGTCCGCCTGCCGGCGCCGGACAGGTCCCGGCCGTCCTGCTCGCATCGGCCCGGTCACGGCGACATGTCCTGCCCGCGCGAGGGCCGCAGGCGCAGCCGCGCCGCAACGTCATCCGCCGCCCGCCGCGCCGCTGCCCGCTCGGCCCCCTGCCGCAGCTGCGCTGCTTCCCAGGCGTCCAGCTGCTTGGCCAGCGCCTGCCCGGGGTCGCGCGCCGCCAGCAGCCGCGCCAGGTTGGTGCCAGGCGCCAGCCCCAAATCCGGCCCGCGCGCGCGCAGTACCTCCACCGCCTCGGCCTGCCCGGCCAGCGACGCCCCGAACCGGTCCAGCGCCGCCCGTGTGCCGCGCAGTCCCGGGTCCGCCTCCAGCCCCGGCAGCGCCACCGCGTACGCCCCGACCAGCTCCCGCCAGGTGCCGACCAGCCCGCGCGCCTGCGCGTCCAGCGCCGCCGCCTGCCGGCTCGCCTCGTAGCGCCCCCGCCACCCTGCGGCACCCGCCGCCGCCT
>CAXTFY010000357.1:0-5706 GCA_964243265.1 uncultured Acetobacteraceae bacterium | reverse complement strand
CATTGGGCGTGCTGGGCCCTTGCCGCCTCCCTCACCCCGGCCCTCTCCCGGAGGGAGAGGAGGGAAGGCCGCTTGAACACTGGCAAACCAAGTCCTTCTCATGCTGTTATTCTCAGATAATCGTCCTGGGGAGGACAAATGATGGATGGCCATACCCTGACAGGCCCGGCCCTGGCGTCTCAGCAAGCCTTGCCAGACGTCTTCGAGACCGACGTGCCCAACCGCCTGGACCGCCTGCCATGGAGCCGGTTCCATACCTTGGTCGTCATCGCCTTGGGGATCACCTGGATCCTCGACGGCCTGGAGGTGACGATCGTCGGCTCGCTGTCCGGCGCCATCGCCGCCAGCCCCCGGCTACAGCTTACGGAGGCTGAGGTCGGCCTGACCGCTAGTTCCTACTTGGCTGGCGCGGTCGTCGGCGCACTGTTCTTCGGATGGCTGACCGACCGGTTGGGGCGGAAGAAGCTGTTCACGCTGACGGTGCTGGTTTACTTGCTTGCCACCATCGCCTCCGGCTTTTCCTGGAACATGTGGTCGTTCATCACATTCCGTTTCATCACCGGCCTGGGCATCGGCGGCGAGTATGCCGCGGTGAATTGCACCATCCAGGAGCTGATCCCCGCCCGGCGCCGTGGCTTCACCGACTTGGTGATCAACGGCAGCTTCTGGCTCGGTGCGGCACTGGGCGGACTTGGCGCCGTGGTGGCGCTTGACCCGGCCGTCATGGACCACGAGACGGGATGGCGCAGCGTCTTTGTTATCGGCGGCTTGATCGGCGTGGTCGTGCTGTTCCTGCGCCGCTTCATCCCGGAAAGCCCGCGCTGGCTGATGACGCACGGCCGGCCGGAGGAGGCCTCCGCCGTTGTTGCCGGCATTGAGGCGCGGGTGGAGCGGGAGACCGGGAAACCGCTGCCGCCGGTTCCGCCGGGCGTGTTGCGGCTGCGCCGCCATAACAAAGGGTGGTTCCTGCATAGCCTCCGGGTGTTGGTCACGCAGTATCGCAGCCGCACCGTGCTGGCGTTGGCGCTGATGGGGTCGCAGGCTTTTTGCTACAACGCGGTGCTGTTCACCTACGGGTTGGTGCTGACCCGCTTCTATGGGGTCGGGATGGGCAGCGTCGGCTGGTTCATGCTGCCGTTCGCACTGGGCAACTTCATGGGGCCGCTGCTGCTGGGGCCATTGTTTGATACGCTCGGGCGCAAGCTGATGATCAGCGCAACCTATGCCTTGTCCGGCATACTGATGATCGGCGTCGGCGTGCTGTTCGTGCAGGGCCGGCTGGATGCGCAGGAGCAGACGTTGGCCTGGACGGTTATCTTCTTCTTCGCCTCGGCTGCCGCGTCGTCGGCCTACCTTACCGTCGGGGAGACGTTTCCCCTTGAGTGCCGCGCGGTGGCGATCTCGGTTTTCTATGCGCTGGGCACGGCGGTGGGCGGCATCGCCGGGCCAGCCGTGTTCGGCCGGCTGATCCAGACCGGGGCGCGCAGCGAGGTGCTGCTGGGCTACATCCTCGGCGGCGGGTTGATGGTGGGTGCGGCGGTGGTGGAGATGTTCCTGGGCGTGAACTGTGAGAAGCGGTCGCTGGAGGAGGTCGCTCCGCCGCTGTCCGCCGCCTGACGCCTCTGCCATGAAACCCTGGGCCATGAAACCCGAGGCGGCGTCCCTCGTTAAAGCAGCACGGCATGTGGCCGTAGAGGAGTGTTGGCAATGGTTGACGAGAACCGGGTTGAGGGTGCGTTCGACAAGGCCAAGGGCGCCATCAAGGAAGGCATCGGCAAGATGACCGGCGACGAGAAGCTGCAAGGCGAAGGCATGGCCGACAAGGCAAAGGGCAAGGCCGAGAGCGCCGTCGGCGGGGCCAAGGATACCGTGCGCGACGCGGCCGACAAGGTCTAGCTTCCGCACCTGGACTAACGAGCGGGCGCCCTTGTGGCGCCCGTTTGCTTTCAAGCCCTTCCCGCGACCCGCATGGGGGCGCCATATGGTGGGGGCGAATGGAGTGCTGGGCTTGGTTGACCGTCAAGAGTATCGCAATGCAATGGCACGGCTCGGCGCTGCGGTCAGCGTCATCACCACGACGGGCGTCAATGGCGACGCAGGGTTCACGGCATCTGCGGTATGCAGCGTCACCGATGATCCACCGACCTTGCTGGTGTGCATGAACCGTGGCGGTTCGTTGCATGATGCCGTCAAGGCGAACGGCGTGCTTTGCGTCAACACATTGGCTGCGGCGCAGGAACACCTTTCGCCGCTGTTCGCCGGATTCGTGGATGTCCCGATGGCCGAGTGGTTCGACGCCGCAGCTTGGACGACGCTAGTGACCGGCTCTCCGGTGTTGGCCGACGCTGTTGTGTCGTTCGATTGCCGTATTACCCAGGTGACCGAGGTTGGCACTCACAGCGTGCTGTTTTGCGAAGTGTTGGCAATCCAGGCCGGGCCGGCGCACGAAGGGCTGATCTACTTTGGCCGGTCCTATCATCGTATCACGGTGGCGGCTTAGACGATCTGCTCCTTTTCTTCGGAAGAGGGCCGGGGTGGGGGGCTTAATGGCCTGGCATCCCAGCGTGAGAGGGGAATTCGCTCTCAACTGATTGAAGCTTACTCCGTGCGGCTTCCCTCACCCCAGCCCTCTCCCGGAGGGAGAGGGAGCCAGAGCCAATTGATGTCTGCGTTGAGGAAAGCCGCTACAACTCGGAGTAGTTGCCGTTCTTCCAGACGTAGAACACGTAATCCGGCACTGTCGGGTCACCCTTCTTATCGAACGTCGTGCCGCCCAGCACGCTGTTCCACTTCTGGCCATCGCGCAGGGTGTCGGCGACCTTCTTGCCATCGGCGCTCTTGGCCTGCTTCGCCGCCTCGGCCCAAACCTGCAGCGCGGCATAGGTGTAAAGTGTGTAGCCCTCGGGATCGATCTTTTTGGCCTTGAACTCGGCGACGACCTGCTCCGCCGCCGGGCGCTTGCGCGGGTCAGAGGCGAAGGTCATCAGCGTGCCCTCCCCCGCGGGACCGCTGATCTGCCAGTATTCGTTGGTCACCAGGGCGTCGCCGCCGACCATGGTGATGTTCATGCCCTGCTCCTTAGCCTGGCGCGCGATCAACCCGGTCTCGGTGTGGTAGCCGCCGACATAGATCACTTGGATGCCGGCCTGCTTCATGCGGCTGATGAGGGCGGAGTAGTCGCGCTCGCCGGGGGTGTAGGCGGCGTACATCGTCTCGGTGAGGCCGTTGGCGTTGAGCGACTTCTTGGTCTCGTCGGCCAGGCCTTTGCCGTAAGCGGTGTTGTCGTGCAGGATCGCGACCTTCTGGCCCTTGAAGTGGTCGGCCACGAACTTGCCGGCGATCAGGCCCTGCTGGTCGTCGCGCCCGCAAAGCCGAAAGGTGTTCCAGCCGCCCTCGTCGGTGTACTTGGGGTTGGTGCTGGCCGGGCTGATCTCCAGCACGCCTTCCTCGCCATAGACCTTGCTAGCCGGGATGCTGCTGCCGGAGCAGTAGTGGCCGGCAACCACCACCACCTTGCGGCTGGCCATCTGATTGGCGACCGACACCGCCTGCTTCGGGTCGCAGGCGTCGTCGCCGATCTCCAGCACGAGTTGCTGGCCCAGCACGCCGCCGGCCTTGTTGATGTCGGCGACCGCCTGCTCGGCCCCGGCCTTCATCTGCGCGCCGACCGCAGCATATTCGCCAGTCATCGGCCCCACGGTCGCGACGTGGATCTGCGCGTGCGCGGCGGCCGTGGCGGCCAGCATGGCGACGCTGGCGAAAAGTGTCCTGCGGAGCATGGGTATTCCCCTCGAAATCGTGAACAAGGGAACGTTAGGCGCAAGCGGGCGCGGCGGGAAGGTGCTAATGCGGCGCCAACGGGGCGTCGAAGCCGTAGCGGGCCAGCACCGCCTGGCCCGGCGCCGACAGGATGTAGCTGATGAACGGCAGCGCCACCCGCGGGTCGGCAGTCTGCAGCGCCGTCAGGCCGTACTCGGCGCCGACGGACAGCCCGGGCGGCAGTTCCACGACGGTGATGCCGGGGAACTGCGCGGCGGCCTCGATCCCCGCGGTGCAGTAGGCGAGGAAGATGTCGGCCTGGCCCTCCATGAGCCGCCAGCCATAGGCGTTGCGCCCGGCTGGCGGCTGGGCATCGTTGCCGCTGCCCACCAGCCGCAGCGCCTTGGCCTCCAGGGTGCGCGCGGCGCCGGGGTGCAGGGTGTCCGCACGGGCGAACATCTGCATGGCGTAGTCCCCAGATGGGTCGTTGCCGGGCGTGGAGGTGGCTAGCTTGACCTCGGGCGCGAGCATCGCGTCCAGAACGGTGTCCGTCGTCACCGGCAGGCCGGGCCGGGCCAGGGCGCACAGGCGGTTGCGGGTGAACATCACCACCGGCCCGGCCTTGCCCGCCTTCGCCAGCGCCAGCGGACTGGCCATGTCGGCGGAGGCGAAGACATCCCCGGCCTCGCCACGCTCGAACCCCTGGCGCAGCAAGCCGGAGGGACCCCATACGGGATCAACCTTGATGCCGTATGCAGCCGTGAAATCCCGGGAGACCTCGGTCAACGCGGGCTTGAGGCTGCCGGCGGCGTGCAGGCGCACCACGCCATCTGCTGCGTGCGCTGCTGGGGTGAGCATGGTGAGAGATGCGGCCACGGCTAGGGTCCAGCGCTTCAGTGCGCCCCCTCCAAGTAGGCCGCCCGGATTTCCGGCCGTGTCAGCAGTTCCGCCCCCGGCCCGGCCATGGTGATGGCGCCGTTGACCAGCACGTAGCCGCGGTGCGCCAGGCGCAGCGCCTGGAAGGCGTTCTGCTCCACCAGCAGCACCGTCAGCCCGGTGTCGCGGTTCAACTGCCGGATCGCGCCGAAAATCTGCCGCACCACCAGCGGCGCCAGGCCCAGGCTCGGCTCGTCGAGCAGCAGCAGCCGCGGCTGGCTCATCAGCGCGCGGCCGATGGCGAGCATCTGCTGCTCGCCGCCGGACAGGGTGCCGCCGCGCTGGGCCAGGCGCTCCTTCAGGCGGGGGAACAGGGTGAACACCAGGTCCCGCGTGGCCTCGTAGTTCTTCATCCCGACGACCTGCGCGCCCATCAGCAGGTTCTCGTGCACCGACATGCGGCCGAAGATGCGGCGGCCCTCGGGGGACTGCGCCACGCCCATGTGCATGATCTCGTGCGTGGGCAGCGCGGTGATATCCTGGCCGTCGAGCAGGATCTGGCCGTCGCGGGCGTGCGGGCTGCCGCAGATGGTCATCATCAGGGTGCTCTTCCCCGCCCCGTTGGCGCCGATCAGGGTGACGATCTCGCCGGGCATCACCTGCAGGTCCACGCCCTTCAGGGCCTGGATGGCGCCGTAGTATGCGGTGACGCCGGACAGTGCCAGCAGGGGCCGGGTCATGCCTCCACCGCCAGCGGGGCGTCGGCGTCGTCCTCGTCGCCTTCCCCCAGGTAGGCGGCGATGACGTTGGGGTCGCCGCGGACGTGGGCGGGGTCGCCGTCGCTGATGCGCTTGCCGTGGTCTAGGACGACGATGTGGTCGCTGATCCGCATGACCACGCCCATGTCGTGCTCGATCAGCAGGATGGAGCAGCCGTCGGCCTGGATGGACTTCAACAGGCCCGCCAACTCGTCGCTCTCCCTGGGGTTCAGCCCGGCGGCGGGTTCGTCCAGGCATAGCAGCACCGGGCCGGTGCACATGGCGCGGGCGATCTCCAGCCGGCGCTGGTCGC
>CAXTFY010000356.1:0-5713 GCA_964243265.1 uncultured Acetobacteraceae bacterium | reverse complement strand
GAGGGGGTCTTGAAGCACCGCCCTTGCCCGTCGAGGCCCTTCTCCCAGCAGTGCCCGTCACGGATCGCAAGCAAGACCCCCTCACCCCGGCCCTCTCCCGGAGGGAGAGGGAGAAGAAAGGATGCATCCATGCCGACCGTTGCCCCACATCTCTACCGGCCCAGCGCCGCTCGCGTGCTCGTGCTGGATGGCTGCGTGCCGGTTCCGCGCGGCACCCGGCCGCTGTTGCCGCCAATCTGGCCCGCGAAGGACCCGGCGGACGTGCTGGACTACCAGTTCGACGTCGCCCCGGCCCTGACCGGCGCGGACGGCGACGCGGTCGCCACCCTGGATGTCGTCATCAGCCCGTCCGACCCCGGCGACCTCGCCCTGGTGTCGGCCGCGGCGGATGGGGCGCGGGCGGTGCTGTGGCTCGGCGGTGGGCAGGCCGGCACGACATACATCGTCACGCTGACCATCGGCACCCAGGCGGGCCGGGTGCTGTCACGCGCCGTGCTGCTGCCGGTGCAGGCGCTGGCCGGGGAGGACGGCGGGCCGGATCTGCTGCAGACCGAGACCGGCGCGGCCGTGCAGGACGGCAGCGGCAACAGCATCACCACCAACCGGGGAGGCTGACCCGCCATGCCGACGATCAACCAGCTCCCGCCCGCCGCTGCCGCCGCCGATGACGACCTGCTGCCGGTCAGCCAGGGCGGCAAGCTGTTGAGCACCACCCGCGCGCAGCTCGTCGCCGGGCTGCAGCCGAACCTGGCCGTGCTGTCCGGCGCGCTGATGGGCCGCGTCAGCCCCGGCCTGGGCGCGCCGGAGAGCATCGGCATCGGCGCCAACCTGCGCCTGGCCGGCGGCATGCTGCTGGGGCCGGCGCCGTTCGCCACCGCGGCGCTGCCGGGCGCCGCGGCGCCGTCGTCGCCGGACCTGCTGCCGCTGTCGCAGGGCGGGCAGGACGCGGCGGTGTCGTATGGCGCGCTGATGGCCGGGCTGTCGGGGCTGCGCGGCATCGACCTGTCGGCGCACCAGGTCCAGGCGCCGGGCACCCTGGCGCGCACCCTGGCCGACTGGCTATCGGAGGCGGTGACGCCCGAAGCCTTCGGAGCCGTGGGCGACGGCGTGGCGGACGACAGCCCGGCGCTGGACCGCGCCATCGCCACCGGGCGGCCCGTGCGCCTGGCGTCCCGCACCTACGCCGTGCGCGGCGGCTGGACGGTGACGCGGGATGCCGTGCTGCTGGGCGCGCACGCCAGCACCCTGCGCCGCATCCCGGTGCCCCATACCCCGGCGACGGGTGCGTTCATCAACCTGGTCGGCCCCAGCTTCACCGCGGTGGGCGTGACGTTCGACGGCGCGGGCGTGCCCGGCGACAGCTGGGGCGTGCTGGTCGGCCCCGGCTGCACCCGCACCGTGTTCGACGGCTGCGGCTTCACCGGCGCGGTCGGCCCGTCGCTGGGCAGCGGCCTGGTGATCCAGGCGCGCGACGGCGTCGAGGGCGCCACCCCCACCAGCCGCCACCAGGTGCTGCGGTGCGAGGCCTGGGGCAACCAGGTGCACGGCATCTGGGTGCAGGCCGCCGCCGGGGCGCTGATCGAGGGCTGCCTCGCGCACGACAACGGCGCCTACGGGATCGCGCTGGACTTCAACGACCCGGCGTTCGCGCAGGTCGCCCGGCATGGCCGCGTGCTGGGCAACCTGGCGTGGGGCAACTCGCGCGGCATCTCGGTCGGCAACTACAACGAGACCAACCTGGAGCCGCCGCGCTGGGGCAACGGCAACCCGGACGCGGTGGACGTGCTGGTGGCGGGGAACGTCTGCCATGGCAACTCGTCGTATGGGATCGCGGTGTCCGGGCGCGGGATGCAGGTGGTGGGCAACCAGCTCGCGGGCAACGGCAGCGGCGTGCTGGCCAACTGCACCGCCAGCCGGGTGGTGGGCAACCTGATCAGCGCGGCCGGGGCGGCCGGGCCGAGCTACTTCGGCATCGACTTCGGGGGCAGCATCGACGGCGACGTGTCGGACAACTTCATCGGGGGCTGCGCGGTCGGCATCAACCCCGGCGGCAGCAGCAACGTGCGGGTGGCTGGCAACCAGTTGCTCGGCAATGGCTGGGGTATCACGGTTTACAACGTCGAGACCGACGGGCACGGCGCCAACTTCGGCATCGCCTGCACGGGGCTGGTGATCGAGGGCAACCGGATCGTGCTGGGCGGCGGCTCCGGCGGCGGCGTGCTGCTGCAGGATGCGCCGGCGGGGGTGCAGGTGGCGCGCAACGCCTTCTTCGCCGGGCCGGGCGGCGCCACCCCGCAGGCGTTGAACGCCCATACCGACGCGCTGCTGATGGGAGGCAACACCTGGAACAACCAGGCGAGCATCATCGTCAACCCCAGCCCGGTCGGCGCCACGCAGCAGTTGCAGGTGCCGGACATGCTGGACGGGGTGATGATCACCTCCGCGCCCTCTGGGATCGACGGCATGGAGGGCCAGCACCAGGCGGCGATGGCCGGGCGGGTGGCGTTCATCAAGGTGACGGCGGGCGGCTATAACTTCACGCAGGCGGCGGTGGCGATCAGCGGCGACGGGCAGGGCGCTTTGGCGACGGCGTATGTGCGCGACGGCGCGATCATGGGGATCACGGTGACGAACGGCGGCAGCGGCTACACGGCGGCGGCGGCGGTGGTGACCGGGGACGGGCTGGGGGCGCTGGCGGTGGCCTCGGTGGGACTGCCGGTGCCGCAGGGGCGGCGGCTGCGGCTGCATTGCAACTGCGCGGTGCGGTTCCGCCGGGTCGGCAGCATGCCGTTCCAGGACAACTGGACGCTGGGGGACTTCACCGCGCCCGCCGCGACGGCGGTGGATTGGGAGGGGACCTGGGGCGGGTGGCAGGCGTTGGGGCTGACCCCGGGGGACTTCCTGACCTCGCCCGGCGACGGCACCCTGCAGGTCCGCACGATGGGTGGGGACATGACGCTGCACCCCGCCGGGTCCGGTCGGGTGCGGGTGGGATCGGATGCGGAGCCGGCGGGGTTCGCCACCGCCCTGGGGCGTGGCAGCCCGGAAGGGGTGGTGACGGCGCCGCCGGGCAGCGATTACCGCAACCTGGACGGCGGGGCTGGCACGACGCTGTGGCTGAAGCGCTCCGGCGCCGGGCCGGCGGGGTGGGCGGCCATCGGCTAATTGCGGCCGGCGCCTGTCTTCTCCCTCTCCCTGCGGGAGAGGGAGAAGAAACCCAGTTAGGGGACCTCGATGCCCACCATCAAGCAACTGCCACCCGTCACCCAGGTCAACCCGGGCGACGAACTGCCCATCAGCCAAGGCGCATTCACAGGCAGCGTTACCGTTGCCACCCTGCTGGCCGGCACGCAGCCGGCGCTGCTGCTGGCCCCTGGCACCTTGCTGGGCCGCGTGTCGCCCGGCGCGGGCGGGCCGGAGGCGGTGGGCGTCGGCGTCGGCCTGGCGGTCGCCAATGGCGGGGTTGCCGCCACCGGCGGGGACCATGCGGGTTTTCCAGCCAATGCCGCGCTGCTCCCCGAGGACGAGGTCGTGCTGAGCAGCGGCGGCGCGCCCCGGCTGTTGCCGGCCACGGCGCTGCGGGGCCTGTTCAGCGCCGGGGCGGGGGTGACGATCAGCGCGGGCGGCGCGGTGGCGGCCCTGCCCATCGCCGACGCCTCGTTCCTGCCGGTCACGGCCCGCTACTCGCTCACGGCGCGGCTGCTGACGGACCGTGCGGCGGACCAGGTCAACGCCCGCAACTTCGGCGCGGTGCTGGACGGCGGCACCGACGACAGCGCCGCCATCGCCGCCGCGCAAGCCGCCGCCGGCCCGCTGCCCGTCGTGCTGCCGAACGGCACGGCCAACATCGCCACCAAGCCCAACAGCATGCTGGGCCGCTTCTCCGGCGAGGGCCAGTTGCAGACCGGGGACGGCAAGCGCCGCGGCCGGATGTTCGCGCGCCGCGGGGCGGAGCCGTCCAGCTACGGCTTGCAGGACGACATCAGCAGCGCCTTCAGCGGCGACCTCAGCACGGTGCAGCTCGCCATCGAGCACCGGATCGACGGCGCCACGACCCTGACGCAGCCGGCCACCGGGTATGTGTTCCACCCCGAGAACAGCGCGATCAGCGTGTATTACCAGAACCGCTCCGGGTTCAACGCGCTGACGGGGGACCAGGGCGGGCGCACCGGCTGCGCGGCGGTCAGCGGGCACGTGACGCAGGAGGGCCAGGGCGACGCGGTGATGCTGAACGTCACCGGCACGGTGTTCGGCACCAAGGCGGGCAGCACCCACTTCCTCGCCAACCCGGCCGTGCTGATCATGGATGGGAGCCTGTTCGCCTTCGCCGACGGCACCTATCAGGAGGTGGACGAGTTCGACCACAACGACGCCGGGTTCGACGTGGCGGTCAGCAGCACCGTCCGCAACTTCACCCGGACCAACAACACCGGGGCGAAGGGGGCGTGGTGGCTGGGCACGCGCTACCAGTCCGGCGGCAGCAAGCCCGTGGACGCCGCATTCCAGGTGGTAGGGGCGTGGAACACCATCCTGGACACCTGCCGTGCCTCGCTGGGGGTCAACGGGACCGCGCTGGCGTTGGCGGCGGGGCAGCGGGTTTACCTGAACGCGACCAACGCCGACCCCTTCGCCAACCCGGCGCAGACGCAGCCCGGCACGGAGTGGCTGGACTTCGACACCGCCAGCAACTCGGCCCGCGTGATGGCCGGCGGGATCGCGGCGCTGTCGGTGGCGCGCGTGGCCGGGGCGGACAGCGGGGTGCAGGTGCTGCCGGGGCCGGGTGCCACGGGGCCGGGCCTGGCGCCGGTGGGGCCGCTGGCGGACATCCCGCTGCGGCTGTCCGGTAAGGGGCGTGGCGCGGTGCTGGCCCCGGCGCCGGCGGCTGGGGACAGCAGCGCGGCGGTGGCGACGACCGCCTGGGTTGGCGCGGCGACGTCCGGGGCGCGCCTGCTGGCCGCGCTGACCGCCACGTTGCCGCTGCTGCCGACGACGCGGCCGACGCCGGTGCCGGGCCAGCCGCAATTATGGATCAACGGCGACGCGATCTGCGTGGCATAGGACCTTCCTGCTCCCTCTCCCTCCGGGCTTGGGCCGCGAAGCGGACCAAGGCTGGGGTGAGGGGGTCTTTGCTGTGGCGCAGGACCCATCCGGTCCCGCCGGAACGCGTCCTCGCCGGGCCGGGCTCTGCGCCTCAAAACCCCCTCACCCCGGCCTTGGTCCGCTTCGCGGCCCAAGCCCGGAGGGAGAGGGAGAAGAACACTCCAGGAGATTTCATGCCCCGCCGCATCCTGCCGCTGCTCCTGCTGCTGCCTGGCCCGGCTGCCGCGCAGATCCTGCGCACGCCGACCGAGGACAGCATCACCCTGAACCGCGATCCCGTCGCCGCCTCCGACGCGGCGCGCAAGGGCTATGTGGACGCGCAGATCGCCGCCGCCCGGGCGCTGCTGAGCACCGGCGTCACGGCCGCCACGCTCGGCCAGCCCGGCGGTCCCGCGCAGCTTGGCCCCTCTGGCACCGTGCCGGCGGCGCAGCTTCCGGTCGGGACAGTGGCGGGCACCGTGGCCGCCGGCGATGCCCTGGCCGCCGAGACCAGCCGCGCCCTGGCCGCTGAGGCCGCCACCAGCACCGCCGTCGCTCAACGCGCCACTGCCGCCGCGCTGGCGACCGAGGCGCAGACCGCCCGCGCCGCCGAGGCCGCCGTGCAGGCCACGGC
>CAXTFY010000355.1:0-5721 GCA_964243265.1 uncultured Acetobacteraceae bacterium | reverse complement strand
TGCTGATCGGCACCTTGAACCGCGTGATGATCGTGGAATTGGGCGTGCCGGCCTGGCTGGTGGCCGTCATGATTTCGCTGCCGCTGGTGTTCGCGCCGCTGCGGGCGGTCGTGGGGTTCAAGTCGGACACCCATCGCTCCGTGCTGGGCTGGCGCCGGGTGCCGTACTTGTGGATGGGCACGATGACGCAGTTCGGCGGGCTGTCGATCATGCCGTTCGCGCTGATCCTGCTGTCCGGGGACAGCCAGGCCGCACCGTGGTTCGGGCAGGCAGCGGCGGCGCTGGCGTTCCTGCTGGTGGGCGCCGGGCTGCACACGACGCAGACGGTCGGGCTGGCGCTGGCCACCGACCTGTCGCCGCCCGAGGCGCACCCGACCGTCGTGGCGCTGCTGTGCATGATGCTGCTGCTGGGCATGGTGTGCAGCGCGCTGCTGTTCGGCGCCGTGTTGGCCAATTTCAGCGAGCTGCGGCTGATCCAGGTGATCCAGGGATCGGCGCTGGCGACCATGGTGCTGAACGCCATCGCGCTGTGGAAGCAGGAGCCGCGCAACCCCGCCGCCACCCGCGAGGACCGGGCGACGCCGACGTTCGGCCAGACTTGGCGCAGCTTCAACCGCGGCGCGCAGGCCCGGCGGCGTCTGGTGGCGCTGGCCCTCGGCACCATCGCATTCTCCATGCAGGACATCCTGCTGGAGCCGTACGGCGGCCAGGTGCTGCACCTGCCGGTCGGCACCACGACGGCGATGACGGCGGTGCTGGCGGTGGGCGGGCTGTTCGGCTTTGCGCTGGCGGCGCGGCTGCTGGGGCGCGGGGCCGACCCGTACCGGCTGGCCGGCACCGGGGCGCTGGCCGGGCTGGCGGCGTTCACCTGCGTCATCTTCGCGGCGCCGCTGGAGAGCCTGCCGCTGTTTGCATCCGGCACGCTGGGGATCGGCTTCGGCGCTGGGCTGTTCGCCCACTGCACGCTGACGGCGGCGATGGCGGCGGCGGAGCGCGGGCACGTCGGCCTGACGCTCGGCATCTGGGGCGCGGTGCAGGCCACCGCGGCCGGCACTGCCGTGGCGTCCGGCGGGCTGCTGCGCGACGGCGTGGCGGCGCTGGCCGGGCGCGGCGCGCTGGGGTCGGTGCTGGTAAGCCCTGCCACCGGCTACATCGCGGTTTACCTGGTCGAGGTCGCGCTGCTGTTCGTGACCTTGGCCGCCGTCGGGCCGCTGGTGCGGAGGGCCGGGCGCACCCTGCCCGGCGCCTCGTTCGGCCTTCTTTCTGAACCCACGCTCTAACGAGGTCCCACCATGCAAACCGGTGCCCTGACCCAATACATCGATGTCGCCCAGGTCGTGCTCTACGTGTTCTGGGCGTTCTTCGCCGGCCTCATCTTCTACTTGGTGCGGGAGAACAAGCGGGAGGGCTATCCGCTGGTCACCGAGCGGCAGGGCGAGATGCTGGAGGGCTATCCCGCGATCCCGAAGCCCAAGGCGTTCATCATGCACGACGGCCACGCCTTCCTGGCGCCGCGGGATGAGGGGGTGGACCGCGTCGCCGGCCGCGCGACCGCCAAGTGGGCCGGTGCGCCGCTGGTGCCGACCGGCAACCCGTTGGTCGATGGCGTCGGCCCCGCCGCCTGGGCGCAGCACCGCGCCGACGTGCCGGACGTGACGTTCGACGACTCGCTGCCCAAGGTCGTGCCGCTGCGGACCATTCCGATGTTCTTCCTGGCCGACGAGGACCCCAACCCGATCGGCATGACGGTGTTCGGCTGCGATGGCAGGCTGGCCGGCACGGTGGTGGACTGCTGGATCGACCGGTCGGAGGTCGTGGTGCGCTACTTTGAGGTCGAGCTGGCCGATGGCGGAGACCATGTGCTGCTGCCGCAGCACTATGCGCGGATCAACAACAAGCGCCGGCAGATCAAGGTGGGCGCCATCACCGCCGCGCAGTTCAAGGACGTGCCGCGCCTGAAGAACGCGGAGACCGTGACGATCCTGGAGGAGGAGAAGCTGGTCTCCTACTTCGGCGGCGGCTTCCTGTATGCGACACCCAGCCGTTCGGAGCCATTCGTATGAGCACCATGAAGGTCAAGGTCCGCCGCCACGAGCGCCCGACCGCATTCCGCGGCGAAGCCCCGCAGGGCCTGCCGAGCCGGCTGCCCGAGGGCGAGCGCCTGCTGTGGCAGGGGGTGCTGGACTGGCGCGCCCTCGCGCTGCGGGTGTTCCATGTGCGCGGCCTGGCGCTATACTTCAGCGCCATCTTCGCCGCCTGCGCCGTGACCGGGCTGGTGGACGGCGCGCCGCTGGGTCAGCAGGCGCTGAGCTTGTGCAAGGTGGCCGGGGCAGGGATGGTGCCGATCCTGGTGCTGGGGCTGTACTCCTGGGGCGTGGCCCGCAGCACGGTTTACAGCATCACCAACAAGCGGGTGTGCCTGCAGTTGGGCCTGGTGCTGCCGATGACCATCAACCTGCCCTTCGCCCGGGTGGAATCTGCGGCGCTGCGGGCTGGCAAAGACGGAATCGGCGATATCTGTCTTTCGCTGCACGCCGGGGACCGGCTAGCCTACCTCATGCTGTGGCCGCACGCGCGGCCGTGGCGGATGGCGCGGGCCGAGCCGATGCTGCGGGCCGTGCCGGATGCTGGCCATGCCGCGCAGATCCTGGCGCGGGCGTTGGCGGCGTCGGCCAACCTGCCGGTGCCAGCGATGGCGCCGCAGGACGAAACGAGCGGTGTCGGCGCCCACGCGCCAGTCGCCGCCTAGGGGGAGGACACGCCGTGCCCAACGACCTTCTGAGCCGCCTGCCGAAATACGCGATCTTCGCCGTGGTCGGGCTGGGCCTGGCCGGCGCGGTGGCCGGCCGGGTGGTCGGCATCAGCCCGGCGCAAGAAACCGGGTCGGTCCTCGCCTCCCGCGACCTGCGCTTTGCCGACCGGTCCGATGGCGCGGTGGTCGTCACCGACGCCGGCACCGGCCAGCAGGTGGACGTGCTGACGGGGGAACAGGGCTTCATCCGCGCCACCCTGCGCGGCCTGGCCCGCACCCGACGCATGAACGGCGTCGGTGCCGAGCCGCCGTTCCGCCTGTCCGCCTGGAGCGACGGCCACCTGACGCTGGACGATACCAGCAACGGCCGGCGGCTTGAGCTGTTGGCCTATGGCAACACCAACGCCGCCGCATTCGGCCGCCTGCTCGGCCCGGTCCGCCAGGCCGTCGCGTCCGGAGGGCCGCTGTGAGCTGGCTGCTGGGCGGCGAGACCGTCGAGGTGCTGGCCGACGTGGACGTGGAGCAGACGCCCTACAGCTTCCACGCCCACGCCGTGCCAGACGGCATCGACATCCGGCCGGGCGACAGCGTGGTGGTGCACGGCGCCCCGGCCGACGTGGGCTTCGGCGAGCACCGCACCATGCGCTGCCGGGCCACCGTCACCCGCGGCGGCGCGCTGGCCCGGTGGTGGACGGGGGTTGCCGCCATGTTCGAGCTGACGGAGCTTTACGAAGTCGGCTTCCTGCCGAAGGAGACGCACTGATGTCCGCCACGATGGACCCGCCCGCCGCCGGTACTACCAAGGTGATGAACGAGGGCACGCGCATGGCGCAGGAGGACACCGTCCTCAGCCCGCGCTTCTACACCACCGACTTCGCCGCCATGGAGCGCATCGACGTGTCGCGCGTCCGCACCGAGTGGGACGCGCTGATCGCCGAGCTGCGGCTGGACGTGAATAAGGGGCACTTCATCCGCGACGAGCGGTTCGACGTTGACCTGTCCACCATGGAGCCGGCGCTGCGCCAGGAGTTCCTGGACTTCCTCGTCAGCTCCGTCACCGCGGAATTCAGCGGCTGCGTGCTGTATGCCGAGATCAAGAAGCGCATCAAGCACGGCGACGTGCACGAGCTGTTCAACCTGATGACGCGCGATGAGGCGCGGCATGCCGGGTTCATCAACGACAGCCTGAAGGACTTCGGCGTCGGCGTCGATCTGTCGTTCCTGACCAAGGTGAAGAAGTACACCTACTTCCGGCCCAAGTTCGTCTTCTACGCGACCTACCTGTCGGAGAAGATCGGCTACGCCCGCTACATCACCATCTTCCGCCACCTGGAGCGCCACCCGGAGCGGATGTTCCACCCGATCTTCGCCTGGTTCGAGGAGTGGTGCGGCGACGAGTTCCGCCACGGCGAGGCGTTCGCCCTGCTGATGCGCGCCGACCCCAAGGTGCTGTCGGGCGTGAACAGGCTGTGGATCAGGTTCTTCCTGCTGGCGGTGTTCGCGACGATGTATGTGCGCGACCATGCCCGCCCGGTGTTCCATGCGGCGCTGGGCGTCGATCCCACGGAGTACGACTTCAAGGTGTTCCGCATCACCACCGAGATCACCCGGCAGGTGTTCCCGGTGTCGCTGGACCTGGACAACCCGGTGTTCGCCCGCGGGTTCGAGCGGCTGCGGCGCATCACCGTCGCCAAGGCGGCGGCGCGGCGGCAGGGCGGGATCGTCGGCAAGCTGAAGAACGCCGGGCTGACGGTCGCGGCCGGGGCGGCGTTCCTGCGGATGTATGTCGCCCCGGTGAAGGACAATGCGATGCCGGAGACTGTCCGCCTGCAGCCGGCGTGGTAGCGACGTGGCGACCGGCTGGCCCGTCCTGTATGCGCTGTTTGTGTGGTGGTTCAGCACGGGGCTGATCATCTGGCTGGACACGCTGCCGCCGCGCACATTCCGGTTCAGCATGGCAGGCGGGACGGTGCTATTCCTGGTCGCGCTGCAGCAGCTTTGCGTGGGCAGCGCGGACACGACGGTGCACGGGGCCTACGCCGCGTTCACCTGGGCGGTGCTGGCGTGGGGTTGGCACGAGATGGCGTTCTTCATGGGCTATGTCACCGGCACGCGCCGCACCGCGTGCCCCCAGGGCTGCCGCGGCTGGGCGCACTTCGGCCACGCCGTGCAGGCGTGCATCTGGCACGAGCTAGCGATCCTGGCGACGGCTGCGGTGATCGTCGCCGCAAGCTGGGGTGCTGCGAACCAAGTCGGCACCTGGACCTTCATGGTGCTGTGGGCGGGGCGGACGTCAGCAAAGCTGAACTTCTTCCTCGGCGTGCGGAACCTCGGCGAGGAGTTCCTGCCGGCGCAGATCGCCTACCTGAAAAGCTTCTTCCGCCGCCGGGCGATGAACCCGCTGATGCCGGTGTCGGTGGCGGCGGGGCTGGCCTGGCTGGCGGCGCTGGAATGGGGGCAGGGCGGCATGGCCCCCGGCGTCGGCATGACGTTCGTGGTGACCATGCTCACGCTGGCGGTCATCGAGCATGTGGTGCTTGTGCTGCCGCTGCCGTTTGCCAAGCTGTGGGGCTGGGCGGTGCAGGGCGGCGGGACCGCCTGCAATGACCCCACCCATGCCCATATAGAGACCGAGCCGGCGCGGGTCGCCGGCGCCATCTAGCCTGGGACGCGCGCCATGCAGTACGAGACCTTCTATCGCAAGCAGCTCGACGGGCTGAGGCAGGAGGGCAACTACCGCACCTTCGCCAACCTGCAGCGCCAGGCCGGCAGCTTCCCCAACGCCACGCACATCCGCGGCAATGCGCAGGACCCGGTGACGGTGTGGTGCAGCAACGACTACCTCGGCATGGGCCAGCACCCGGCCGTGCTGGCGGCGGTGCACGAGGCGCTGGACAAGTGCGGCGCTGGGGCAGGCGGCACCCGCAACATCGCCGGCACCAACCACTACCACGTCATGCTGGAGGAGG
>CAXTFY010000354.1:0-5730 GCA_964243265.1 uncultured Acetobacteraceae bacterium | reverse complement strand
TCTGGCTGGCCTGCACGGCCAGGGTGCCACGCTTCAGGCCGCCCAGCTCCGACAGCACCAGCTCGGCCGCCTCCGCCCGGGCCAGCACGGCACGCGCCTCGGCCAGGAACAGGGCGCCGGCCTCGGTCAGCTCGATGCCGCGGCCGACACGGTGGAACAGCTTGGCGCCGTGCCGCCCCTCAAGCGCCGCGATGGAGGCGCTGGCGGCGGATTGCGCGATGTTGAGCGCCTCGGCGGCACGGGTGACGTGCTGCCGCTCGGCAACGGCGACGAAGACGCGGAGCTGCTCGAGGGTCATGCCGGGCAGCATGGCGGGTTGCCGGGTTCCGGGCTACCGGCCTTGGCGGCGCCCGACGGAAGGCAAGCGCGAGCAGCCCATCGCTGTCCTGCACTGGCCTCTCCAGCACTGGCAGGCCGAAGTCGCAGTCCGCCTTGGAACGGCTTCGCCGCTGCCCCCGGAAATCGCCTACGGTGATGGCATGAACCACCTCGGGGCCGAAACGCGGCGCTCCCGGCATCGCACGCACAACACCCTGACGGCCCGGCCTGTTCACCCCTATCACCCTGCTGGCAGCCCAACTCACACCCCCGGCACGCCCGGCCGCAGCAACCTGCGCCTGATATCACAAGCAATGCCCAACCTTCTTCGACATGCACGCCGCCGCGCGCCGCAAACCGGGGTTCGTCATAACCCGCTCAACGCCAAAACTGAGGAAACTCCGGACCGCCCTGCAAGGCGGCATCACCTGCGCGCTCTGCGACGCCGCATGATGGCCAAAGTCGAGCTGGAGTCGCTGGCAGGACCGATTGCGGCGATCTGTTCACAACACCTTAAGGTGTTTGGAGCAGTAACCAGCAGAGGTACGCCCGTCATCGAAGAGGTCTTGATGTTTAAGTTCAGAAGTCAGCAGAGTGCGACGTTGAAGGCCCTCAACCAGACGTTGGCCATCATAGAATTCGACCCTCGCGGGAAGATCCTCGCTGCCAACCCAGGCTTCTGCGCCGTGATGGGCTATGACCTGCCCGAGATCATGGGACAGCATCATAGCATGTTCGTGGAAGCGGAGTACGCGCGCAGCACGGACTACCGGGACTTCTGGGCCAAGCTCGGGCGCGGGGACTCCGATGCCCGGGAGTACAAGCGGATTGGCAAGGGGGGTCGGGAAATTTGGCTTCGGGCATCCTACAATCCGGTCAAGAACTCCAGGGGCGTCGTGACCAAGGTCGTCAAGCAGGCGACGGACATTACTGATGAGAAGCTCCGGAGCGCAGAGGTCGACGCGAAGCTAGACGCCATCTCCCGTGTCCAGGCCGTCATCGAATTCAACCCAAACGGCGAGGTGATCACCGCGAACGAGAATTTCCTGAAAACGCTGGGCTACCATCTCGACGAGATCAAAGGCCAGCACCATCGGTTGTTCGTTGAACCGAGCTACGCGCAATCTGCGGAGTACCGTGGGTTCTGGAGCAAGCTGAGCAACGGCGATTACGTCGCCGGAGAGTTCAAGCGGGTCGGCAAGGGTGGGAGGAATCTCTGGCTCCAGGCCTCGTACAACCCGGTCTTCGACCTGAACGGGAAGGTGACCAAGGTCGTGAAGTTTGCGACGGACATCACTGATGGGAAGCTCCAAAGCGCAGAGGTCGATGCGAAGCTGGACGCCATCTCCCGAGTCCAGGCCGTCATCGAGTTCAACCCCAAAGGCGAGGTGATCATCGCGAACGAGAACTTCCTGAGAACGCTGGGCTACCATCTCGACGAGATCAAAGGCCAGCACCATCGGTTGTTCGTTGAACCGAGCTACGCGCAATCTGCGGAGTACCGTGGGTTCTGGAGCAAGCTGAGCAACGGCGATTACGTCGCCGGAGAGTTCAAGCGGGTCGGCAAGGGTGGGAGGAATCTCTGGCTCCAGGCCTCGTACAACCCGGTCTTCGACCTGAACGGGAAGGTGACCAAGGTCGTGAAGTTTGCGACGGATGTGTCAAGCCGGGTGCAAGCAGTCTTGGAGATCGGATCGGCATTGGAGCAGTTGGCCGCGGGCGACCTCACCTACCGGCTGGAGGCCACGATGCCGGAAGCCTATGAAAAGCTCCGGGCCGACTTGAATGCCGCGATGGCGCAGATGCAGGACTTGATGCTCGCGATCGTGGGCAACGTGGGTGGCATCCGCTCGGGCACGGGCGAGATCAGCCAGGCTGCCGACGACCTGAGCCGGCGCACTGAGCAGCAGGCAGCAAGCCTGGAGGAGACAGCGGCGGCGCTTGACGAAATCACAGCAACGGTCCGCAGGACGGCCGAGGGCGCCAAGCAGGCGCGCGAGGCCGTTTCCAAAACCAAGTCGGATGCAGAGCACTCCGGCGACATCGTGCGCCAGGCCGTCGCGGCCATGAGCGGCATCGAGCAGTCTTCACGGAAGATCGGGCAGATCATCAGCGTGATCGACGAAATCGCGTTCCAAACGAACCTGCTCGCGCTCAACGCCGGCGTGGAAGCCGCGCGCGCTGGCGACGCTGGCCGCGGCTTCGCGGTGGTGGCCTCGGAAGTGCGCGCTCTGGCCCAGCGCTCGGCCGAAGCGGCCAAGGAGATCAAAACGCTGATCTCAGCCTCGGCGCAGCAGGTCGGCTCCGGGGTGAAGCTTGTGGGCGAAACCGGCGAAGCGCTCGTACGCATCGTGTCCCAGGTCACCGAAATCAACAACGTGGTAGGTGAGATCGCCAACGCGGCCCAAGAACAGGCGACGGGTCTGGCTGAGGTCAACACGGCGATCAATCAGATGGACCAGGTCACGCAGCAGAATGCCGCCATGGTCGAGCAGAGCACGGCCGCCTCTCACGCGCTCGCCCAGGAGACCGAGGACTTGGCCCGTCTTACCAGCCGCTTTCAGCTTGGCGAAGAGGGGAGCAACGCAACGGTCTCGAACGTTGAGCCTCTGCGTCGCCCAGCTAAACCTACGCCACGTCAGGTCACGCCCGCCATCGCCCTCAAAGTCGCGGCAAACGGAGGCCGGGGTCGCGACGCTGCCGCACACAAGCCGGCGCCGGCTGCTGCCAACGAGAGCTGGCAGGAGTTTTGATGTAGACAACGGCGGCCTGCTGTCCATGGATAACAGGCTGCCTTCGTCTGACTATCCCTTGTTCGGGAGGATGGTCGCTGTTTCGCCAACGCTTGAGGCAAGCAGGGGTCGGAACAGCGTATCCCGGCTGATGTTGTTGGCCAGCCTCGCCGACGACCGCGTTCCAGCCTCCCCGTCATTGCTGACGGAAATTCGTCTGCGAAGCAGCCGGTCGCAGAACGGCCGGACAGCGCCAGCCCGCGGCAGCCATGCAGGTCGCCCAACCACTCGGTGGATCGTGCCGCTGCGGCGGCCACGCCGGCCCCCTCGGCGTTCGGCGAGAGCCTGCGAGGCACAGCCCGGGGCGGGGCAGCGGAACCGCCGGGCTCGGCGCACAGCGCAACCGGACAAGCCCGGCCAGCGTAGGTCACCATGGGCGAGCGCATTTGGGCAGCTTCACAGCCACACGGCTTTGCTCCGCCTGTCAGACGGGATGCAGACACCTCGATGGACTAGCGCAAGCGGTTCCGCGATGGTGATCGCACCTCGTCTAAGATAGCCGGAAGGACGGTCAACACTCTGGTCAGAAAGCATTTCACCAAGCGCCAGGAGCTGCGGTGGTCTCGGTACATCGCCCACTTTCTGCTGCAAACCCACATCTATGCCCTCGACATACGCCCCGGCCCCTGTTCGAAGTGTGGTAACCAAGGCTTATCAACGACAATCCAGCCAGCGTAGATAAAGCCGGAGCGACGTGAATAAACCCCCACTTCCTCACGATATCCGCTATAATGCGGCCGTAGAACTTTACACGCTGGTCCATCACCGTAGTTGCGATTGGCAGATGGGATCACCAGCCAGGTTTACAAATGTCAAGCAATGCATGCAGGCCGAGAGTTCGATATCGTTATAAGAACTTTTGCAGAGATTAGTCGGTTTAGAGGGAAAGGCGTGGAACGTGAGCGGCTCGAAAGACGTTATGGTCATGCAAGACAACATGCAGATATCTGGCCGCCAGAAGGTGGCCATCCTGATGCTTGCTGTAGGAGAGGAGCAAAGCGCCAAGCTGCTCGCCATGCTGGAAGAGCATGAAATCCGCGATCTGTCTGCCGCAATGATCGGTCTGGGATCGGTGAAGGCCGCGGTGATCGAACAGGTATGTAGCGAGTTCTCAGAAGCGATAGGCCAGCAAGGTAACCTGATCGGCAGCATCGAAAGCACCGAGCGCTTGCTGCTGGCTGCCCTGCCGCCAGACCGCGCAGCACAGATCCTGGACGAGATACGCGGCCCGGCCGGCCGCACGATGTGGGACAAACTGGGCAATGTGAACGAAGCGGTGCTCGCTAACTACTTGAAGAACGAGTATCCGCAGACCGTCGCGGTGGTTCTGAGCAAGATCAAGTCGGACCACGCCGGACGCGTGCTGTCGCTGTTGCCGGACAGCTTCGGCGTCGAGGTCATCATGCGGATGCTGCGCATGGATAAGGTGCAGCAGGAAGTGCTGGACGGGGTGGAGAAGACCTTGCGTTCCGAGTTCATGCTGACCCTGTCCAGCACCACGCGTCGCGACAGCCACGAGATGATGGCAGACATCTTCAACAACCTGGACCGCTCGACAGAAGCGCGGCTCGTGGCGGCGCTGGAAGAGCGCAACCGGGAGTCGGCGGACCGGATCAAGGCATTGATGTTCACCTTCAACGACCTGCGCCGCCTGACGCCGGCCAATGTGCAAATCCTGCTGCGCTCTGTGGAGAAGGACAAGCTGCCGATCGCTTTGAAAGGCGCATCGGACGAACTGCGGGAGCTGTTCTTCGGCAACCTGTCGGAGCGTGCCGGTAAAATGCTGCGGGAGGACATCGAGATGCTCGGCCCGGTGAAGCTGCGGGACGTAGATGAAGCGCAGGCGGCAATTGTCGCGGCGGCCAAGGACCTGGCCGCGCAGGGCCTAATCGAAATTAGCGAGGGCAGAACTGAGGACGAAATGATCGCGTAAGTATGGCGACCCGCAATCATCGGCGGGCCGTGCCCGCGATCACTGCGCTGGGTTTGAGAGGTCTGGCCCACAATCACTGCACGTGGGCGCATAAGGGCTGCAACCGGGATCGCAATCATCGGTGTCCTGCCCACGCTGATTGCACGGCAGGGCGGACGGCTGCCGGCCGGAGCGGACCAGGAAACAATCGGTTAGTTGCCCACCCATAAACTGTGCCCGGAACGGCTTAGTAAGCCCGGATACCGGGCATAGAACCTGGTAGGGGTATTTACGGCCAAGATCGTTGACCCTGGACGGGTTTCCTGACCGGCAAGGGACAGCATGCTGATCGGCTATACGCGGGTCTTGACCGACGACCAGAACCTGGACTTGCAGCATGACGCCTTGCGCCTGGCCGTCTGTGAAAAGGTGTACGAGGACCGGATGAGCGGCACCAAGGCGGCCCGCCTCGGACTGGCCATGGTGCTGGAGGTGGCGCGGGCTGGTGACGTGCTGACGGTGTGGTGGGTCGACGAGACGGGCGTCGGCTTGATGAGCGCGCAGGAGATGGCTCTGCTATCAAACTTTGGGTTCTCCCGCATTTGCGATACTGCTGGCGAATTCCCGTCAGGCGGCCTGGGCCATCAGCGTGCGGAACTTCGAGCGTCTTGTCGTCGCCAGCTCGGCGCCGCCGAGCCACTCGGTCAT
>CAXTFY010000353.1:0-5780 GCA_964243265.1 uncultured Acetobacteraceae bacterium | reverse complement strand
GGCGGAGGGCGACACCCCCCTGGTCGCGCGGATCGGCGCGGCGTTCCAGGCGTTGACGGCCGGCGCCTACTCCGGCGTCGCGCTGCGCCCGGACGACAAGGGCGAGCCGCACCTGGCCGCTCTGGAACGCGCCCACCCCGCCGAGCCGCGCGCCGTCGCGGAGCTGTCGGAGGGCACGCAGGACCAGCTTTTCCTGGCGCTGCGCCTGGTGTCGATCGAGGACCACGTCGCCGCCCGGCCGCCGCTGCCGTTCCTGGGCGACGACATCCTGCAGAGCTTCGACGACGCCCGCGCCGTCGCCGCCCTGCGGAGCCTGGTGGCGCTCAGCGGGCATACCCAGGTGGTGCTGCTGACGCATCATGAGCACTTGGTGGGCTTGGCCGCGGCGCTGCCGCCGGGGAGCGTGCACGTGCAGCGGATCGGGGCGGCTTAGGACTTGCTGGCTCTCAGGCGAAGGCTGCCATACCTGGGGAGCGACGATGCCTTGACCCAGCACTGCAACGCGATTGCCGGCGATAGCATTTCTTTTGCTGATGTCCCCCCTGCATCTTAATAGTTTTTATCAGCTTCGCGCCTGAAAAGGAGCATAACCGTTCACGGCAGCCGATGCTCCGCCAAAACCACGATTGACGCCTGCCGCCGCTGCAAACAGAATTGTTCCCGAAACCTGCCAGGCATACGGCAGGGCGCTAAAATGGCGAAATAAGGGGAACGTGCACCATGCGGATCATGCAGGCGATCAACCGGGTTCCAGGCGGGCTGATGGTGGTGCCGCTGTTCATCGGCATGCTGATCAACACCTTCACCCCGAACCTGCTGAAGATCGGCGGCTTCACCGAGGGGCTGAGCAGCGCGGGCTACAACACCGTGCTGGGCATGTACCTGTTCACCGTCGGCACCAAGATGACGCTGAACGCCGCGCCCCGGATGCTGAAACGCGGGTTCGGCATCATGGGCGCCAAGATCGGCGTTGCCATGCTGATCGCCTTCGCCGTCGCGCGGCTGTCGGACGGCAGCCTGTTCGGCTTCAGCACGCTGGCGCTGATGGCGGCGTTCAGCGACACCAACGGCGGCATGTTCATGGCGCTGACCAGCGTGATGGGCGACAAGGACGACGCCGGGACCTACGTGCCGCAAAGCATCGAGACGGGGCCGTTCCTGACCATGCTGTTCCTGGTCGGCGCCGGGCTGGCGACGATCCCTTGGATGGCGATGGTGTCCGTCGTGGCGCCGATTGCCGTCGGCGCGTTGCTGGGCAACCTCGACCGCGACCTGCGCGAGTTTTTCGGCAAGCACGAGGCGGTGATCGTGCCGTTCATGGCGTTCACGCTGGGCCAGGGCATCAACCTGACCAACGTGGTGAATGCCGGGCTGGGCGGGCTGGTGCTGGGGGTGCTGGTGTGCAGCATCACGGGGACGCTGTGCATCCTGGTGGACCGGGCGCTGGGCGGCACGGGGATCGCCGGCGCGGCGGCCAGCAGCACGGCGGGCAACGCGGCTGCGGTGCCGAAGGCCGTCGCCATCGCCGACCCGAGCTATGCCGCCATCGCGCCCATCGCCACGGTGCAGGTCGCGGCGTCGGTGATCGTGACGGCGATCCTGACGCCGCTGCTGACGTCCTGGGTGCACCGGCGGGTGCAGCGGGCGCGGGCGGGCGTGCCGGTGGATGCCGTGCTGCCAGCCGCCGCGATGCCCTAAGCAGGCTTGCGCGGCCTGCAACCCAGGGGCGGCCACGCCGAAGCCATCGGCGTGGGAAGCTCGGACAAGCCCTTTGCCGCGCGAACCCGGCTGCTTGCCGCCGGGCTGCTTGACAAGCGCCGGCAACGCCGCGACGAACGGTGCCCTTGGTGGCCGCCGCAGTCTGCACCACCTGCCGGGATACCACCCCAAGCCGCAGCAGCAGGTCAGAACATGGATGGATTGATCATGGCGCCCGTCGCGGGCACGGCGCCCCCGCCCTTCACCCCGGCGGACACCCGCATCGCGCTGATGGAGGGCATCAGCCCCAGTGCCGTCGGGATGTTCACCGCCGCCGGCTACACCGACGTCGCGCGCCACGCCAAAGCGCTGGAGGGCGCGGCGTTGATCGAGGCGGTGCGCGGCGCCTACGTGCTGGGCATCCGCAGCCGCTCGCAACTGACGCGGGACGTGCTGGCGGCGGCCGGACCGCTGATGGCGGTCGGCTGCTTTTGCATCGGCACCGACCAGGTGGACCTGCTGGCGGCGCGCGCCATGGGCATCCCGGTGTTCAACGCCCCGTTCAGCAACACCCGCAGCGTCGCCGAGCTGACCATCGGCGAGATCGTCATGCTGTTGCGCCGCATCCTGCCGCGCAGCGAGAGCGCGCATAAGGGCGGCTGGGACAAGTCGGCCACCGGCAGCTTCGAGGTGCGGGGCAAGACGCTGGGCATCGTCGGCTATGGCAATATCGGCAGCCAGTTGGGGACGCTGGCCGAGGCGATGGGCATGCGCGTCGTGTACTACGACCGGGTGGACAAGCTGCGGACCGGCAACACCGCCACCGTGGGGTCGCTGCACGAGCTGCTGGAGGTGTCGGACATCGTCAGCCTGCATGTGCCGGACACCGCCGTGACGCAGGGTATGATCGGCGTGGCGGAGATGGCCGCCATGCGGCCCGGCGCCTGCCTGATCAACAACAGCCGCGGCTCCGTGGTGGATATCGACGCCCTGGCTGCCGCGTTGCGGTCGGGCCACCTGGCGGGCGCGGCCATCGACGTGTTCCCGGCCGAGCCGAAGTCGGGCGCCGATGCGTTCGCCTCCCCCTTGCAGGGCCTGCCGAACGTGATCCTGACGCCGCACATCGGCGGTTCGACCGAGGAGGCGCAGGAGCGCATCGGCGAGGAGGTGTCGCGCAAGCTGCTGGACTTCCTGACCACGGGTTCGACGGGTGGGGCGGTGAACTTCCCGCGCATCGAGCAGCCGCGGCTGCCGGGGCAGACGCGCTACCTGCATGTGCACCGCAACGTGCCGGGCGTGCTGGGCAAGCTGAACACGGTGTTCAGCGCCCGTAACCTGAACGTCAGCTCGCAGTTGCTGCATACGGATGGCGAGCTGGGCTACGTGATGATCGACGCCGGCTGCCCGTTGGACGCGTGCAAGGAAGTGCTCGGCGCACTGTGCGACATCGAGGGCACGATCCGGGCGCGGGTACTGCGCTGACTGCTCCCTCTCCCTGCGGGAGAGGGCCGGGGTGAGGGGGTCTTTCGGCAAGCATTAACCCCCAAAGATGGCAGAACGGGCCGGGGGCTCAGGCAATCGAGGGCAGTGTTTGCGGCAAGGCTCCCTCACCCCGGCCCTCTCCCGGAGGGAGAGGGAGAAGATGACGGATTATCTTATAATTGGCGGCGGCACGGCCGGGTGTATCCTGGCGGCCCGGCTGTCCGAGGACCCCAACGCCCGCGTCACCCTGCTGGAGGCTGGGCCGCCCGACCGCGATCCCTGGATCCACATCCCCGCCGGCTATGCCCGGCTGTTCGCCAGCGGCAAGTACGACTGGCGCTTCGCCACCGAACCGGAGCCGGAGCTGAACGGACGCAGCATCAACTGGCCGCGCGGGCGCGTGCTCGGTGGGTCTGGGTCGGTCAACGGGCTGGTCTATTTGCGTGGCTCGCCGCACGACTACGACCGCTGGGCGCAGGCCGGGGCACGCGGCTGGTCGCATGATGATGTGCTGCCGGCTTTTCAACGCATCGAACACTGGAAGGGCGACGCCGGCAGCACCCGCGCGACGGGCGGGCTGATCCCCGTCACCGAGCCGCATAGCCTATCGCCCGGCGCGGCGGCGTTCATCGAGGCGTGCGCCACCCTGGGCTTCCCCCGGCACCGCGACATCAACGACGGCGCCATCGAGGGCGTCGCCCCGGTGCAGATGAACGTCCGCCGGGGGCGCCGCATCAGCACCGCCCAAGCCTATTTGCGCCCCGCCCGGCGCCGCCCCAACCTGCAGGTGCTGACTGGCGTCACCGTGCTGCGCCTGCTGATCGAGGGCGGCCGCGTCGTCGGCTGCGCGGCTCGGCGGGCGGACGGCACGCCATTCGAGGTGCGGGCCGCGCAGGAGGTCGTGTTGTGCGCCGGGGCGATCGCCTCGCCGAAGCTGCTGATGCTGTCCGGCATCGGCGACGGCGCGGCGTTGCAGGCGCTGGGCCTGCCCGTCCACCTGCACCGCCCCGCCGTAGGCGCCAACCTGCAGGACCACCTGATCAGCCGTCTCAGCTTTCGCACCCGCCCGGCCGGCACCCTGAACGAGATTACCGCGAGCAGGCTGCGTATGACGGCCATGGCGCTCGGCTATGCGCTACGCCGCCGCGGGCAGATGGCAGTGGGCGCGACCGAGGCCACCCTGTTCGCCCGCGTGACCCCGGGGGCGGAAGAGGCGGAGGTGCAGTTCCAGTTCATCAACTTCAGCCTGACGCCGGGTGGCGGCTACGTGCTGCCGAAGCATCCCGGGTTCATGGTGAACTTCGGCCAGTGCCGCCCGGACAGCCGCGGCACCCTGGCGCTGCGCGACGCCGACCCGGACAGCAAGCCGGTGATCCGCGCCAACTACCTGTCCGCCCCGGGCGACCAGCACGTCATGCTCGCTGCCGCCCGCCTGGCCCGGCAGGTCGGCCGCACCGCGCCGTTCCGCGACCTGGTGCTGGAGGAGCTGCAGCCGCCGCCCGGGGTCGAGGATGACGCCGCCATGCTGGACTACATCCGGGCGAGCGGCACCACGGTGTACCACCCCTGCGGCACCTGCCGGATGGGCGCGGACGATGCCGCCGTGGTGGACCCGCACCTGCGGCTGCGCGGGCTGGACGGGCTGCGGATCGCGGACGCGTCGGTGATGCCGCTGGTGCCCAGCAGCAACATCCAGCCGGCGGTGATGATGGTGGCCGAGCGCGCGGCGGAGTTCATACGGGCATAAGGCCTCCTCACCCCGTCCCTATTGACCTCGGGGCGCAACTCCCCGGGGATCAGGCAGATGGCAGCGCCAAGTCGGCCAGTTCGGCCCGCAACTCCTCCATGCCAAGTCGTGTCTCGCTGCTGGTGGTCAGGATGTCCGGGAAGGCCGCAGGGTGCTTGCGGACCAGGGCCAGCACCTCCTCCTCCTTGTGCCCGAGCGCGCCGGGCCGTACGCTGTCGGCCTTGGTCAGCACAAGCTGGTAGGTGACGGCGGCACGGTCCAGCAGGTCCATCACCGCCAGGTCCGAAGCTTTCAGCTCGATCCGGCTGTCCAGCAGCAGCACCACGCGGCGCAACGTCGGGCGGCCGCGCAAGTACTCGAACATCAGCCCTTGCCAGTCCTCCTTGATCTCCTTCGCCGCCTGCGCGTAGCCGTAGCCCGGCATGTCCACCAGGGTCAGACGCCCCGCCAAGTCGAAGAAATTAAGCTGCCGCGTCCGCCCCGGCGTGTTGGACGCCCGCGCCAGCGCCTTGCGGCTGGTCAGCGCGTTGATCAGCGAGGACTTGCCAACGTTGGACCGCCCGGCGAACGCGACCTCCGGTAGCCCCGGTTCCGGCAACTGGTCCAGGCGCTGCGCGGCATAAAAGAATTGGCACTCCCCGGCGAACAGCAGGCGCCCGGCCTCCAGCCGGGCAGCCTGCTCCGCGGCTAGGAGGAGCGCACCATCCGCGTCGTCGCCAGCTTGGTCCGCCGCATTATCGTCCATTGTTGCGCGATGGTGAGAAGATTGTTCCAGCTCCAGTAGATGACCAGGCCGGCCGGGAAGCTCGCCAGCATGAAGGTGAAGATGATCGGCATGAACTGGAAGATGCGC
>CAXTFY010000352.1:0-5795 GCA_964243265.1 uncultured Acetobacteraceae bacterium | reverse complement strand
GCGTCGGCGGCGACATCGACCCGCGCACCGGCGACTACTGGTTCACCGAGAACGCGCGCGACTGGATGAGCGACGACGTGCCGAGCGACAAGCTGAACCACATCACCCGCATCGGCCAGCACTTCGGCTACCCGTACTGCCACCAGGGCGACCTGCCGGACCCGAAGTTCGCCCACGGGCACCAGTGCAGCGAGTTCACGCCGCCCGTGGTGAAGCTGGGCGCGCATGTCGCCCCGCTGGGGATGAAGTTCTACACCGGCGACATGTTCCCGGCCGAGTATAAGAACAACATCTTCGTCGCCGAGCACGGGTCCTGGAACCGGCATCAGTACCAAGGCGCGGTCATCGAACGCATCGTGGTGGACGCGGACGGCAAGAACCCGCACCAGGAGGTGTTCGCGCAGGGCTGGCTGACCGGGGCGCAGGACTACTCCGGCCGGCCGGCCGACATCCTGCAGGCCAAGGACGGCTCGCTGCTGGTGGCCGACGACTGGGCCGGCGCGATCTACCGCATCAGCTACGCCAAGTAGCCGCTCGCTACACCCCGCCCCGGAGCCCTTGCGGGCGGCCCGGGGCGGGCCACAGCCATGGATTGAAGAATGCACCTAGCGTGGGCCGCAGCCGCGGCAGTCTGCCTCATGTCCGCCCCGGCCTTCGCCGCAGCCGACATCGCCGCCGGTCAGGAACGGGCCGAAGCCTGCGGAGCCTGCCATGGCGCCCGCGGCGTGTCGGAGGACCCGGCGATACCCTCCCTCGCCGGCCAGCAGGAAAGGTTCCTGGAATGGCAGCTCGTGTTCTTCCGGTCCGGCCGCCGCGCCAACGAGATCATGGGCGCCATGGCCGCCGACCTGACGGACGCGGACATCCGCAACATCGGCGCCTACTTCGCGTCGCTGCCGAAGGATCGGCCGCCGCCGCCTGAGGAGGACCCGGCGCTGCGGTCTGCCGGGCAGGCGTTGGCCGAGCAGAACCATTGCGCCGCCTGCCATACCGACAGCTTCGCCGGCAAGCAGGCCGCGCCCGCCATCGCCGGGCAGCATCGCGAGTACTTGGTGAAGGCGCTGTCCGACTACCGGTCAAGCGCGCGGCCCAGCACCGGTGTCGCCGCGATGACGGAGGCCGCGTCCAACCTGGGCGACGGCGACATCCAAGCCCTTGCGACCTTCCTAGAGGCCTACCGATGAGCCGTGCCGCTCCCGTGCCGCAACTGTGCCGTAAGGACCGCACTGACTCCCTCCTCCTCCGGGAGAGGGCCGGGGTGAGGGGGGCCAGGAGGACCAAGCCCCACGCAGTCGGGACCGGGCTTCGGCACTTTCTGGGCGAGATGGGCGCTTACCGCTTCCCTCACCCCGGCCCTCTCCCGGAGGAAGAAGGAGCAGCAGGCAGCCTGTTTAAGGCCGGTTTGGTCGCGTTGCTCCTCAGCGGCGCCCCTGTCGCCGCCCACGCCCAGGCATCCGGCCCGCCGGACCATACGGAGGCGTTCGAGCGCAGCGTTGCCGAGTCCTACTATACCTTCGACGCCTGCGGCGACGGCCTGGCCGGGCGGCTGTACCGGCGCGCCCTGGCGGAACGCTTCGTTGCCTGCCCGTTTGCCCCGGCGGCCCGCGCCCGCTACGGCCTGCGCTTGCAGGCGCAGGGCGACAAGGCCCGGAAAGCCATCGGTGAGATGGTCGAGGACCAAGGCGGACTGCCCGTGCAACTCGACGGCCTGTCCGGCACCTGCCACGCGCACTGGGCCGATGAGGGCTACGGGCGGCTCCGGCGCCGATTGCTGCAGTATGCGGCGGGGGACCTGCCCGCCACCGCCATCGTGGCCGCACCCTGCGACGCGCCGGTGATCACCCCCGAGGCCGCCGCAGCGGAGTAGCCACGTCGCCGGGACCCCCGCTTGCAAGAACCCAGCCTGCAAGCGTCTGCCCGCAAGATCGGAGGGTGCTTCCACCACTTGTCATGCTCAGACGGCTTGCGCCGCCCCGCAGGATGACGGATGACGCCGCGTCCAACATCGCGGACGCAAGACGAGAGGAAATTCCCCATGTCTGTCAACGTGCTTTACAAGACCCAGGCCACCGCCACCGGCGGGCGCGACGGCCACGCCGCCACCCAGGACGGCACCCTGGACGTCAAGCTATCCACCCCGAAGGAGCTGGGCGGCGGCGGCGGCCCCGGCAACAACCCCGAGCAGCTCTTTGCCGCCGGCTACTCCGCCTGCTTCCTAGGCGCGATGAAGTTCGTGGCGTCACAGGGCGGGGCGAAGGTGCCGGAGGCCACCACCGTGACCGCCACCGTCGGCATGGGGCCGCGCAGCGAGGGCGGTTTCGGCATTGACGTCGAGCTAGCCGTCTCGCTGCCCGGCCTGGACCACGCCGAGGCTGAGGCGCTGGTGGAGAAGGCGCACCAGGTGTGCCCATACTCCAACGCCACGCGCAACAACGTCCCGGTCCGCCTGACCGTCGTCTGACGCCACCGGGCCCGGCCGCACGGCCGGGCCAACCCCCGCGGAGGCCCACCATGGACAACGTCATCACCGCCGTCTGGCACCAGGACGGCCCTGCCCCAGCCCCCTTGACCGGCGCCGGCGCGGCAATGCGGCAGGTCCACATCAAGGCCGGGCACATCTCCGCCCGCCACAGCCATCCGCACGAGCAGTTCCTGCTGGTGCTCTCCGGCGGCGGCCGGCTGGAGTGCGAGGCCGGCAGCGTGCCGTTGCACCCCGGCACTGCGATCCGCTTCGCCCCCGGTGCCTGGCACAGCGCCGAGTTCACCGCCGATACCATCCTGGCCGAGTTCAACCTGGCCGAAGCCTGACGCCCGTGCCGGCGGCGACCCCGTGCGGGCAGGTCCGGGCCGCCATCGCTGCCGACCACGCCTACGCCGACCCGGCGCTTTGGATACACCGCGTCCCTGACGCCGATCTGCTGGCCCGTGCCGCGGCGTTGGAGGCGGAGGGGCCGCGGGACCGCCCGCTTTGGGGCGTGCCGGTCGCGGTGAAGGACAACATCGACGTCGCCGGCATGCCTACGACGGCGGGCTGCCCGGATTACGCCTATGTGCCGGACGCCGACGCGCCCGCCGTGGCCCGGCTGCTGGCGGCCGGGGCGATCGTGATGGGCAAGACCAACCTGGACCAATTCGCCACCGGGCTGGTCGGCGTCCGCAGCCCGTATGGCGTGCCGCGCAACCCATTCGACCCGTTGCGGGTGCCGGGCGGGTCGTCGTCCGGCTCGGGCGTCGCGGTTGCGGCGGGGATCGTGCCGGTCAGCCTGGGCACCGACACCGCCGGGTCCGGCCGGGTGCCGGCGGCGTTCGGCAACATCGTGGGGCTGAAGCCAACCGTGGGCGCCATCCCGTCGCGCGGCATGGTGCCGGCGTGCCGGTCCATTGACACGGTGTCGATCTTCGCGCGCACGGTGGACGAGGCGCTGGCGGTGGCGCGGGTCGTCGCCGGCTACGATGCGGCGGACCCGTATTCTCGGGTGCCGCCGCCGGGCTACCTGCGGCGGGGTGCGCTCGCAACAAGCGGACGGGTCGCGGTGGCCGGCGACTTGTCCGCCTGCGATGCGGATGTGGCCGACACGGTGCGCCGGGCCGCGGCGTCCGTCGGGGCGGAGAGCGTGCCGGTTGCGCCGTTCCTGCAGATCGCGCGGCTGTTGTATGATGGTCCCTGGGTGGCGGAGCGCACCAGCGCCCTGCGCGCCATGCTGGACCGCCCCGGCAGCCTGCACCCGGTAACCCGCGCCATCCTGGCCGGCGGACTAGACCGGCGGGCGGTGGACGCCTTCGGTGCCTTTCACCAACTCGCCGGGGTGCGCCGCCAGGCGGAGGCGCTGTTCGCCACCTTCGATGCCTTGCTGGTGCCAACTGCCCCATCCTGCCCGACCCTGGCGGAGCTGGACGCCGACCCGATCGGCCCCAACAGCCGGCTGGGCGCCTACACCAACTGGGTGAACCTGTGCGGCCTGTCGGCCATTGCCGTGCCGGCCGGCATGGGGCGGGATGGGCCGGTGGGCATCACCGTCATCGGCCCGGCCTGGGCGGAGGGCCGCATCGCCGCCCTCGCCGACCGGCTGCACCGCGCCGCCACGGACCGGGTGGGCGCGACCAGCCAGCCGCTGCTGCCGCCCGCCGTCCCAGACCCGCTGGCCCCCGACGAGACGGCGCTGTTCTGCATCGGCGCCCATATGGTGGGCCTGCCGCTGAATGGCCACCTTACGGCGCTGGGCGCGCGGTTCCTGCGGGAGGGGCGGACGGCGCCGGAATACTCGCTGTATGCCCTGGGCACTCGGCCCGGCCTGGTCCGCGGCGGGACAGGGAGCATCGCCGGGGAGGTCTGGGCGGTGCCGACTGCGGCGGTCGGCCCACTATTGGCACAAGTACCACCGCCGTTGGGTTTTGGCACGGCTCAGTTGCTGGACGGGCCGTGCCTCGCCTTTCTAGCGGAGGCTGCTGGTGTCGCCGGGGCGCGCGATATCACGGGGCTAGGAGGCTGGCGGGCGTTCCTAGCCGGGTTTAATGAGGCGTAAGTGCGTCAGGCGGTTCGCTAAAGCTAGCAAGCTAGTCAGATGAACCGAGCGGCCCAAAGGCCTATAAAGCCGATCAGAACCAGCGCGACTGGTCCCATTAAAGCCAGAAACTAGAAGTTATCCATCCCAAAGCCTCCCCAGGATCGCCTGTGCCGTGAGATGTAAGGTTACTGCTGCTACAAAGCGGGCAGATGCAACAAGCACCACTGACGCCGCCGAAGCTGTGGCAAAGGTTCCGTAGATCACGCCCAGCGTGGGCGCGACCGCACTGGTCACGCCGATGGTAATGCGAGACGTGTTCAATGCCCCTGCCGGCAGCTTAACCCGCTCATTATGGACAAGGTGCAAGCTGCAGCTAACCCGCCGCAGCCAGCGCCGCCGTCACCCGCCGCGCGAAACCAGCCGGGTCTACCGGCATGTCGCCATCCTGCACGCGCGCCAGGTCCAGCAAGGTGTGCGCCGCCTCCGCCACGTCCCCGTCCGCGTCGGCCCGGGCCGCCAGGCTGCGGATCAGCGGATGGCGCGGGTTCACCTCCAGCACCGCGGCGCCCATGCCGGACTTGCCGTGCCGGCGCATCAGCCGCTGCATCTGCAGGTCCGGCCCATAGCCGCCAGCCGCCAGCACCACCGCGCTGCCGGTCAGGCGGTCCGTCGCCCGCACCTCCCGCACCTGGTCGCCCAGCGCCGCCTGCAAGGCGGGCAGCAGCTTGGCGACATCGGCCGGCTCGCCCTCGGGCTGCTCCGTCGGTTCCAGCTTCGACAGGTCGGCGGCGCCGGCCGTCACGCTGCGCAGCGGCTTGCCGTCCCAGTCGTGCAGCCGGTCCGGCCAAAAGCTGTCCACGGGGTCGGTCAGCAGCAGCACCTCCACCCCGCGGGCGCCGAAGCCCTCCAACTGCGGCGACTTCGCCAGCGCCTCCGCCTCGTCGCCAGCCAGGAAGTAGATCGCCTCCTGTCCCGGCTTCATGCGGCCCACGTAGTCGTCCAGCCCAGTCCAGCCCTCCCGCATCCCCTGCGGCATCCCTTCCTGGGCCGAGGACCGAAACCGCATCAGGCCCGCAACTTCCTTGCGGTGCTCGCTGTCCTCCCAGACGGCCTCTTTCATGACCGCGCCGAAGTTCTCCCACAGCTTGGCAAAATCCTCCGGGTCCTTGGCGCGGTTCTTGATCTCGCCGAGCACCCGGCCCGTCACGGCCTTGCGGATGCGGGCCAGCACGGGAGTCGCCTGCAGCATCTCGCGGCTGACGTTCAGCGGCAGGTCCTCGGTGTCCACGA
>CAXTFY010000351.1:0-5800 GCA_964243265.1 uncultured Acetobacteraceae bacterium | reverse complement strand
CTGATCTTCGGCAGCGGACGCAGCTACTACTAACGCCAGCTACTAGCAGGCGCGAACGGCGCATCGCCAAGCCAGGATGTCATTACAAGCCGGCTTCGGCACGGTGATTGTAGGGCCAAGCGCGGTTCTGGTAGCCCGAGATCGCCGAACCGCAAGCACGGCGAAGAGCCAACACCACGAAGGGCTGACAACACCACCGGACCCTCCTATCCGAGGTGTCCACAGTTGGTCGCTGCCGAGTTCGCAACAGCGGCACGCCCTCGCTGCCCAATGCGGTTCGCCGGCGGCTCAAGTTCAGCGGCAACCAACAGCATCAGCCCTCGGCCGCTGGCTCCGCCTGTGCGCTGACGCGGGCCACCCGCCGTCCATCCATCTCGATCACCTCGAACCGCCAGCCGCCGAACACGATGCGGTCCCCGGCACGCGGCAGCCGCCGCAGCAGCGCCAGGACCAGCCCGCCCAGCGTGTGGTACTTGCCCTCCGCTGGCAGGTCCGGCAGTGCCAGGCGGGACTTGATCTCGTCCACCGGCATCGCCCCGTCCAGCAGCAGCGGCGCCGCCACCCCGTCCGGCCCCGGCGGCTGGATCGGCGTCGGGTCGGTCGGCTCGCCCACGATGGCCTGCAGCACGTCGGCGGCGGTGACGACGCCCTCGAAGCTACCGTACTCGTCCATCACCAGCGCCAGCCCCATCGGGTCGTTCTTCAGCCGCTCCAGCGCATCCAGCGCCGTCACGGTATCGGGGATCACCATCGGCTTACGCAACGCCGCCGCCACCGACAGGTCGCCGCCGCCCAGGATGCGGTCCAGGATGTCCTTGGCTTGCACCACCCCCACCACATTGTCGATCACCCCGTCGCACACCACGAACCGGCTGTGCGGCGTGGCCTTCAGCGTGGCGGCGATGTCGCTGCGGGGGTCGGTGCGGTCGATCCAGGCCAGCTCGGTCCGCGGAGTCATGATGGCGCGCACGGGCTTGTCGGCCAGGCGCAGCAGGCGTTCGATCATGTCGCGCTCGCCGGTCTCCAGCGCGCCGTCCAGCGCGCCCTCGGCCAGCACGGCGCTGAGTTCCTCCTCCGTCACGCCCTGGCGTGCTTCCTTGTGTGCGCCGAACAGGCGCAGCACCAGGCCGCTGGACTGGCCCAGCAGCCAGACGACCGGGCTGCCGATGCGCGACAGCACGCCCAGCGGACCTGCGACGGTGGCGGCCAACTGCTCCGGCCGGCGCAGCGCCAGCTGCTTGGGGACCAGCTCGCCGACCACCAGGGTCAGGTAGGTCGTGATGATGACCACGACGGCCAGCGACAGCGACTGCGCGAACGGCGCCAGCGCCGGGACGGCCAGCAGCGCATCCTGCAGCCGGGCGGCGATGCGGGCGCCGCCGAACACGCCGGCCAGCACGCTGACCAGGGTAATGCCGACCTGGACGGTGGGGAGGAAGCGTTGCGGGTCTTCGGACAACTGCCGGGCCTTGGCAGCGCCGGGCACGCCCTTGCGCTCCATGACCAGCAGCCGGGCACGGCGGACCGACACCAGGGCCAGCTCACTCATGGCGAACACGCCGTTGAGCAGGATCAGCAGGAAGACGATGGCGAGGTCGAAGCCCAATCCCATGGCCCCTTGTAGCCGTCTTGCGGCGCAATGGGCAGGGCAGACGGTTGCAGACCCTGAGCCTGGCGGCTAACCACGCGGCCTGACCCGTTGCGGAGTTCTCGATGATCCGGCCCCTGCCCCTGTTTGCGGTCCTGCTGGGCCTTGCCGGGCTGCTGCCCTTCATCGCGTGCAGCATCGGCGCGTTGAGCCTTGAGCCCGATGCCGCCCAGCGGTCGCTGTTCGCGCTGATCGCCTATGGCGCGACCATCCTGGCGTTCCTGGGCGGGGTGCATTGGGGGTTCGCGCTGGACGACAGCGGCGCGCCCTCGGAGCTGGTGCAGCGGGCCCGATACGGGCTGGGGGTGCTGCCGTCGCTGGTGGGCTGGCTGGCGTTGCTGGTGATGTTCCTCGGCCTGCCGATGGCCGGGCTGCTGATCCTGATCGCGGGAGTGCTCACCCTGACGCTGGTTGAGGGCCGGGCAGCCCGGCGCCTGCTGGTGCCGCGTGGCTACATGCGGCTGCGTTGGGTGCTGTCGGCCGGGGTGCTGGGGTGCCTGGTGACGGTATGCGTGGTTCGCGCGCTGGGCGGGCGGATCATGCTGTGATGCCGCGCCACAGCCAGAATTTGCGGGAGATCTGTTCGTCTGCTGCGTAGTCCGTAGTCGGCTCGACGCCAAGTTCAGCCATGAGGTCAGCGATGCCAATGTCTGCCAGAGACCAGCCCAGCATCGTCCGGACAAGGGCGTCGTAGCCGTCGGCCAACGTGGCTGAGGCCGGGTCGAGGTTGGTGACAAGGACCAGCCCGGTCGGCTGCGCATCGAGCACCGTAATGGCCAGGTCCGGGCGAAACCGCTTGAGCAGGAGCGCGGTCCGCCACACGTCGCCCGCCCACCAGCCCGCCCGGTGCGGCAGCAGTGGCGGCGCCCTGCCCGGCGTCCGCCCTGCCATGCCGTCCTCGACCGGCACGCAGTCGTGCAGGGCAATCACCGAGTTCCGCTTGCAGTGCCGCTCGGTGTTGAGGAAGTCGCGCAGCAGGAACTCGCAGCGGTGCATGCCGTCGAGGAAGGCCAGGTCGATCCGGCCGCCGAGCAGGGCAACCGGGTCATGCATCGCAAAGAAGTTGTCGGATGTGGTCTGGTACAGCAGCAGCAGCAGCCGCGGCTTTGCCATGACCTGGGCGGCGATTGCGATGTCGTGGAACTCGAACTGCGGATCGACCGCCAGGGACGCGCACCGGGCCAGGGCGAGCGTGTTGCCGTTCAAGGTGTCGATCTCGAAGTAGGTTTTCGGCCGGAGCGCGCCGTGCAGGCGCTGCATGAAGGTGGCGTAGTGCACCCCCGTCAGGTCGGGCGCTGCGCCCTGCATGTCGTGCGGCATGATCGTCGGCTGCCCCTTGCTCTGCCGCCAAACCCTAAGGCAACGGCACGGCCCTGTCAGCGCGGGGCCGTGGGGATGCGGCTGTTAGGAATTGGTTTACACCGCGCCAAACGAGGCAACTCCGATGGACAACCGTGCCGGACCCTCTAATTTCTCCGCATACGCAACGGCAGGAGCCGGATTGAAGGTATTCTGGGACCCCGAGCAGTTGCAGCATGCGCCCAGCTTCTTCCTGCAACGCGGCGTCGTGCGCCCAAACTTCGAGGTTCCCGCCCGCGCCTTGGCGCTGCTGGAGGGCTGCGCCTCCCTGGGCCTGCAACCTGAAGCCCCGCCCCCACCCGACCGAACCGCCATCGAGGCCGTGCACGCCTCTGCCTACCTGGACTTCTTGCGCGATGCCCCAGCCCAATGGGCGGCGCTGCCGGCAGCCGGGCCGGAGCTGGTGCCAAACATCCACCCCTCGCCCGAGATGCTCGCCAATGGCGCACGGTGCAGCCCGGCGGTCGTGAACCAGCTCGGCTGGTTCACCGCCGACACCTCTTGCCCAATCTCGGCCGCAACCTGGCCCGCTGCCCTGGCCGCCGCAGCCGGCGCCATCGCTGCGGCGGAAGAGGCCGCAGCCGGCCGAACCGCTTACGCACTGGCACGGCCGCCGGGACACCATGCCTATGCTCAACGTGCGGGCGGCCACTGCTACCTCAACAACGCCGCCGTCGCCGCGCAACGTCTGCGGGACCGCGGCGCCGCACGGGTGGCGGTGCTGGACATCGACAGCCACCACGGCAACGGCACGCAGGGCATCTTCTGGGATCGCGATGATGTCGTGTTCGTCTCCGTCCATGGCGACCCAGCAGGCTATTATCCCTGGTATGTCGGCTATGCTGAGGAGCGTGGTGGCGGCACGGGCCTCGGATGCAACCTCAACCTGCCATTGGCCCAGGGCAGCGGCGATGCCGAGTGGCTGTCCGCGGTGGATGCCGGGCTGGACTCGATACGCCGTCACGCCGCGGACGCGCTGGTGCTGAGCCTCGGCTTCGACGCCTCCGAGGACGAGCCGCTGGGCTACTTGCGGGTCACGCCGGACGGCTTCGCCCGGGCTGCGGCGGCGATCCGGGAGTTGGGCCTGCCCACCGCCATCGTGCAGGAGGGCGGCTACAACACCGAGGTGATCGGCGGCCTGCTCGCCCGGTTCCTCGGCGCCTACGCTGGATGACCCTTGCCCGCATCAGCAGCTTCGCCTTCAGCGGCATCGAGGCTGTGCCGGTCGAGGTGCAGGTGCAGATCAGCAGCGGCCTGCCCGCCTTCCTGATCGTCGGCCTGCCGGACAAGGCGGTCGGCGAGGCGCGCGAGCGGGTGCGCGCCGCGCTGACGGCGATGGGCCTGTCGCTGCCGCCCAAGCGCGTCCTGATCAACCTCGCCCCGGCCGACCTGCAGAAGGAGGGCAGCCACTTCGACCTGCCTATCGCGCTGTGCGTGCTGGCCGCCATGGGCATCCTGCCGCACGACGAGGTCGCGGGCTATGCGGCCCTGGGCGAGCTGTCCCTGGACGGCGGCGTGAACCCGGTGGCCGGCGTGCTGCCCGCGGCGCTGGCGGCGTCCGCGCAGGATCTCGGCCTGATCTGCCCGGCGGCGCAGGGCGGCGAGGCTGCCTGGGCCGGGCGCATCGAGGTGCTGGCCGCGCCGAGCCTGCTCGCCGTCATCAACCATTTCCGCGGCACGCAAGTGCTGGCCCCGCCGACGCCGACCGCCCCCGCCGACGCCCTGCCCGGCCCGGACCTTGCTGATGTGCGCGGCATGGAGACTGCCAAGCGTGCCCTGGAGATCGCCGCAGCCGGGGCGCACAACCTGATGCTGGTCGGCCCGCCCGGCGCGGGGAAGTCGATGCTGGCCGCCCGGCTGGCCCACCTGCTGCCTGACCTGACGCCGGCCGACGCGCTGGAGGTCAGCATGATCCATAGCGTCGCCGGGCTGCTTGATGGCGGGCGGCTGGTGATGCGGCCGCCGTTCCGCGAACCGCATCACGGGGCCTCGCAAGCGGCGCTGACCGGTGGCGGCCAGCGCGCCAAGCCCGGCGAAGTCAGCCTGGCCCACCGCGGCGTTCTGTTCCTTGATGAACTGCCGGAGTTCCCGCGCCAGGCCTTGGAAACCCTGCGCCAGCCATTGGAGAGCGGACGCACCACCGTTGCCCGCGCCGCCGCGCATGTGACCTACCCTGCGCGGTTCCAGCTTATTGCCGCGATGAACCCGTGCCGGTGCGGCTACCTCGGCGACGCCGCGCGGGAGTGCAGCCGGGCGCCACGCTGCGGCGAGGACTACTTGGGCCGCATCAGCGGGCCGCTGCTGGACCGCATCGACATGACGGTGCAGGTGCAGCCGATCCCCCCCGCCGAGCTATCCCGCGCGCCACGCGGCGAGGCCAGCGCCGCCGTCGCCGCCCGAGTGTCCAACGCCCGCAGCGCCCAGCGGGTCCGATACGCCAAGGCGAACTACGTCAATGCGGGCGCCACCAATGCGGAGGCCGACATGGGCGGCATCGAGCTGCAGCCGGAGGCCCGCACCCTGGCCGAGCAGGCGGCCGTGAAGCTGCGCCTGTCGGCCCGCGGTTTCACCCGGGTGCTGCGGGTAGCGCGCACCATTGCCGATCTGGCTGGAGTGCCGCAGGTGCGCCGGGCGGACGTGGCGGAGGCGCTGGCGTATCGGCATCGCGTGCCGGGCCGGTCGGTCTGACGCCAGCCGTCGCCCCCTTTGGCGAAGTCTCAGCTTGAATGTCGGCTCGTGGTGGAAAGCGGTCATAGGTCGATCAGAGGTGCTTGCTCATGTAGACGAACACAC
>CAXTFY010000350.1:0-5803 GCA_964243265.1 uncultured Acetobacteraceae bacterium | reverse complement strand
TGCAGCGCGAGGTCTTGCCGAACGCCGCGCCGGTGCTGGACTGGTGGCACGCCGCGGTGCACTTCGAGCATGCGTTGCAGGCGGCCCACAGCCTCGGCGCGGGTGCGGCCGACGCGCCCCTGGCCGACACGGCACGACATGGGCTGGAGCGCGCGAGGTGGCCGGCATCGACAAGCTGCGCCAGCGCACCGCCGACCTGCTGGGCTACCTCGAGCGCAATGAGGCGGCGCTGGTCCACGACGCCGCCCGCAGGCAACGCGGTGAGCCGATCGCAACCTCGTTCGTGGAGAGCGCGGTCGACGAGATCATCTCCTGGCGCATAGCGAAGAGGCAGCAGATACGCTGGAGCCGGGCAACGGCGCAGCCCTTCCTGGACATGCGCACCGCCGTGCTGAACAACACCCTCGAGGACGCCTTCCACTATCGCTACCAAGGCTTCCGGCCCGTCAACGGTGACCAGAGGGCGATGGAAGCCGCAGCGTGATCACCCCCACAATTTTGAGTGCTCTCTACTCCAACCGCGTCAGCCCCCACCAGTTTGCATGCTCTCCCTTCTACGATCGTTGGTCATATCAGGCCGGCATAGGATCCGCCGTCCACCTGTATGTTCTGCCCCGAGATGAACCCAGCCTGCGCGCTGCACAGATAGGCGCAGCAATCGCCGAACTCCTCCGGCCGACCGAACCGCTTGGCGGCGATGGAACGCTCCGCCTTGGCGCGGGCCTCCTCGACCGTGATGGCTTCCAGCCGCGCGGCCCGCGCCACCATAGCGACCTGCCGTCCTGTATCGATCCGTTCCGGCAGCAGGTTGTTGATTGTGACGTTGTCCGCGGCCACCGTGGGTCCGACCGACTTGCAGAATGCCGTGAGTGCCGTGCGCGCCGAGGTGGAGAGGCCGTGATGGGCGCGCGGCGACTTTACCATCGCCGAGGTGATATTCACGATCCGCCCGAACCGGCGCCGCTGCATCCCGGGCAGCACCGCCCGGATCATCAGCGCCGGCCCCAGCATGTTGGCCTCGAACGCGGCGATGATGGCGTCGTGGTCCCAGTCGGCGAGCGCGCCCGGGGCAGGCCCCTCGTTGTTGGTGACCAGGATGTCCGGCTCCGGGCAGGCCGCCAGCATCGCGGCGCGTCCCTGCTCCGTCCGGATATCGCCCACGATCGTGCCAGGGCGCGCACCGTGGGCCGCGGCGATCCCGTCCGCTGCCGTATCCAGCGCACCCTGGTTGCGCCCGTTCAGGAACACGTGGCACCCCTCCCGCGCCAGCGACATGGCGCAGGCCAGGCCCAGGCCACGGGACGATGCCATGACCAGCGCCATGCGCGTGGCGATGCCAAGATCCATCAGGTGCTCGCCGACGCGCGCCGACGCTCCAGTCTGGGGACGATGAGGAACAGCAAGGCACAGGTCCAATAGGGTAAGGTGTACACGAGCATGGCGCCGCGCGGCCACCCGACCGCGCCCGCGGCGGTGACGAGCAGCCAGCCGGAGAACGAGGCGGTCAGGAAATACACCGTGGCGAGCAGCCCCGTGGCGATCGGGATGTCGGCTGGCGCGACCGCGTCCTGAATGGCCGCGTAGCAGTTGCTGTAGGAGCCGTTGAGCAGCATGCCCAGGCAGAAATTGGCCAGCATTGACGGCAGGAGCGAGGGCGGCGCGATGAAGGCGGCTGCCCCCGCCACGCCGGCCAATAGCAGCGCCACGATCAGGAAGCGCCGGCGGCCCACCCGGTCGGCGATGTAGCCCATCGGGACGCCGCCAAGCAGGCCGCCCAGCCCATAGGCGCTGAATACGTAGGCGGCCGTGATCTCCGGAACATGCCAATTCGTGCGCAGGTAGGTCACGTAGACGGAGATAAAGGCGTAGACGCCGACCCCGTTGGCTGCCGCGGCGAGCAGGACGACGAGGCTGTGCGGCGTGACCACCCGCGCCAGCCGGGGCAGCATCGGCTCGGGGCGCAGCGCCGCCGTCCGGCGCGGCGCCGGGCCAATCAGCACCTGCAGCGCCAGCGCACCGAGCACGCCGACCATCGCCAGGGCGAAGAACGGGTGCTGCCAACCCTCGCTGACCCGGTGCAGCCAGCTGATCACCGGCGGCCCGGTGAGCAGGCCGAGCCCGAACAGCGTCGTCGCCACGCCGGCCGCGGCGCCGCGGTAGCGCACGGTCAGCCCCGCGAGGAAGCTGTACATCGCCACGTTGTAGAAACCCTCGCCGACCCCGGCCAGGATGCGGCTGCCGAGCAGGTCCGGCAGGCCGAACCCTAGCGGCACGTAGGCCGTGCACGCCGAGAACAACACCGCCCCCAGTACCAGCGTCGTCCGCGTGCCCCAGCGCGCCACCAGGAGGCCGGCCGGCAGTGCGGTCAGCGCCAGGCCGAAGGTGAACACGGACGCGATGACGCTGCTGGAGGCGAGCGACAGGCCGTATGCGGCCCGTACCTCCACCAATTCGACCGGCACGACCACCCGGTCCCAGGCATACACCAGGTAGACCACTGCCATCACGGCCAGCGGCACCAGCACCGGCGCCCGCGTAACCGCGGGCGCGCTGGGCTGCGCCGTTCGTGGGATCGCCATCTGCTGTCCTCCTGGCTGTTCGGCACGCTTGCACGTCGATCGCCAGCTTGACAACGGATGATGTATAAAATCATCTCTGACTATGGATGCTGTATCAGCTAAGCCCGCGAGGGCGCCGAGGCGGCAGGGCGGCGAGACCCAGGCAAGCGCCATCTACGGCCGCCTGCGGCAGGATGTGATCTCCACGGCCATCCCGCCTGGGCAGAAGCTGCGCGTGCGGGACCTCTGCGCGCGATACGGTGGCGGCCTGAACCCCGTCCGCGAAGCGCTGAACCGGGCAACGCGGGACGGGCTGGTCCTGCAGTCTGATCTGCGCGGCTTCCACGCGGCTCCTGTCAGCCAGCGCGACCTGCTGGAGTTGACCAGGGCGCGATGCCTGCTCGCCGAGGTTTGCCTGCGGGAGAGCATTGCGCTCGGCGACGCCGCCTGGGAGGAGGGGATCATCGTCGCCATGCACCGCCTGCGCCGGGTGCCGCGCTATGCCCCGGGCCACGAGGGCGAGACGACCTTCGACATCGCCTGGGAAGCGGCGCATCGGGCGTATCACCGCAGCCTGATCGCGGCATGCGGGACGGGCTGGCTGATTGCCATGGACGGGCAGTTGTTCGACGCCGCAGACCGCTACCGCCACTTGGCCCGGCGCAGCGCCTTGAGCGGCACCCCCGCCCGGCCAGACCAGCATTCCGCCATCATGCAGGCCGTGCTGGACCGGGACGCCACCTGCGCCATCGCCCTGCTGCAGGCGCATTACCAGCGCACTGCCGAACACGGCGTCAACGAGCTGGATCGCACCGCGAACGCGATCTGAACCGGAGGATACGCCGAATGCTGATCGCCGATAGCCAAGTCCATATCTGGGCCGCCGAGACCCCCGGCCGCCCCTGGATCCCTGGTGGCATGGCCCGCCTGCTGCACATGAAGCATCGCCCCGAGCCGATCGGCTACGAGGAGCTGAAGCAGATGATGGACGCGGCTGGCGTACGCCGGGCCATCATCTGCCCGCCCACCTGGGAGGGCGACCGGATCGACTTGGGGCTGGAGGCCAGCGAGCACTATCCGGATAATTTCGGCGTGATGGCCCGCATCCCGCTGAAGCGGCCGGACGAGGCCAAGGCACTGATCCAGGACTGGAGGGCGAACCACCCCGGCATCAAGGGCGTGCGGCTTACCTTTTCATTTGAGAACGAGGTCGACTGGGTGAAGGACGGCACGGCCGACTGGTACTGGCCCTATGCCGAGCAGCACGACATCTCGACCATGCTACTCATTCCCGACGCCAAGCCCGAACTCATGGACGTCCTGCGCCAGCACCCGAAGCTGCGGGTTACAGTGGACCACATGGGCATCCGCGGCGGCACCAAGGACGACGCGATCGCGCCTTACATCGCCGCGACGGAGGCGCTGGCGCAGTTCCCCAACTGCAACGTCAAGCTCTCCAACCTGTCTAGCTTTTCGACGCAGGCCGTGCCTTACACGAACCTGAACCCGTATATCGAGCGACTCGTCAAGGCGTTCGGCGCGCGGCGTTGCTTCTGGGGCACGGACCTCTCGCGCATGATCGGCGCAACTGGCCACGGCTACCGCGAGGCGATCGACCACCTGACGGGGCTGCCGTTCCTGAGCGAGAACGACAAGGCATGGATTCTCGGCGAGGGGCTTTGCGAATGGCTTCGCTGGCCTGCCTAGTAGCTCGTCACATAGGATTTGAGGCTTGGTTCAGAAACCGCCTTATCCAACATAATACCAAACGCCCTACGCTTTGGGGAGCATGCAAGATCGTGGAAGGCGATCAGGCGGCCAGTGCGGTGAGCCTGTAGGCCTCGTCTGCGGGCCTGAAGCCATGATGATTTTAACTCAGCGGTGGGCTTCGACGCTGATCAGCGCATAGAACTTTGAAAAGGTGCGTTCCTCGTGGATGCCGTGCCCGCACTGATCCACACCGGCGGTTTCCGCGCGCCTTGTGTCACCCAAAAAGGCCGGATTTTGAACCACGCCTTTCCGCCCACCTTCGCCCGATCGCCGGGGCATGTGCCCAGCATCCGCCTGATATACTCGCGCTGGCTGCCGATGACGCCTTCGAGCGAGAACACCGTGGGTGAATGCTCATCCGCCGATGGCAAAGCCGGTGTGCAAGGAATTTGGGCGTATCTACTTGCGGCCGAAGCGGATCGCTACGTCCGCATCGGCGGCATCGACATCGAACTCGTCGGAGTCGAAACCCTCACCGAGCCAGGCGCGGCGGTCGGCGTGGTCGGGATGGGTAGGATGGCGATGGCCGCCAGGAGTTCGGCGTAGCCCCAAGGGCCGCCGCAGTCCTCCGGAGGGCAGTTACGCTTCCCTGCGACGCAAGCGGGATAACTGCCTGCGTCGAGCGCCGGCTGGGTCCGCTCGATCAGCACTTGGTGTTGCCACTTGTCGCCGAGGTCGTACGTGTAGGTGAAGCGGGCGACCCCGGATCTCAGTAGGCCGTTCAAGGTCAACCGTGTCTCGTCGGCGACGTTCTCGAGGATCCGCGGATCCCCATGCTGGCGGCCGGCGATGTCGAAGTCATGGAGATGGCCGCCATGCCAGCCCAAGGCCGCCTGGATAGCCTCATGCAGTTCTGCCAGCGTCATCGTCCCAGGCAGCACGAGACGGCGCAGACCGGCGGTTTGATGTCGCGCAACGTCACCTTCAGGGGGGACGACGATCGTGCCAGCGCTGCGCCCAACGGCGATCTTGGCCATAGCTTTCGTCTCCGGCGCGGCGGGCGCCGATGGGGACGTCTCTCACATACTGTTGTATGCGACACCCTGGTGCGCGGCAAGCAGGCTATGGGCTGGCCGGGGGAGCATGCAAAGCTGTGGAGTGGTCGCGCCGGGCCGCGCGCTGCGTCGTCAGCTCACCCCCATTCCGAAGGTGCAGAACCCACCCAATCACGTCAGCACCCCAGAACTTTGCATGCTTTGCCAGCTTGACGGACGCTATCTGACCCGTGAACCTCCCTAGGGTTCTGGTCTAGATTGCATTGTTGGATTTGTTGCGATCGGGTTCTCATGTTGCTCAACAGGAGTCCGGGTCGTAAGCCGCTTACCCGGCTTCCGGGCCGAGGTACCAGACGCTCATATCCGGCTAAGTTGTTCTTTCCTGTTCGGGAGCCTCCAGCATGGCACGTTTAAACTTCGGCGCATTTCTTGCCCCGCACCATCCGGTCGGGGAGCACCCGATGCTGCAGTTCCGCCGTG
>CAXTFY010000349.1:0-5821 GCA_964243265.1 uncultured Acetobacteraceae bacterium | reverse complement strand
TCGGCATCTGGCTGACGATGCTGCTCAACCGGCATGGCGCATCGGTGCTCCGGGTCAAGGGCATCCTGAACGTGGCCGACAGCGACACCCCAGTCGCCGTGCACGGCGTGCAGCACCTCGTGCACAAGCCCACCCACATGGCGGCCTGGCCGGATGCGGACCGGCGGTCGCGGCTGGTGTTCATCATCGACGGGCTCGACCCGGCCGTGCTGGAGCGCTCCCTGCGCGCCTTCATGGGCCTGCCCGCTTCGACCAACTTGCAGGCAGCGGAATAGGAGGCAAGGATGGCCAGGACAATCGACATCAACTGCGACATGGGCGAGGGCCTCGGGCCGTGGACGCTGGGCGACGCGCCCGACAGTGCGCTGATGCCCTTGATCAGCTCGGCCAACATCGCCACCGGTTTCCACGCCGGCGACCCCAACCTGATGGACGCCACGGTCGCCATGGCGGGCCAGCACGGCGTCGCCATCGGCGCCCATCCCGGTTTCCGTGACCTGCATGGCTTCGGCCGCCGCTTCATGACCGGCTCGCCGGCGGAGCTGGTGAACGAAGTGCTATACCAACTCGGCGCACTGCGTGAGTTCGCCCGGCGTCACGGCCTCAAGCTGCAGCACGTCAAGCCGCACGGCGCGCTTTACATGCATGCGGCCAAGGACGAGGCGTTCTCGCAGGCGCTGGCCGAGGCGCTGCAAGCAGTAGGGCCGGACCTCTACCTCTATTGCATGGACTGCTCGGTCACCGCGGGCATCGCGCGCATCGCCGGCCAGCCCGTCGTGCGCGAGTTCTACGCCGACCGCGACTACGACCGCTCCGGCTCGATCGTGTTCGCGCGCCGGGTCGCCGCACCCGACCCGGCAAAGGTGGCCGAAAAGGTCGTTCGCGCCTGCCTCGAAGGCAAGGTCGCGACGGTCGAGGGCGACGTGATCGACATCGACTTCGAGTCGATCTGCTTCCACTCCGACACCCCCGGCGCGTTGGCGATGGCAACCGCCATGCGGGCGGCGCTGGAGCGCAACGGCATCCGCATCGCCCCGCCCGCCCAGTTCGTCGCGCGGTCCGAGCCGGTCCCCGCTTGAACGAACCGGCCTGAACGGAGACCTCTCCCATGCCAATCCGAACCATCGCCTCGCCGCTTCCCGGCACCTTCTACCGGTCGCCCGAACCCGGCGCTCCCGTGTTCAAATCCGAGGGCGACACGGTTGCAGCCGGCGACACGGTCGGGCTGATCGAGGTGATGAAGACCTTCACCCTGATCGCCGCCGAGACCGCCGGAAAGCTCGTGCGCTTCCTCGTCGAGAACGAGGACCCAATCATGGCCGGCCAGCCGCTCTACGAGCTGGAAGACTGAACCGGTTGGCCATCCGAAAAATCCTGGTCGCCAACCGCGGCGAGATCGCGGTGCGAATCATCCGAGCCGCTAAGGAACTCGGGATCGCCACCGTGCAGGTCCACAGCAGCGCCGACCGCGACATGCTCGCGGTGCGGATGGCCGACGAAGCCGTCGAGATCGGCCCGGCCCATGCCGCCAAATCCTACCTGCGGCCCGAGCTGCACATCGCGGCGGCACTCGCCCACGGCGCCGATGCGATCCATCCGGGCTACGGCTTCTTGTCCGAGAACGCCGCCTTCGCCGAAGCGGTCGAGGCAGCCGGCCTGGTGTTCATCGGCCCGGCGCCAGAAACCATCCGCCGCATGGGCGACAAGGCGGCCGCGCGCGCAACGGCGGCGCAGGCCGGCGTGCCCGTCGTACCCGGCTCCAAGGGACGCCTCGAAGACCCGGCGGAGGTCGCGCGCATCGCCGCCGAAATCGGCTACCCCGTCATGCTGAAGGCCGCAGCCGGCGGCGGTGGCCGCGGCATCCGCGTGGCGGCCGATGCAACCGAACTCGCGGCGCTGCTCCCCGCCGCGCGCCAGGAAGCCGAGGCGGCATTCGGCGACGGCGGCCTGTACCTCGAACGCTTCATCCCGCGGGCCAGGCATGTCGAGGTGCAGGTGCTCGGCGACGGCATGCGCGCCATCCACCTGCACGAACGGGAGTGCTCGTTGCAGCGTCGGCGGCAGAAGGTATGGGAAGAAGCCCCCGCCGCCGGGGTGCCCGAGGCCGTGCGTGCCGCGATGTGCGAAGCCGCCGCCCGGCTGGCCGAGTCGGTCGCCTATCGCGGCGCGGGCACGCTGGAGTTCCTCTTTGACCCCCAAACCACGGACTTCTTCTTCATCGAGATGAACACCCGCATCCAGGTCGAGCACCCGGTCACCGAGATGGTCACCGGCATCGACCTCGTGCGCGAGATGATCCGCATCGCCAGCGGCGAGACGCTGCACTTACGCCAAGACGCGATCCGCGTATCGGGCCACGCCATCGAGGTGCGGATCAACGCCGAGGACCCATCGCGCAACTTCGCCCCGGCGCCGGGCCGCATCGACACCGTCGTGCTGCCCGGCGGTCCCGGCGTCCGCTTCGACACCATGCTCTATCCGGGCTGCCAAGTGCCACCCTTCTACGACTCGCTGCTCGGCAAGCTGATCGTCTGGGACCAGGACCGCCCGAGCGCCCTGCGCCGCCTCGGCCGCGCGCTGGGCGAACTCGCCATCGCGGGCGTGCCGACGACGCAGCGCCTGCACGCCGCATTGCTGCAAGCGCCCGACATCATCGCCGCCGATGTCCACACGCGCTGGCTCGAAACCTGGCTCGAAGCCCACCCGGTCGCCACGGAGGACCCCCACCCATGACCGCACGTTATTCGTTCGGCGGCGACGAGCACATCTTCGTCGAGGTCAGCGAGGCGATGTCGCTCGACGCCTTCTTCACCAGCCTCTCCTTGACCAACGCGGTGCGCGAGAGCCGCATCGCCGGCGTCACCGAGATCTGCCCGGCGAATGCATCCTTCCAGATCAAGTTCGACCCCGACCGCATCGCGCCCGACGACCTGCTCGCCGAGCTGAAGCGGCTGGAATCGCAGGCAGGCCAGGCCGACCCGGTGCTGCAGACCCGCATCATCGAGGTGCCGGTCCACTACAACGATCCCTGGACCCACGAGACCCTGATGCGCTTCCGCGAGCGCCACCAGGACCCTTCCGGCACCGACCTGGACTACGCCGCCCGCATCAACGGCTTCGGCGACATCGACGCCTTCATCGCCGCGCATTCGGGCACGCCGTGGTTCGTCTCGATGGTGGGGTTCGTGGCCGGGCTACCGTTCATGTACCAAATGGTCGAGCGGGCCCGGCAGATCGAAGTCCCGAAGTACCTCCGCCCGCGCACCGACACGCCGCGCCTGACCGTCGGCCACGGCGGCTGCTTCGGCTGCATCTATTCGGTCCGCGGCGCCGGCGGCTACCAGATGCTCGGCATCACCCCGATGCCGATCTACGACCCGCGCCAGCGGATCAGCTACTTGCGCGAGTTCATGATCCTGTTCCGCCCCGGCGACATCGTCGCGTTCAAGCCGGTTGACCGCGCCGGCTACGACCAGGCCGTCGAAGCCGTGGACCAGGGCCGCTACGAACCCCGCATCCGCCCCGTCACCTTCGACCTCAACGCCTTTCGCCACAGCCCCGAGGCAACCAGCCGCGCCGTCATGGAGACGCTGCATGGCCATTGAAGTCCTCAAGCCCGGCCTCTCCACCTCGGTGCAGGACCTAGGCCGCCCCGGCTATTACCACCTGGGCATCCCGCTCTCCGGCGGCATGGACCGCTACGCGCTGCGCGTCGCCAACATGCTGGTCGGCAACGCCGAAGATGCGGCCGTGCTCGAAGCGGTATTCATGGGCCCGGAACTGCGGTTCGGGCACGACGCGATGGTGGCCGTGACCGGCGCCGAGTTGGCGCCGCGCGTCGACGGCGCCGAGCGGGAAACCTGGACATCGTTCATGGTCAGGGCCGGGCAGGTGCTGTCATTCGCAACCCTGCGCCACGGCGCCCGCGCCTACATTGCGGTCGCCGGCGGCATCGACGTGCCACCCGTGCTGGAAAGCCGTTCGACCTACCTGCTGGGTGCGCTAGGCGGCTTCGAAGGACGCGCACTAAGGGCGGCAGACCGGCTGCAAACCCTCTCCGACGCGCACACCACCGCCGAACACCGCACTGTCGCGGCGTCGCACCGTCGGCTGCCAGCCGAAACCGCAGAGCTGCGCGTCCTGCCCGGCCTCTACTGGCACCGCCTGACCGAGGCGACAGGCGCCGGCTTCTTCGCAGACACCTGGAAAGTAGCGCCCGAGGCCGACCGCATCGGCTACCGTTTCCGCGGCGGCCGCCCGCTCGCGTTCAACGAACGGACCCAGCCGTTCGGAGCGGGTTCGGACCCCAGCAACATCGTTGACAGTTGCTACCCCTACGGCTCGATCCAGGTGCCCGGCGGCAGCGAGCCGATCGTGCTGCATCGCGACGCCGTGTCGGGCGGCGGCTACTTCATGCTCGGCACCGTCATCTCCGCCGACATGGACCTCATCGGCCAGCTCCAGCCGCACGCGCCGGCGCGCTTCGTCGCGGTGGACATGCCCGGCGCGCTCGCCGCCCGGCATCAACGCCAGGCCATGCTGGCCGAGGTGCGCGCACAACTGGCATGACGATGGCACGCCATTTGCTCCGCTCCCCCGCAGACATCTTGTAGAGGCCAGACGATGGATATCGGCGTGTTCATCCCGATCAACAACAACGGCTGGATCATCTCCGCGACCTCGCCGCAATACATGCCGAGCTTCGAGCTGAACCGGCAGGTCGTGCAACGGGCTGAATCCTACGGCCTCGATTTCGCGCTCTCGATGATCAAGCTGCACGGCTTCGGCGGCCCGACCGAGTTCTGGGACCACGGCCTCGAGAGCTTCACCCTGATGTCCGCCCTGGCCGCGGTGACAACGCGCATCCGGCTCTACGCCTCGGTCGCGGTGCTGACCATCCCCCCCGCCATCGTCGCCCGCATGGCGAGCACCATCGACGACGTCTCGGGCGGCCGGTTCGGCGTCAACATCGTCTCCGGCTGGCACAAGATCGAATACAGCCAGATGGGGCTTTGGCCCGGCGATGACTACTTCGGCACCAGGTACGACTACAGCACGGAATACGTGCAGGTGTTGCGCCAGCTCTGGGAAGATGGCTGCTCGGACTTCAAGGGCTCCTACTTCACGATGGACGATTGCCAGCTCAGCCCGCGCCCGAAAGCGCCGATCAAGCTGGTCGCCGCCGGGCAGAGCGATCGCGGCATGGCGTTCGCCTCGCAATACTGCGACTACAACTTCGCATTCGGCGAGGGGATCAACGAGCCCACGAAAGCCGCCGGCACGGCCGGACGCTTGCTCCAGCACGCGAGCCGCACCGGGCGCGATGTGGGCAGTTACCTCCTCTACATGGTGATCGCCGCCGCGACCGACGAAGCCGCCATGGCGAAGTGGGACCACTACAATGCCGGCGCCGACCAGGAGGCGCTCGCGCACCTGCTCGGCAAGGCCGCCGAGGACACCGCGACTGCGGACACCTCGATGGCGGCGACGATCCAGCGCTCGCCATCGCCGATCAATTTCAGCATGGGCACGCTGGTCGGTTCCTACGCCCACGTGGCGGCGATGCTCGACCAGGTCGCGACGATCCCGGGAGTGAAAGGGATCATGCTGACGTTCGATGATTTCATCACCGGCATGGATGCGTTCGGCCACTCGATACAGCCGCTCATGCAGTGCCGCCGGGACCGTGGCGTGCTGGAACGCCGCGCCGCAAGCTGACCGTCCGGCTGTCGCTGCTGCGAAGGTAGTCCCTGAAGGGCTGAGGCTCGGTTCGGCGCCGCCCGCCGTGCTCTACCGCTACAGCCCGGACCGCAAGGGCGAG
>CAXTFY010000348.1:0-5846 GCA_964243265.1 uncultured Acetobacteraceae bacterium | reverse complement strand
CAGCACAAACCACGGTCAGAACGACCGCGGCAGCCCCAGCACGTGCTGCGCCAGGTAGGACAGCACCATGTTGGTCGAGATCGGCGCCACCTGATACAGCCGCGACTCCCGCCACTTCCGCTCGATGTCGTATTCCCGCGCGAAGGCGAAACCGCCATAGGTCTGCATCGCCGCCTCCGCCGCCTTCCATGTGGCTTCCGAGGCCAGCAGCTTGGCGATGTTCGCGTCCGCCCCGCAGTCCCGTCCGGCGGTGAACACCGCGGCGGCCCGGCGGCACATCATGTCCGCCGCTTCCAGCTCCGCGAAGGCGCGGGCCAACGGGAACTGCACGCCCTGGTTCTGCCCGATCTCGCGGTCGAAGACCCGGCGGTCCCCAGCGTAGGCGACGGCGCGCTCCAGCAGCCAGCGGCCGTCGCCGATGCACTCGGACGCCACCAGCACCCGCTCCGCGTTCATGCCGTCCAGGATGTAGCGGAATCCGCGCCCTTCCTCGCCGATCAGGTTGGCGGCCGGCACTTCCAGCCCGTCCATGAAGATCTCGGTGGTGTTGTGGTTGATCATCGCCTTGATCGGCCGGATGTCCAGCCGGCCGCCATGATCCCCACGAAGGTCCACCAGGAACACCGAAAGCCCGTCGGTCTTCTTCTTCACCTGGTCCAACGGCGTAGTACGGGCCAGCAGCAGCATCATGTCCGAATGCAGCGCGCGCGAGGTCCAGACCTTCTGTCCCGTGACCACGTAGATGTCGCCGCGTTTCTCCGCCCGTGTCTTCAGCTTGGTGGTGTCGGAGCCTGAGGTCGGCTCCGTGACGCCAAAGGCCTGCAGGCGCAGCGCGCCGGAGGCGATCTGCGGCAGGTAGCGCTGCTTCTGCGCCTCGCTGCCGTGGCGCAGCAGCGTGCCCATGATGTACATCTGCGCGTGCGCCGGGGACGCGGTGCAGCCGCTGGCGTTGATCGTCTCCAGGATCACCGCGGCGGCGCGCAGCGGCAGGCCGGTGCCGCCGTACTCCTCCGGGATCAACGCGCCGAGGAACCCGGCTTGCGTCAGTTCCTTGACGAATGCGGTGGGGTAGCCCGACTGCTCGTCCAGGTCCCGCCAGTATGTGCCGGGGTAGTTCTCGCACAGGCGCCGGACCGCCTGCCGCAGCTCCGGATAGTCCTCGCCGAGTTCGACGGTTACGGGGAGGTCGGTCGTTTGATGCATGTCCATCCCTAGCGTCCCTTGAACACTGGCTTGCGCTTCTCGCTGAACGACAGCACGCCCTCGCGGCGGTCCTCGGTCGGCACCATGCGGTTGTAGGCCTCGATCTCGAACAGCATCCCGTCCTCCAGGCTCATGGACAAGCCGTGGTGCATGGACCGCTTGGCCTGCCGGATGGAGATTGGCGCGTTGCCGGCGATCACGACCGCTGTTTCCAGCGCCTCGTCCAGCAGCGCGCCCGGTTCGCACACGCGGTTGACCATGCCCCAGCGCTCCGCATCCTCGGCCGACCAGGGCTGCCCGCTCAGCAGCAGCTCTTTGGCCCGGCGCTCACCCACGGCGCGCGGCAGGGTCTGGGTGCCGCCCGCGCCGGGCATGATGCCGATGGTCACTTCCGGCAGGGCGAAGCGCACGGCGCGGGCGGCGTAGATGAAGTCGCAGGCCAAGGCCATCTCGCACCCGCCGCCATAGGCCGCGCCGTTCACCGCGGCGATCACCGGCACCGGGCAGGCGATCAACGCCGCGGCCTTGCGCTCGAAGACGTGGTGCTGCGCCTGCCACTCCGCATCCGTCATGCCGCGGCGCTGCTTCAGGTCGCCGCCGGCGCAGAAGGCCCGGTCGCCCGCGCCCGTCAGCACCACGGCGCGGCAGGTGCCCGGATGGGCGCCGAGGGTCCCGAACACGTCGAGCATGTCCAGGCCCATGTGCGTGTTCATGGCATTCATCGCCGCCGGACGGTTCATCGTGACCAGCAGCACGTCCGGATGGGGCCGGGTCACCAGGAGCGTCTCGTACTCTGCCTGCATATTACTGCGCCTTGTCCAGGAGGTCGTTGTGCTCGCCCAGGCGCGGCACCGGCCACTGCATCCTCGGCCGTGTCCCGTCGAAGCTGACGGGAAGGCCGACCATGCGCAGCCCACCCTCCCGTTGTGCCTGCAAGATGCCCAGCGCCTCCGTTTGGGGATGTGCCGCGACCTGGGCAACGTCCTGCAGCGGCGCATTGGGGATGCCGAGCGTGTCCAGCCGCGCCGCGAGCGCGTCCAGCGCCTGGGGCCGCGTGGCCTGCTCGATCATCGGCAGCAGCACCTCCCGGTGCGCCACCCGTCCGGCATTGGTGGTGAACCGCTCATCCACCGCCCATTCCGGACGGTCCAGCACCGTGCAGAGCTTGCGATACAGCGCGTCATTGCCGGCCGCGATCATCAGCCAGCCATCCCGCGTGGGGAAGCACTGGTAGGGCACGATCTCCGCCACGCCGGAGCCGTAGGGCCGCCTGGTCTCGCCCGAGGCGCCGTAGCTCGCCATGGGCAGGGTCAGCCAGCTCAGCGCCGTCTCGTACAGGGAGGTGCTGACGCAGCCGCCGCGCTTCGTCCTTGCCCGTTCGATCAGGCTCGCCAGGATGCCGATGGTCGCCCACATGCCCGCGCCCATGTCCACCAGCGAGGCGCCGGTGCGCACGGGCGGACGCCCGCCGCCCTCGCCGGTGATGCTCATCAGCCCGGCGAAGGCCTGCATCAATGGGTCGTAGCCGGGCTTGTTGGTCAGCGGCCCGGCGTCGCCGAAGGCGCCGACGTTGCAGACGATCAGCTCCGGCTTCTCCGCCAGCAGCCCGGCCGCACCCAGCCCGGCCGCCTCGAACACTCCGGCCCGCAGGTTTTGGATGACGACGTCTGCCCGCTGCAGGATCAACGTCCGCAGCGCTGCGACGGCTGTCGGGTCGCCAAAATCGACCGTCAGCCCCTTCTTGCCGCGATTATAGGCGTGGAAGGCGGACGCCGTGCCTTCCCAGAACGGCGGCCCCCAGCCGCGCGCATGGTCGCCACCTTTCGGGTTCTCCACCTTCAACACTTCCGCACCAAGTTCCGAGAAGATCAGGCCCGCGAACGGCGCGGCAATGCTGTGGCCAATCTCGATTACTACGGTTCCGCTGAGAGGCTTGGCGCTAGACATGGTTTTCTTTCTGCATATGCTGTCGCATACTACGTAGATAGTTACCGGGGGCAAGCAACGTCCCCCCGGCAGCAACGGAGGTCGTCCCATGCCTGAAATGCTCGCCCGGGCCGCGGCCCTTGCCGTCGTCGCCAGGCGCTTCGCGGACCGCATCGCGGTCACCGACCGTAATGGCGCCATCCGCTACGACGCTCTGTTCCGCAAGGCGGCTGGCCTGGCGCATGATCTGGTCGCGGCCGGCGTGCAGCCCGGCGAACCCGTCGCCAGCGTGGTGCGCAACAGCATCGCCTCCGTTTGGGCGGGCTATGGCATCGCGCTGTCCGGCGCCGCGGACCTGGCGCTGAACCCGAACCTGAACGAGGCGGACCGTCGCCACTGCCTCGGCCTGGGCCAGGTCCGCCACGTCGTCACCACGGGTGGGGAGGCCGGGTTCTTCGAGGGGCTCGGGCTTACGGTGCACCGGGTCGAGCAGGTCGGGGAGCGCCCGCTGGTCGCGGATGAGCTGCCGGCCACCGGCATGGAGGATTGGGCCAGGGTCGGCTTCACCTCCGGCACCACGGGTCCTTCGAAGGGCATCGTCACCACGCAGCGCGGCCGTTGGATGGGCAACCTGCTGCAGCGCGCCACCATGCCGCACCGGCCGGGACCAAACAGCCGGCTGCTGCTGATGACGCCGTTCTCGCACGGGGCGAGCCTGCTGACCTTCGCCTACCTGGACGTCGGCGGCTCCGTGGTGCTGCTGGACGGGGTGGACGCCGGCCACGTCATCGGCCTGATCCGCCGGAGCGAGGTGGACGAGATGTTCGCGCCGCCGACGGTGTTGGCCAAGATCGTCGCCGCCGCGGAAGGAACGGGCTTGCCGGGGTTGAAGACGATCTACTGCGGCACCGCCGTGCTGTCGCCGCGCCTGTATGCCCGCGCCCGCGCCATCTTCGGCCCGGTCATCCGCATCACCTACGGCAAGACCGAGGTGGTCAATCCCATCACCGTGCTGGAAGCGCCGGAAACCGAGGCCTGGTACGCCGAGGGCGGCGAGCACGCCGATGCCTGCGTTGGCTGGCCCGCCAGCGGCGTGGAGATCACCATCGACGGCCAATCCGGCGCGGCACCCGGCGCGGCGCCCGGCACGGTGGGGGAGGTCCGCATCCGTGCCCAGCAGATGATGGCGGGCACCATCCGGCCGGAGGGCTACGAACCGCTTCTGCCCGGCGGATTCCACGAGACCGGCGACCTCGGCTACTTCGACGACCGGGGCCGGCTGCACCTGACCGGGCGTGCCGCCGACGTCATCAAGTCCGGCGGCTACAAGGTCGCGCCGGAGGAGGTCGAGCGCGTGCTCAGCGCGGCACTGGGCCGCGGCGAGGTGGCGGTGTTCGGGATCGACTCCGAGTACTGGGGCCAGGTGATCGTCGCGGTGGCCGAGAACCCGGCGCCGGGCTGGGAAGCAGTGATGCGCGCCGCGATGGCCGGCATGACGCAGTACAAGCGGCCCCGCGCCCTGCTCGCCATGCCGGAACTGCCGCGCAACGCCATGCTCAAGATCAGCCGCAGGGCCGTGCGGGACCACGTGCTGGCCGGGCACCGCCTGATCGACGGACCGCGGCCGGTGCTCAAACCGAGATGAGGGTTCAGCCCGCGCCATAGACCAGGTTCGGCAGCCAGAGCGACAGTTCCGGCACGTAGGTGATGATCCCCAGGCAGATCAGCAGCAGCAGCAGGAAGGGGAAGATGCCCCGCACCACCTCCATGATCGGCGCGGTGGAGATGGTGGCGAGCACGTAGAGGTTCAGGCCCACCGGCGGGTGGATCAGCGCAATCTCCATGTTGTGGGTGAAGACGATCGCGAAGTGCACGGGATCGACGCCCAGCGGGTGCAGCGCCGGGGCCAGGATGGGCATGACCACCAGCAGGGTCGCCGCGACCTCCAGGAAGCAGCCCAGCACCAGCAGCAGCACGTTGATGGTCAGCAGGAACTGCCAGGGGTGCAGGTGATGGTCCAGGGTGAACTGTACCAGCTTGGCCGGCACGCCGGAGTCCGTCATCCAGTGGCCGAAGGCGAGCGCGGTGGCGACGATGATCATGATGGTGCCGGCGCTCTTGATGGCGTCGGCGATCACGCCCAGCGTCTCCGATGGGCGGAAGCCCCGGTAGAACACCAGGCTGACCACCAGGGCCGTCGTCGCGGCGACGGCCGCGGACTCCGTGACGGTCATCAGCCCGCCGTAGATGCCCACCATGACGATGAGGGGCACGCACAGGGCCGGCAGCGCCTGCAGCGTGTTGCGCAGGGTCTGGCCGCGCGGCACCGCGGGCTCCCGCGGCAGCTTGTAGCGATAGGCGTAGAACAGCACCCAGGCGAAGAAGGTGGCAGCCTGCAGCAAGCCTGGCAGGATACCGGCCAGGAACAGCCGCGGCACGGACTGCTCCGCGATCAGCCCGTACAGGATCAACGACAGGCTGGGCGGGATGACGATGCCGATGGTGCCGGAGGCGCCGACCACGCCCAGGGCGAAGTGCCGGGGATAGCCACGCTCGATCATCGCCGGCACCAGGATGGTGCCCATGGCCAGCGCGGTCGCGACGGAGGAACCGCAGATTGCGGCGAACAGGGTGCAAGACACGACCGTGACTAGGCCAAGCGCCCCGCGCATCTGCCCGAACCAGCCTGTGGCCACGTCCACCAGCGCCTTGGCCAC
>CAXTFY010000347.1:0-5850 GCA_964243265.1 uncultured Acetobacteraceae bacterium | reverse complement strand
CTGGCCTGCTGGCGTCGCCTGGCCCCGGCAGCGCCGCTGCTCACGCCCGTTGCCTAATGCAAACGTGTTGCATGTGGGATACGATACAGCCGTCCTTTGCTCCGACCGGTTTCCCGTCGCCCGCGCTCGTCATTGCGCGGAGCGCTGGCGGCGTGGCGAACCAGCAGGTGCAAGACCGGGACTGCAGCCCGTCACCCCCTGTCGGTGAGGACGGCCGCCGCGCGGCATCTGTGCGCCATGATGGAGCTGTCGAGACATCATCAAAGAAGGCCGCCCATGGAGCAGGGTAGCCGGATCAGCCCGCACACGTCCAAGCGTGTCGTCCAGGTGCATGGCATATGCGCATCCGAGCAGCCGGTGTTGCGCCGGAAGCATGATGTCATGCCTCTTTTCGCTGGCCATTGCCGAACGGCAGCCGGCGTCCGGTGGCCGCGCAGATCGCATCGCCCAAGGCGGGAGCCGCCGCTGCCGTGCCAGCCTCGCCGACACCGCCCGGCTGAACGCGACCGGGGCCTGCTTGGCTGCCGCTGCCAGCCTATCGAGGAAGCTTTCGACGACGAACAGGGTGTGGGTCGGTCCGACTCCCCGCCACCAGTTGACGGTCAGGCCGCCGGGCTCGTGCCGGACGTAGTCCACGTACCCGGCGGGCACGTCGCACGGCGTCCCGGCGGCGCAATCGGCTGCGTCCATGTCAAGCCCGCCCTTGAAGGCTGCCGCAGCCCGCCCCGCCGTGAAAACCCTCCGAGCGCATAGGGTAGCGCTGGTGGAGCTGGGCGTCCTGTTTGGACGACTGCCCCTTGCGCCGACGGGCGCGTAGCAAGGCAGGGTGATCATCGCTGACGACCACGGCCTTGTTCACCCGTCCCTTGGACAGGGGCAGTCGCCGCGCACCGGACATCAATGCGCGGCGATTGCCTCGCGAACGGCCGCCACAGCCGTCAACTCGCCGGATGCAACAGCGACGGCGATGGTTGCCATTTCGAAGGGTGGCTTGATCAGGCAACCTCCATCGCCAGCATGGCGCCGCCTGGCGCGACCAACTGTCCTTCCTGCACGTAGATCCGGCGCACGACGCCGCTCATCGGGGCCACGACTCGCGTCTCTGCCTTCATCGCCTCGATGACTGCGATGGTCTCGCCCACCTTCACAGCCGCCCCTTCGGCGACGAGCAGCTTCCATACGTTGCCCCCCAACGGGGCTTCCACCAGCTCGCAGCCGCCGGGCAGGTCGATCTCGGCCGCATCGGCACCGTTGCCGGCATCTTCGGTTGGTGCTGCGACTCGGTCGAACTCGCCGTTGCGCTCCCACTCGGCCCGCTCGTCGGCAAAGGCGGCCTCTCGTCTGGCCTGAAAGGCGGCGATCCCGTCGGCATTCTCCGCCAGGAAGGCACGATGCTCCGACAGGCGGAACGTCCCCTCCTCGATCCGGATCGAGCGGCGGCCGACGGGGAAGTCGCGGCGCCACCCGGTCAGCTCGTCATGGCTGACAGGGAAGAAGCGAACCCGGTCGAAGAAGCGCAGCAGCCACGGCTTGCCGTCGCGAAAGGCATCCGTCTGGCGCCAGGCATTCCACACCTGGATCGTGCGGCCGAACAGTTGGTAGCCGCCCGGCCCCTCCATCCCGTAGATGCACATGTAGGCGCCGCCGATGCCGACCACGTTTGGCGGGGTCCACGTCCGCGCGGGATTGTACTTGGTTGTGACCAGGCGGTGCCGCGGGTCGATCGGCGTCGCCACCGGCGCGCCGAGGTAAACGTCGCCCAGCCCCATGACGAGATACTCGGCGTCGAACACGATGCGCCTGACGCCCTCGATGCTGTCCAGCCCGTTGACCCGGCGGATGAACTCGATGTTGTCCGGGCACCACGGCGCATCGTCGCGCACCGAGGCCATGTACTTCTCGATGGTCTGGTAGATCGCCGGGTCCTGCCAAGACAGCGGCAGGTGGACGATGCGCGAGGGGATCTCGAAGCCGTCGAGGCCACCCAGCCGGTCCTCGGCCGTGGCGAGCGCCTCGACCAGCGCCGCCTGCCGCAGCCGCCGGCTGTCGTAATGCACCTGCAGCGACCGGATGCCAGGCGTCACGTCGATGATGCCGGGCAAGTCGAGACGCCCGATCTCAAGCATCAGCGCGTGGATGCGCAGGCGCAGCTCGAGGTCGAGGACGATGGGGCCATATTCGACCAACAGGTTGCGGTCGCCTTGCTGCCGGTACGTCACGGACGGGCGAGCCCCCTCCCCGGCCCTGGCGTGCAGGATCGGCGAGCCGAGCTGTTCGCCCCGCTGCAGTCTCGCCTCCCGCGCCAGTCTCGTCTGCCGCGCAGGACTGGCGAGCCTGCGGATGAGCAGGTCCTGGGCCTGTTCGGCGGCGGTTGCAGCGGCGTTGCCGATAACCGCGAAGCGCACCCCATCGCCCGGGGCGAGTTGGCCCACCTTCCACAGGTCCGCCTGCGCGACCACGAAGGGACAGACGAAGCCGCCCAGCGACGGGCCGTCCGGCCCCAGGATGATCGGCATGTCGCCGGTGAAGTCGATCGCGCCGATCGCATAGGCGTTGTCGTGGATGTTCGAGGGATGCAGCCCTGCCTCTCCGCCATCCTTGCGCGCCCATTGCGGCTTGGGGCCGACCAAGCGGACGCCGGTGCGGTTGGAATTATAATGCACCTTCCACGCCGTGTTCCGCAGCATGGCAATGTCGGCGGCTGTGAAGAAGTCGGGCGCGCCGTGTGGGCCATAGAGCACATTGAGCGTCCACTCGCGCGTGATCATGGGCCGGTCCGCCGGCGCAAGCGCCGCGGTTTCCCCCTGCGTCGGCGCTCTCGCGAGATGGAGCGTGTCGCCCGTCATCACCGCCCGGCCGGCATGGCCGCCGAACTCACCCAGGGTAAAGGCGCTGCGGCTGCCGAGATAGCGTGGCGCATCGATGCCCCCGGCCACGAGGATGTAGCCGCGCATGCCGACAGCGACGCGGCCGGTCTTCAGCACCTGCCCGGCCGCCACGTCGAACGCCGCGTAGCAGCCGACCGGCACGCCATCGAGCGTCGAGCCGAAGTCGGCGCCGGTGAGGCACAGGCGAGTGGGAGCATTGACCAGCAGCGTCGGCCCGGCCGCGGTGATCTCCAGCCCGGCCGCGCCCTCCACGTTGCCGAGCAGGCGATTGCCCAGGCGGAAGGCCAGCGCGTCCATCGGTCCCGAGGGCGGCACGCCCACGTCCCAAAGGCCCAGGCGGCCGGGATAGTCCTGCACCGTGGTGAAGGCGCCACCGGCCAGCACGCGGATGCCACGCGGCGCATAGGCGATGCCGGCAAGCGCGCGGGTGGAGACCGCGCCGCTGGTGAACGCCTCCGAGCGGACCACCGTGCGCAGCCAGTCGAGGTTGGTCTCGATGCCCGCGATTGCCGTTTGATCGAGCGCGACCTGCATCGCCGCCACCGCCGCCCCGCGCGTCGGCGCCGTGACGATCAGCTTGGCGAGCAGCGGATCGTACCAGGCTGACACCTCGGTGCCGGCATCGACCCAGGTGTCGATCCGCGGCCCCTCGGGCCAGGACACGCCGACGAGGCGGCCGGCGCTGGGACGGTAGTCCTGGGCCGGGTCCTCGGCATACAGCCGTACCTGGATCGACGCGCCCTTGGGTCTCGCTTGAAACCCGTCGAGGAAGGAGAAGTCGCCAGCCGCGCCGCGGACCATCCATTCGACTAAGTCGATGCCGGTCACCTGCTCGGTGACGCCATGCTCGACCTGGAGACGGGTGTTGACCTCAAGGAAGAAGAAGTCGTTGCGTTCGGCGTCGTAGAGGAACTCGACCGTGCCTGCCGAGCGGTAATGCGCCCCGGCAGTCAGGCGGACGGCGGCATCGATCAACGCGTCGCGGGTCGCGGCGGGCAACCCCGGCGCGGGTGTCTCCTCGACCACCTTCTGGTTGCGGCGCTGCAGCGAGCAGTCGCGTTCGCCAAGCGCCACCACGCGGCCAGCGCCATCGCCGAACACCTGCACCTCGATGTGGCGGGCGCGCGCCACATGGCGTTCGAGGAAGACGCCGCCGTCGCCGAAGTTGCCGGCGCCCAGCCGCGCGACCGTGGCGAAGCCCGCGCGGATGTCCGCCGCGTCAGCGCACACCGTCATGCCGATGCCGCCGCCGCCAGCCGTTGCCTTGAGGATGACCGGATAGCCGATCAGCCCCGCCGCCTCGGCCGCCGCCCTCTCGTCGGTCAGCAGGCCGGTGCCCGGCGCCAGCGGCACGCCATGCCGGGCGGCCAGCGACCGCGCGGCGTGCTTCAGGCCGAAGGCGCGGATGTTGCCGGGGGTGGGGCCGACGAAGGCGATGCCGCGGGCGGCGCAGGCTTCGGCGAAAGCGGCGTTCTCGGAGAGGAAGCCGTAGCCGGGATGGATCGCCTGCGCGCCTGTCGCCGCGGCGGCAGCCAGGATCGCCTCGATGTTCAGGTAGCTTTCCGCCGCCGGCGCCGGGCCGATGCGGACGGCTTCGCAGGCCTCCGCGACGTGGCGGGAGCCGGCATCGGCGTCGCTGAAGACGGCGACCGGGCAGATGTCCATCGCCTTCAAGGTGCGGATGATGCGGCACGCGATTGCGCCGCGGTTTGCGATCAGGACTTTGGAGAACATCACGCGGCCACCCCCATGCGCACCGGCGTCGGATTGAAGCCGCTGCAGGGATCATTGATCTGCAGGCAGTTCGAGACGACCACCACGACATCCATCTCCGCGCGAAGATCGACCGTGAGGCCAGGCACGGAAAGGTCATCGACGATACCAAGCATGCCGTCCGGCTCAACCGGCACATAGGTGCAGAAGTTGATGTTGGACACCATGTCGCGCTTGCCGCGGCCGAGCCGGCGCAGCCGTGGCGGAACCACCGTGCCCGCCCCTGGACGGTGACGGCGCGCGCCTGCCAGGGCAGGTCGGCCAGGACAGGTCGGCCAGGGTGCGGGTTGGATGGCTGCGCACCCGGCTGGAGATGGCGCCGCAGGGCGGGCAGGCGCTGCCGGACGGCTTGGGCGCAGTGAGGATGGTGATGCGGTCAGAGGCAGGCAGGACCTGCACGACCTGGAGGGCGGCCGGGATTAGCAGCAGGAGGTGGCGGGACCTCCGGCGTGCGCGGGCACCCACGCTTGCTCGTCAGCGCCTCCGCGCCGCCCGCACGGAACCAGTTGCGCCAGTGCCGGTTGCGCCAGTGATGGACGATCATGCGAAGGTTCAGCTCAATGGCCAGGGCGCTTGCGTGCTCGCCAGCCTCCAACCGTTCAACGGCCTTCAGCATGAACTCCAGGCTGTGGCGCCCGGACTCGTTCAGGGACATCGGTACGCTCTCCTCATTGGGGAACTGTCCGAATTATCTGTCTCGCTCTAGGGGTCCGGTCCAGTTTGCGCACGGATGGAAATCTAAGCAGGCTTGCGCGGCCTGGCACGGCCGCAGGCCATCTGTGTGGCAGGCCGCGCAAGCCTGCTTAGATAGGCGTGTTGGCGGGTTTATTTGCCTTCTGCACCACCCAGGACAGTATCTCTCCCATGTCGCTCCCCATTACCCCACGCCACCCTGTCACGATCGAGCAGCTCGGTCGCAGACGCACGGACGATTACGCCTGGCTGAAGGACCCAAACTGGCAGGCGGTGCTGCGTGACCCGGCCGTGCTGCGGTCCGACATCCGTGACCATCTGCTGACGGAGAACGCCTACACGGAGTCGGTGCTGGCCGGCACGGCGGCGTTGCAGCAAACCCTGTTCGACGAGATGGTTGGGCGCATCCAGGCGGACGACAGCACCGTACCGGCGCCGGACGGTCCCTGGGCCTACTACCGCCGCTACGCGCCCGGGGCGCAGCACCCGCTGCTGG
>CAXTFY010000346.1:0-5932 GCA_964243265.1 uncultured Acetobacteraceae bacterium | reverse complement strand
TGGGACGCTAGTGGGTTGGAGCAGGAACGGCAATGAGACGCTGCAATGGCCAGGGCGATCGCATTTGGAACGTTGTCGGCATGGCAGGGGCTTGCTGGGTGCGGTGCTGATGGGTCCTAACCCGGCGGGGGCGCAACGCGCATGGGGGTGGTGCCTTGGATCGATGCGTGGCGTGCTGGGACGAGTTGGACGACCCGCGGACGGGCAATGCCGGCCTGCATGATTTCCACGAGCTTTTGCTGATCGCGCTGTTCGGTGCTGCGCGGCGGGCATGGCGCTGTTCGCGAAGTCCGAGGAAGTGTTTCTGCGCGGCGTCTTGACCCTGGCCAACGGCGTGCCGGGCCACGACACGTTCAGCCGCCTGTCCCGCCAGCTTGACCCGGACGCGTTCCGAGCCGCGTTCCAGCGCTTGATGCCTGGGTTGGCGCTGTTGCATGGACCCGGAATGCGGGTGCGGTCAGCCGCACCGGTGCGGGGGCAACCGCGTCCAGTGTGACCACGAGACTGGCAGTCACGGTTGCTCCTGGTTGGTGAGGCGAGGTGTGTCGTCTGGCGGCGGTGTTGCCGCGCCGGATGCAGCAGCGGCACAAGGCCGATCCGGTCCGCCAGCGGCTGGCCGAGGTGCCCGGCCTCGGCCCGACCGGGGCGCCGAGCCTGGCGCTCGCGATCGGCCCTGGCCGGTTCCAGTCCGGGCGGCACTTCGCGGCCTGGCTCGGCCTTGTGCCGATGCAGCACTTGACCGGCGGGCGTCAGCACCGGGGCGGAGTAGCCAAAGGGTGCGCGTGCGTCGGCAGGTGGAATGGCGACGGCGGGAGGCACCAGCCGGGGCGGCAACGAGCGGCTGCGGCAAGTGCTGGTGCTGGGGGCCGCGGCGGTGATCTGCGCTGCCGAGCCGGCGAGCCAGAGCGCCTCGGCCTGGCGGCTGGCCTTGCTGGAGCGCAAGCCGCGCCCGCTCTCGCCCTTGCGATCCACCTGCGAAGCAGCGACCGGCGGCGCCGGTCGAGGGGCGGTGGCTCTGGCCCACACGATGGCCCGGGTCGTGTGGGCCCGCGCTGGCGACCGGGGACGCGCGCCGGGGCAGCAAGCCGCTCGCCACGCCGGCGGCCGGGGCTGCCGCGGCGGCCTGGCCCGCTCGCCGGGGCCGGGGTGCAGGGGAACGCTGCCGGAGATGATCGGTCGAGCCGATGGACGGGGACCTTCGTGTGTTGCCCAGGCATCCCCGTGGCCGCACCCATGTTCGGGGCTTGTTCGCGGAACCCATCCCGGCCAGCAGCCATCGTGCCGCGTCACAGGCCGGACCCATGACCACCATTGCACCGCTCGTCAGACCATGCAGCACACCCTCCTGCACCCAAGGGGGCGTCCACACATGCAACAAGGTCGCGTCGTGGCCTCTTTACCAGACCTTCGCATCTCAAGCGGATGATCGGTCTTTGTAACCTTCACGGACTCCTTCATGACTCATCAGCCGTTCGCCGCCGTGACGGGCATCGCACAACAGGAAAACCTGGCACTCGCCAGCCGGCTGGTTGCCGTCCAGGGCCTGATCGAAGGGAAGTTCCTCGCGGCTGGAGAAGTGTTGTGTCAGGCGGTTGACGGCATCGGAAGCCTGATCGGCGGGCTCGACCGGTTGACCGAAGCGCTGGATCCCGCAATCACTGCCGCAACCACGGCCGATTTGGGTTTGGCTGCGGCTAAGCTGTCGGCGCTCCCGGCAGCCCAGTCCAAGCGCCGGCTTGTGGTTGAGCATCTGCTTGGGCATCGGGAGTCGCTCCTGCGATGCATTGCCGAGATGCAGCGCAGCTTCAGCTACATGCAAGCCTTTTCGATCAACATCAAAATCACCGCCAGCACCATCGCCACGGAAGATCCCGAGTTCGGCCTGTTCGCCCATGACATCTCCCGATGCATTGAAACCGGCGGGCGGGAGGTTCAGGACCTTAAAACCGACGTTGCGGCGCTGGGAACCGAGCTGCATAAGGCGCAAGCCCATGGTGCCATCCTCGAAGGACGGTGCCATGTGCTGATCCCGGCCACCCCCGACGAACTGAGCGCCAGTTCAGCCGTGATCGTCCATCACCACCATCAGGTGGCCGCGGCCGCGGAGGCGGCCGGAAACCTGGCGCGCGATGTGCGGGAAAAGGTCGGCCGCGTGCTGGGGTCGCTGCAGATCGGCGACAGCACCAGCCAGCGGATTGATCACGTCCAGGCGGGTCTGGGAATCCTGACCCGATATCAGGCCACGCTGCCACCGGACCAACGTGAACGAATGGGCGGCTTGGTGCGTGTGCTGCTGGCCGCCCAGCTTGCGGCCACGATGGAGGACTTCAGCCAGAACGTTGCAGAGATCAACACCAGCATGGCCGCCCTGATCGGTGACGTGAGAGAGCTGCTGCGGCTGCGTGATGCGGCATACGGCCAAGCGGCGGGTGAGAAAGACGGCTTCCTCCGCACGCTCGCACGCCAGATCGGATTGGCGCTGGAATTGGTCTTCGAAGTCGAAGCGGCCGATCGCGTCGCGACCGAGACCGGCATCCTTGTCGCCGACGCCGCCAGCAACCTGGCCGCCCGGGTCACGTCGATCCAGGCCATCAAGGCCGACGTGAACTTCATGGCGATCAACACGACGCTGAGATCCAACCGCGTCGGAGAGGCCGGGCGCCCGTTGCGCGTTGTCGCCGTGGAGCTTGGCCAGCATGGTGGCGACCTGGAGAACTCCGCCGCCGAGTGCGTCACCGTTCTGGACAAGCTGATCCGCGCCGCAGCGGAATTGAGTGACGGCATGAGTGCCGAGCCTGGCAGCGAGACCGAAACCCAGGCCGCCGCGCGCTCGCTGAGCGCCGCTTCCGCCCGCATTTGCAACGCGGGCGATCGCACCGAGACGGATGTCGCAGCGCTCGCCAATCAGGGTGAGGCGTTGCTCGGCACCTTAGGCCAATTTTCCACCCGATTTGACCTGCCAGGCGGCATCGGCGAGATGCTGGACGCAGTAGAATCTGCTCTGGCCGTCGCCAGTGTATCGATCATGCCTGACAGTGACGGTGTCGAGGAGCCGCTTCGTGCCCTGCTGGCTGAGCTTGGTGCTCTCTATACCATGGCGCAGGAGCGTGTGGTGCAGGAGCAACTGGTCGCATTCTGGGGCATAAGGCCGCTCGATCCCTGTTCAAGCGCCGCTGTGCCGGAACAATTGGCAGACGCAACCGGGTGAGACTTACTGCTCGAGGTCTGCCGGCCGGAGATGGCGGAAGAGGACGTCGCCGGTTCTGGTGTTGAACTTGATCTGTTGGCCGAGCGTGCCGCCCGTCCGCTGCGCAATGACAGGGATGCCGTCTCGCGACAACCGCTTCATGGCGAACGTCACGTTCTGCAGGCCGACGGAATAACCGGCATACGGCAGCACCGCCGCACCGCCAAATAGCTTGGCCTGCAGGTCGGCAAGTTGGCTTCCCAAATGCAACAGTCCGGTCTGGAGTTCGTTGATTGCGACGTCGCCATAACGGGCGCTGCCGTGCCGGCCATGGTCGGTGGGCAGTACGAAGTGGTTCATGCCGCCGATCCCGCGCTGCTGATCCCAAAGGCAGACCGACACGCAGGAGCCGAGAATGGTCACCAGGACCCTCGGTTCGGCACTGAAGCGGCAGTCACCGGCCATCAGGACCACGTGGTCCCCGGGATGCGCCGGTTTGGCCGGTGTCATCGCCGCCCGGCTTTGATGATCTCGGACGCGAGCTGATCCAGCGGTAGGATCTTATCGGCGGCACCGCGCGCGATCGCCTCCTTCGGCATGCCGAACACCACCGAGGTCGCCTCGTCCTGGGCGATGGTCGATGCGCCGGATTGCTTCATCTCGGCAAGGCCGCGCGCCCCGTCGTCGCCCATGCCCGTCATGATGATGCCGAGCGCATTCGCCCCGGCGAACCGCGCCGCCGACCGGAACAGCACGTCCACCGAGGGGCGATGGCGCGACACCAGCGGACCATCCTTGATGGCGACGTAGTATCGCGCGCCGCTTCGCTGCAGCAGCATGTGGCTGTTGCCTGGTGCGATCAGGACGCGGCCCCGGATCACCGAGTCGCCATCGGTGGCCTCCTTCACTTCCATCGCACAGAGACCGTTGAGCCGGCGCGCGAAGGCCTCGGTGAACTTCTCCGGCATGTGCTGTACGATGGCGATGCCGGGGCAGTCCATCGGCAGCGCCTCCAGCACAACGCGGAGGGACTCCGTGCCGCCGGTCGATGCGCCGATGCAGACCACGGTCTCGGTGGTGCGAGCCATCGAGTGGCCGACGATGGGGGCGGCGATCATGACGTCGGCGGTCAGCTTCTGCTGTGGGCCGGCCTTCTCCAAGGGCGCCTTGCCATCGCCCCCCCGCGGCCTCGCACGCACCCGGGCGCGTGCCGCGGCCTTCACCACGTCGCATATGCGGATGGCGGCCTCCTGGAAGAACTCCGGCAAATCGACCCGCGGCTTCAGGATGATATCGACCGCACCTGCCTCCAGCGCCTGCATCAACGTCGTCGATCCATCCTCGGTCAGTGACGAGCACATGACGACCGGAAGCGGGTGCTGCGCCATCAGCTTACGCAGGAAGGTGATGCCATCCATCCGCGGCATTTCGACATCCAGCGTGATGACGTCCGGCGTCTCGTCCTGGATCCGGCGGGCGGCGACGAAGGGGTCCGATGCGGTCCCGATCACCTCAATTGCCGGGTCGGCCGATAGGATCGTGGTCATCATCTGCCGGACCGTGGCGGAGTCGTCGATGATCAGCACGCGGATTTTGCCTGATTTTTCTGACATGATGCGCCTATCGCCGCCGGAACACGGTTGCGTCCACCGCTTCCAATGGCAGGTTAAATCCGCCGATTGTTTCGGAATGACCAAGGAACATGTAGCCGCCGGGGCGCAGATGGTCGCTCAGCCGCTGCAGGACCCGTTCCTGGTTGGCCTTGTCGAAATAGATCAGGATGTTGCGGCAGAAAATGACGTCCATCTCGCGATCCATCTGATAGGGCGCCTCCATCAGGTTGATGCGGCCAAACGACACCATGGCGCGCAACTCCGGCGTGATGCGCACCGTCTGGCTGGCACGGTCACGCGCCCGCATCACGTAGCTGCGGCGCATGTCCGCCGGCACCGGTGCGATCATCGCCTCGGGGTAGATCCCCAGCACGGCCGTCTTCAGCACATCCGTGCAGATGTCGGTGGCGAAGATGCTGCTGCGCAACCCGTGCCGCTGTTCCAGCCCGGCGAGCACCATCGCAAGCGTGTATGCTTCGGCGCCGATCGAACAGGCGGCACTCCACGCCTTCAAGGGCCTGCCCTTCATGGCGCCGCCGGACATCAATTGCGGCACGGCGTGCTCGGCCAGATAGCGGAAGTGCTCAGGCTCCCGGAAGAAATCCGTTTTGTTGGTTGTTATGGCGTTGATCAGCTCGATCGTCTCAGCCTCGAGCCCACCATCGTCAAACAAGTAGCTGCAGTACTCCGAGAGTGTCGCGAGCCCGGTTGCCCGGACCCGTCGCCGCAGCCGCCCCTCGACCATGGTGATCTTGCTCGAGGGCATCTTGATGCCGCAGCTCTCTTCGATGAACTGCGCCAGACGTTGGAAGTTCTTTTTGCTGATGTGGTCCAGGCGACCATCGCCCGTGATGGCCGTCATTGTGATTGCCCCTGCCTTCACGTCCGCTCAAACTCTGCATCGCGGCTGTCACTCGCGCCGTTGGTAAGATGTAGTGCGAAGCCGTTCAGCTTCTTTGTGTCGTGTCTGCTGCGTAGCGGCGCTGCCTTGGTGGTGTGTGGCTGCACCCGGATGACCGCGGGTACTCCGGAGGCGCGGCGGCGCGATGCGTTGGCGGCCTTGACTGGCTGGGCTGGCGGGGTGGCGGGTGCGGAGGCCCCTGCCTCTAGGCGGAAGAATGCGATGCTGGAT
>CAXTFY010000345.1:1835-5953 GCA_964243265.1 uncultured Acetobacteraceae bacterium | reverse complement strand
GTCGGTCGTTCCGGCCTTGATAACCTTGAAGTGGAAGGTGCCGAGCACGACGGGGAGGTCGGCGTTCGGCGATGATAGGGTGACCTGCACCTCGTTCGGACCGGTCGCCTTGATGTCGGTCATCGGGTCGGCCAGGGACTTCGCCTTGGAGCCGATGGCGGGGTCCTTGTGGCGGGCCAGGGAGTATACAACGTCGTCGGCGGTCAGCGAGCTGCCGTCGTGGAAGGTGATGCCCTTGCGCAGGGTGAAGGTCCAGACCTTGGCGCCGTCGTTGCGCACGGCCTCGGCCAGCGACGGCTGCGGCGCCAGGCTGGCGTCGAGGTCGAACAGGCCGTCGTAGAACATGTTGCAGCGGGAATAGTCGGTCGCGTTGGACTGCTTGGCGGGGTCCAGCGTGTCGGAGGTGGACGTGGTGGTGCCGGCGACGCGGATGCGGCCGCCGCGCTTCGGGGTTTGCGCCAGGGCGCGGGTGGCGCTGCCGAGCACGCTGCCTGCGGTCGCCAGGGCTAGGCCGCCCCCGGTCAGCATGGCCAGCAGGTCGCGACGGCTGGCGCCGCGGCGCATTGCGGTTTCGACCATGGCGGTGTCTGCTTGGCTGAGCTGGTGCAGGCTGGATCGGTCCTTGGTCATGATGCCTCCTGGTGCAATCGGGACGGGTCAGTGCCTGGCAGCGGTCAGCGCCTGGCCGAAGATTTGCAATCCGCGGGCCAGTTGCTCGTCCGTTGTCACCAGCGGGGCCAGGAAGCGGATGACGTTGCGATGCACGCCGCACTTGATGACCAGCAGGCCACGCTCGCGGGCGGCGTCGATTACCCGTTGTGCGGCGGCAGGGTCTGGCGTGCCGGCGGCGTTCACCAGCTCCGCCGCCTGCATGAAGCCCAGCCCGCGCACGTCGCCGATCATGGCGTGCTGGGCTTGCAGGGCGCGCAGGCCGGCGTGCAGGGCTTTGCCTAGGGCCACGCTGCGCGCCAGCAGGCCGTCGTGCTCGAACGCATCCAGCACGGCTAGTCCGGCGGCGCAGGCGAGGGCGTTGCCGCCGTAGGTGCCGCCCAGCCCGCCAGGCGCCGGGGCGTCCATGATTGCGGCCCGGCCGATCACTCCGGCCAAGGGCAGGCCTCCGGCCAGGCTTTTCGCGACCGTGACCAGGTCTGGGGCGATGCCGGCTTGCTGGAAGGCGAACAGGGTGCCGGTGCGGCCGAAGCCGGTTTGGATCTCGTCGGCGATCAGGACGATGCCGTGCTGGCGGGCGATTGCCTGTAGGGCCTGCAGGAACTCGGGCGAGGCGGGTAGGAAGCCGCCGTCGCCTTGCACGGGCTCGATCAGGATGGCGGCGACGCGATCCGGCGCGACCTGAGTGTCGAACAGCTCCTGCAACGCCGCGAGCGCCTGCTGATCCGTGCATCCGCGATAGGGGTTCGGAAACGGCACATGGAACACGTCGGGCGCGAACGGCCCGAAGTTCTGCCGGTATGGCGCGGCGAACCCCGTCAGGGTGATGCCGAGCAGCGTGCGGCCGTGAAAACCGCCGCGGAAGGCGATTACCGCGCCGCGGTTGGTGTGGCCGCGGGCGATCTTGACCGCGTTCTCGACGGCCTCTGCGCCGGTGGTCAGGAAAACGGTCTTGTAGAGCGTGCCGTCGGTGGCGATCAGGGCATTCAGCCGGGCTGCCAGCTCGATATAGGATGAGTAGCCCGCGACTTGAAACGAGGTGTGGGTCAGCTTGCCGAGCTGCGCCTGCACGGCTCCCACCACGCGGGGATGGTTGTGCCCCAGGTTGAGCACTCCGATCCCGCCGACGAAATCCAGGTACTCGCGGCCCTCGATGTCCCAAACCAGCGATCCCTGCCCGCGTTCGAGCACGACCGGATGCGCGGTGACGATCCCGCGCGGCACGGCCTGCTCCCGTTGATCGAGAAGACGGGCGGTGGGGTTCACGGTGTCGAGCATGGCCGGGTCCTCGTGTGGGCAAGGGCAGAATACGGGAGAGGATCAGCGCATTCCGTTGATTTGCGGTCGATACAAGTGGGTCCATGCTGAATTCATAGACCGCCCGGCAGATTCGTTTGAGACGCCCGGACCGAGATGCCCACCTTGCCGTTCGAACTGCTCCCTCTCCCTCCGGGAGAGGACCGAGGTGAGAGAAGCCGAAAGCGCCCAATTCGCCCGATTAAAACGAAATCCACTCCCAATTCGGCGAGGTATGGTCCTTGCCGCCTCCCTCACCCCAGCCCTCTCCCGGCGGGAGAGGGAGTCAGCGCGGCCCTCAAATTATGCGTGGGCGCTTCGCCGTAGAGGGACGGCGCATCAAGCCCGCAGGCGCTCCGCACGGCGGCGCAGCAGCTCCATGGCGGCCAGCAGCAGCGTCGCCACCAGGATCAGCACGGTCGCGGCGGCGGTGATGGTCGGCGACACCTCCTCCCGGATGCCGGTGAACATCTGCTTGGGCAGCGTGCGCTGGTCCGGGCCGGCGAGGAACTGCACCAGCACCGTCTCGTCGAACGAGGTGACGAAGGCGAACAGCGCGCCGGAGATCACGCCGGGCAGGATCAGCGGCAGCGTCACCCGGAAGAACGTCACCAGCGGCCCGGCGCCCAGGCTGCTGGCGGCCCGGGTCAGGTTCACGTCGTAGGTGCTGAGCGTGGCCGTCACGGTGATCACCACGAAGGGCACCGCCAGCGCCGTGTCGGCCAGGATGAGCACCGCCAGGGTGTTCAGGATGCCGAGGCGGCCGAAGAAGAAGTACATGCCCACCGCCGTGATCACCACCGGCACGATCATCGGCGAGATCAGCAGCCCCGTGACCAGCCCGCGCCACGGCATGTCCCGCCGGGCCAGCCCATGCGCGGCCAACGTGCCGAGCACGGTCGCCAGCAGGGTCGTGGCGGCGCCGACGATCAGGCTGTTGCGGATTGCTCCTGTCCAGCGTGGGCTGCTGAAGAATTCTTGGTACCAGCGGAGCGAGAAGCCGGCGAGCGGGTAGTTGAAGAACGGCTGCGAGTTGAACGACAGCGGCACCACGGCGAGGATCGGCGCGATCAGGAACAGCAGCACTAGCGCGGAGAACACCCATAGCCCGGCGCGCGCCGCTCGTTCAGGCCCAGTCGTGTAGGCCGGCGTGCTGTAGGACAGCCGCGCCATCAGCCGAACCGCACGCGGTCCACGCCGAGCAGGCGCGCATAGACCAGGTAGATCGCCAGCGTGATCGCCAGCAGCAACGCCCCGAGCGCCGACGCCATGCCCCAGTTCAGCTCGCGGTTCATGTAGGACGCGACGAACGAGCTGACCATCTGGTCGTCGGGGCCGCCGACCAGCGCCGGGGTGATGTAGTAGCCTAGCGACAGGATGAACGTGAGCAGGCAGCCCGCCGCAACGCCCGGCAGCGTCAACGGCGCATAGACCCGGCAGAACGCCACGAACGGCGTCGCCCCGAGCGAGCGCGCCGCCCGCGTCAGGCCGGGTGCGATGCCGCTCATCACGCTGTAGATCGGCAGCAGGGTGAACGGCAGTTGGATGTGCGTCATCGCGATCAGCGTGCCCGCGCGATGGAAGATCAGCGGCAAGGGCTGGCTGATCGCCCCCAGCGCCATCAGGGTGTCGTTGATCACGCCGTGGCTTTGCAGCAGCACGACCCAGGCTGTCGTGCGCACCAGCAGCGACGTGAAGAACGGCAGCAGCACCAGGATCAGCAGCGGATTGCGCACCCGCGCCGACAGGGTGGCCAGCAGGAACGCGACCGGGTAGCCCAGCACCAGGGTCGCCAGCGTCACCAGCCCGGCGATCAGCAGGGTGCGGGCGAACACCGCCACGAAGACTGCGTCCTGCGGCGGCACGCGCACCAGCCGGCCGTTCACGTCCAGGTGCATGTCGATGGCCTGGAGCAGGTAGAACGGCGTCAGGCTCGCGTCCGCGCGCTTTATGACGGCCCAGACGTCGCGCTGACCCCAGATCGGGTCGGCGGCGATCATGGCGTCCTTGTAGGGTCCTTGGCGCAGGCGGCCCACTTGGCGCGCGGTTGCGATGATGGCGCTGCGGGCGCCGGGCAGCTCGTAGTTAATGCGCTTGCCGATGGTGCCGGCCGCCTGGTTGGCCTGCGCGGCCTTCAGGTCGGCGGCCATCGC
>CAXTFY010000345.1:0-1735 GCA_964243265.1 uncultured Acetobacteraceae bacterium | reverse complement strand
GGCTACTGCGCCAGCCAGGTGTTGAACCGCTTGCGCAGCTCTTCCCCGTGGTCGCCCCAGAAGAAGTAGTCCTGCACCAGCTCGGTCTTAGTGTTCGCGGGGGCCGTCGGCAGGTCGGCCAGCACGCCCGGCGAGATCTTCGGGATGGCTTCGGCGTTGGTCGGGCCATAGGCGATGTACTTGGACTGGTTCGCCATGTTCGCCGCGTCGCTGGCGAAGGCGATGAACTTGTACGAGTCGTCCAGGTGCTTGGCGCCCTTCGGGATCACCCAGAAATCGTAGTCGGGCACCTGGCCGTCCCAGACGATCTTGAAGTTCTTGCCGTCCGTCTTGGCGGCGTCATAGATACGGCCGTTCCAGGCGGTGGTCATCACGACCTCCCCGCTCGCCAGCAACTGCGCCGGCTGCGCCCCGGCCTCCCACCAGACGACCTGGCTCTTGATGGTGTCGAGCTTCTTGAACGCCCGGTCCACCCCGGCCGGCGTCTTCAGCATGTCATACACCTTCTCGCGCGGCACGCCGTCGGCCATCAGCGCGAACTCCAGGTTCACGAACGGGCTCTTCTGCAGGCCGCGCTTGCCCGGGAACCCTTTCAGGTCGAACAGGTCGGCCAGCATCGTGGGACCGGGCTTCAGCTTGTCCGCGTCGTAGGCCATGATCGTCGAGTAAACGATGGTGCCGACGGCGCAGTCGGTCGTCGTGCCCTCCAGGAACTTCTTCTCATCGCCGATCTTCGACCAGTCGAGCTTCAGGAACAGGCCGTCCTCGCAGCCCTGCAACGCGGTCTGGGTATCGACGTCGATCACGTCCCAGGTCACGTTGCCGCTCTCGACCATGGCGCGGATCTTGGCGATCTCGCCGTTGTACTCCTCGGTGGCGATCTTGCCGCCGTCCTGTTTCTCGAACGGCCGGAAATACGCCTCGTCCTGGCTGCGCTGGTACGCACCGCCCCAGGACACGATGTTGAGGCTGGCAGCCCGCGCCGGGCCGCCGGCGGACAGGATCAGGCTCGCGGCGGCCAGGGCGCCCAGGCACTTCAACCGGCTCGACATCGCTGTGGTCCCCCTATGTGGTTCGCTCCAACCCCGCCTCACGCATCCAGCGCGCGGCAGTCGTTCCAATGCCAGCCCACCGTCACCGCCGCCCCGACCGCCAGGTCGCCATGGGCATGCCCAGCCGGCACCTTGACGATGAAATCGTCCCGCCCGCCCAGCGCCAGCCGCACGCGGCGATGGTCGCCGAGGTAGATCATCTCCTCCACCCGGGCGTCGAAGCGGTTGCCGCCGACGGAGTCCGGCGGATCGATCATCGCCCGCTCCGGCCGGATCGACAGCACCGTGCGCGGCTCGCCGGGGCACACAGCCAGCGCCTCGACCTCCGGGCCGCCATCCAGGCGCACCCGCACGCGCGGCCCGTCGCGGCCGGCGACGGCGCCGGGCAGGCGGTTGTTCTCGCCGATGAACTGCGCGACGAACGACGTGGCCGGCCGCTCGTACAGCCCAGCGGCGTCGTCGAGCTGCTGGATGCGGCCCTCGTTGAACACGGCGATGCGGTCGGACATGGTCATCGCCTCGCCCTGGTCGTGCGTGACATAGACCATCGTCACGCCCAGCCGCTCGTGCAGGTGCTTGATCTCGATCTGCAACTGCTCGCGCAACTGCTTGTCCAGCGCCCCCAGCGGCTCGTCCATCAGCACCAGCTTGGGCTCGAACACCAGCGCGCGGGCCAGCGCCAC
>CAXTFY010000344.1:0-5970 GCA_964243265.1 uncultured Acetobacteraceae bacterium | reverse complement strand
CATACGGGGGGACGGGAGAACCGGCCATGGCAAGGGCCGGCTGGCATGAGTCCGGCGTTAGGACTTGCGCCGGGATCATCGGCGAGGGCGGAGGCGCAGGGTGATCCACTCACCCCGATGTGCCTGAACCTTTCCGCCGCCGCAGGGTTGGAACACCTGACCGCAGCCGCAGCATCCCACCCCTGGCACCTCGGCCGGGGTGCCCGGGCGCTGCCACGAAGGACATCCGCATGGCATCCGAAGCAACCCCCGTCTGGTTCATCACCGGCTGCTCGACCGGCTTTGGCCGGGAGCTGGCCCAGCAGGTGCTCGCCCGCGGCTGGCGGGCCGTCGTCACCGCGCGGGACCGGGCGCGGGTCGCCGACCTGATCGAGGGCGCCGGCGACCACGCCCTGGCGCTGGACCTGGACGTAACCGACCCGGCCCAGGTCGCGGCGGCGGCGCAGGCGGCCGAGGCCCGGTTCGGCGCGGTGGACGTGCTGGTGAACAACGCCGGCTATGGCTACCAGGCGTCGGTCGAGGAAGGGGTGGAGTCGGAAATCCGCGCGCAGTTCGACGCCAACGTGTTCGGGCTGTTCAGCATGACGCGGGCGGTGCTGCCGGGGATGCGGGCGCGGCGGCGGGGGCATGTGCTCAACATCGCCTCGGTGGCAGGCTTCTGCGGCTTCCCCGGATCCGGCTACTACGCCGCCAGCAAGCACGCCGTGGAGGGCTGGTCGGACGCGCTGGCCGCCGAGGGAGCGCCGCTGGGCATTAAGGTGACATGCATCGAGCCGGGGCCGTTCCGCACCGACTGGGCCGGCCGCTCGCTGCGGCAGACCCCGAACCGGATCGAGGACTACGCCGGAACGGCCGGCGCCCGGATGCGCGGCACGGCGGAGGTCAGCGGCCGGCAGGCCGGCGACCCGGCGCGGGCGGCGGCGGCGATGATCCGCGTCACGGAGGAGGAGGATCCGCCGCGCCACCTTGTACTGGGCGCCTTCGGCCTGGACGCGGTCACCGGCAAGCTGCGGGCGACGCTGGCCGAGGTGGAAGGCTGGCGCGAAGTGGGATTGGCGACGGATTTCCCAAGGGACTAAGCCACGCCCGGGCCAGCCACCGGCCGCCCGCGTGGGCCGCTGAAACAGTAGGCAGCAGCCCAGCTAGGCTGCCCGCCGTCGTCCGTGCCACGCCGGCTGAGGGGTAATGGCTGGATTACCTTCAACAAGGCCGGCTTCCGCCGCTTCAAGGCCCAGATCGAGGTCGTCACCCCTAGGGAACGCCAGTCCATCCTACCCCGCCAGCATCCCCCGCAGCTTCGCCACCAGCACGTGCAGCGCGAACGGCTTGACCAGGATCTCCATGCCCGGCTCAAGCGCCTCGTGCCCCACCGCACAGCCCGCATACCCCGTGATGAACAGCACCCGCAGCCCCGGCCGCAGCACCCGGGCGGCGTCGGCCAGTTGGCGGCCGTTCAGGCCCGGCAGGCCCACATCCGTCACCAGCATGTCCACCCGACCCGCCGATTGCAGGACATCCAGGCCGGAGGCGCCATCCGCCGCCTGCAGCACCGCATAGCCCAGCTCCTGCAAGGTCTCAGCCACCAGGACGCGCACCGCCTCCTCGTCATCGACGACGAGCACGGTCCCCTCCGCGACCACAGCCGCCGCGCATGGGCTGCCCGGCGGATCGGCGATGTCGGCGATGGCGTCATGCCGGGGCAGCAGCAGGCGGAAGCTCGTGCCCTCACCCGGCACGCTGCTGACCCGCACCTGCCCGCCGGACTGCCGGATGAAGCCGTACAGCATCGACAAGCCAAGCCCGGTGCCCTGGCCCAGCGGCTTGGTGGTGAAGAACGGCTCGAACACCCGTTCCAGCACGTCGGGCGGCATGCCCGCGCCGGTGTCGGTCACCTCGATGGCGACGTAGCCGCCCGGCGGCGCCACGCCCTCCAACCCACCCTCGGCGTGCAGGGCCGGCTCGACCTCCCCTGGCGCCGCGTTCTCCGTCCGGATCAGCAGCCGACCGCCGCCGGGCATGGCGTCGCGGGCGTTGATGGCCAGGTTGAGCAGCGCGTTCTCCAACTGGTTCGGGTCGCACAGGGTGCCCCACAGCCCCGGCGCCAGCTCCAGGTCCAGGGCGACGCCGGGGCCGAGCGTACGGGCCAGCAGGTCCTCCATCCCGGCCACCAGGGCGTTGGCATCCACCGGGCGCGGGTCCAACGGCTGCCGCCGCGCAAAGGCCAGCAGGCGCTGCGTCAGGGCGGCGGCACGGTTGGCGCTGGTGGAGGCGATCTCCACGAAGCGCGGCACGTCGTCGAACCGGCCCGCCGCCACCCGCCGCGACAGCAGCTCCAACGCGCCGGTGATCCCGGTCAGCAGGTTGTTGAAATCGTGCGCGATGCCGCCGGTCAGTTGCCCCACCGCCTCCATCTTCTGCGACTGGCGCAGCGCCTCCTCCGCCCGGCGCAGCTCGGCCGTGCGCTCCTCGACGCGGGCCTCCAGGGTGGCGTTCAACTCGCGCAGGTCGGCCTCGGCGCGGGCGCGCTCCACCGCGTCCCAGATCAGCGATGCCACGTCCTTCACCAGCTCGGTCTCATCCGGCCGCCAGGTGCGCGGCGTGCGGTGGTTCACGAACAGGCTGGCGCGCACCTGCCCGGCGCGGACCAGAGGCACCGACACGACGGCGCCGATGCCCAGCGACGCCCAGTGCTCGCGGCTCTCGTTCGGGGCGCTACAGTCGTGGATCACCATCATCAGCCCGGCCCGCTGCCGGGCCTTGTGGACCCGGCCGAACTTCTCCAGCGAGTAGGCACCCTGCAACGGCGGCAGGCCGTCGTGGTAGGCGGTCTGCATGATCGTGGTCTCGCCATCCGGCTGCACCAGGCCCCACCCGACGCGGTGGACGCTCAGGTGGCGGCCCAGGGCGTTGGCCGCAGCGGCGACGATGGCCGGAGCGTCGGTCAGGGTCTGCAGATGCGCCGACAATCCCCACAGCATGTCTTGCCGGGCCTGGGCGGCCTTGCGGGCGGTGATGTCGATGGCGGTCCCCAGGGCCCGGGTGCAGCGTTCCCCATGGGCATCATCTCCCCTGCTGGGCTGGTCCTCCCTGCTGGGATGACTCCCCCGGCTGGGATGGTCCTGGAACAGCCCGCGCCCCTTGGCCGCCACCCAGCGCAGGGCGCCATCGTGCTTGCCGAGGGTGCGGTACTCCACGTCGTAGGTCGTGCGCCGCACGGGATCGATGGCGGCGGCAAAGGCGGCCATGGTGGCGGCCCGGTCGTCCGGATGCAGCCTGGCGTAGAAATCCTCCATGTGGAACGGCTCGTCCGGGTGCAGGCCGAACATCGCCTTGGTGCGGGCCGAGCAGGTCAGCACCCCGCCGGGCACGCCGGTGTCCAGGTCCAGGTCCCAGGTGCCGACCTCCGCCGCCTCGGTCGCCAGGCGCAGGGAGGCCTCGCTGAGTTCCTGGGCGCGCAGGCGGTCCCCCAGCTCGGCCAGCAGGGCGGCATTCTGGGTTTCCAGGCCGGGCAGCCGTTCGCGCTCGAGCGTCACGTTGACCTGGCTGGCGGAGAAATAGGCGATCTGGCCGGCCTGGTCCCGCACGGGGGAGATCAGCAGGCGGTTCCAAAACGGCGTGCCGTCCTTGCGGTGGTTGCGCAGGTCGATCTCGATGGCATCGCCCGCCTGCACGGCGGCACGGATGCGGGCGACGGCGGCCGGATCGGTGGCGGGACCCTGCAGGAAGCGGCAGTTGCGGCCGATCACCTCCTCCCGCGCATAGCCGGACAGGCGGCAGAAGCTGTCGTTGACGAACACAATGGGGTTGTCCGGCAGCCGCGGGTCGCTGATGGCGATGGGCATGTGGGTGGCGCGGACGGCGGCGGCGAAGGGGTCGGCATCGCGGTCCAGGTACGGCAGCCCGGCCTGGGCGGAGCTGGCTGCGACCAGTGCTTGGGTGGCCCGGCTGGCACGGTCTTCTGTGTCAGGACTGTTCATGCCAGGCGGGATAGCGTCCGTCATACGAAGCATATAGCGCAATCCAGCGTGACCGCTAGTTACGACATATCATGGAATGGTCGTAGGGAGTACGCAGGATGGTGCGCCTATAGTCGCTCCCGGACCAATAAGACCCCTGTAATAGTAGAAATCAGGAAATACGCACCTGCCCAAACAAGCACACGCCGAAGCCGCCACGCAGCAAAGGCGGCCGCCAAGGCGCGTCGCACGGCCGCCGAGCACCACGACAAGGGCGACCACGCCGCCGCGCACGCGCACGACACGAAGGCGCATGAGGAGAGCATCAAGGCGCATGCTCACTCCACCGCGGCGCACGGCAAGATTATTGGGGCGGCGAAGCCGTAGGCTCCAGGTTCTTTCGCAGCCGCGCTTTGGCGGGCGGGGTTCTGGCCCCGCCTCCTACTGCGTCGGCCGTGCGGTCAGTTCCGGCACCGGCGTGGACCCATCCGGCGTGCCCTCCCGCCCCGTCGCCAGCATCATGGCAACCGTGACGTAGGTGCCGGACACCGTCACCAGATCGACGATCTGCTGGTCCGACAGCACCGCCTTGGCTTGGGCGAACGTCGCATCCGACACCGCGTGCGTCGCCGCAAGCTCGGTGCACAGGTCATACACCGCCGCCTCGTCCGGCTGCATCCCCGCCGGGCGCCGGCCGGCCAGCAGGTCCGCCGCCACCGCCTCCGGCAGCCCGGCCTTGATCGCCAAGGGATAGTGCGCCTTCCACTCCACCTGCGAAGTCCACAGCCGCGACTGGATCAGGATGGCAAATTCATTCAGCCGGCGCGGGACGGAGGTGTTGAACCGCAGGTAATCCAGCAGCGCCACCATCCGCGCCGCCATCACGGGGCTGCGGAGCATGACGTTGTAGGGTCCCTGCAGGCCCAGGCTGGACACCTTCAGCACCTCGTCGGCGACCTGGTGCTGCGCCGGGGTCAGCTCCTCGACGGTCAGTTGCTTGAACCGTTTATCCAGCATCGCCGCCCCTGCCCCCGCTGCCACCAACACCGGCAGCATCAAAGCACACCCGGCCAGCATCATCCTGCGTGACATCCCCGTCTCCCTTGTTAGCGCCGGTTGTGCCGGGGCCGTTGTTGCAGGGCAGCCTAGTCCCGCAGGTGCAGCCCTGCCAACCTTGGCCTTCCGCCGCTGCGTGGCTGGTCGCTTGCGCTAGGTATGCCATTTCTCGGAGATGCGGCGCGGCAGCACGACCAGCAACCCATCCCCCGCCTCGATCCAGTGCTGCTTGATGCCGTTAGCACACCGGGCACGAGGCTAAAAATCCGTTTCTAGGTCAGCCTCCATACAGTTCGAGGTCCGAACGTCGGCGAGCGCCCGCTGCTGCCGTCACGGTGCCGTTACTCGCGGCCACCCTTGTCAAACCGCCCGCGTTGGCCGCCGTTCACCCGGCCTCACCCCAACGCGGAGCGGCGGCACATGAAGGCACTCACCTGGCACGGCAAGGGCGACATGCGCTGCGAGACCGTGCCCGACCCCACCATCCAGCACCCGCGCGACGCCATCATCAAGGTGACCGCCTGCGCCATCTGCGGCAGCGACCTGCACCTGTATGACGGCGTGATGCCCGGCATGGAAAAGGGCGACGTGATCGGCCACGAGGCCATGGGCGAGGTCGTCGAGGTCGGCTCGGAGAACAAGAAGCTCAAGATCGGCGACCGCGTGGTGGTGCCGTTTACCATCTCCTGCGGCGAATGCTTCTTCTGCAAGAACGGCTTCTTCTCGGGCTGCGAGAACTCGAACCCCAACGCGGAGGCCGCCAGCAAGCTGTGGGGCCACTCCCCGGCCGGGCTGTTCGGCTACTCGCACCTGCTGGGCGGCTATCCCGGCGGCCAGGCCGAGTACTTGCGCGTGCCCTTCGCCGATGTCGGCCCGGCCATCGTCCCCGCCGGCATGTCCGACGAGCAGGCGCTGTTCCTGTCCGACATCTTCCCGACGGGCTACATGGGCGCCGAGT
>CAXTFY010000343.1:0-5973 GCA_964243265.1 uncultured Acetobacteraceae bacterium | reverse complement strand
GCGGCTGCTGGTAGCCGCCCATCCCGCACCCTCCTGCAGGAGCACCTGCCATGGACAATTTTGACTGGACCGATGAAGCCATAACCCGCCTGCGCACCCTCTGGGACGAGGGGCACGCGACCGCGGAGATCGGCCGCCGCATGGGCATCACCAAGAACGCCGTGGTCGGGAAAGCACACCGCCTCGACCTGTCTGGACGGACCAGCCCGATATTGCGCAACGGTCCGGCGCAGCCGCGAATCCCGCGGGCCAAGGGGCCGACCCTGCCCACGATAGGGGCGTCGAAGCCAGCCGGCGCGTCGGCTACGGCAGCAACGACCCCCCAACCACCGGCAGCACCGTTGCGAACCGTCGCTGCCACCCTGGCCGCGCCGGTCCGGCGCCTGAGCGGTGAGCCCTGCTGCTGGCCGCTCGGCGAACCTGGCACGCGCGGGTTCCGCTACTGCGACGCGGCCACCGAACGCGGCAGGCCCTACTGCCCCGAACACGCCGACCTCTCCACCGTGAAAGGCAAGGAGAGGCGCAGCCGGGCCGATGGCGCCAGCCTCGACCGCTACCTGGGTCGCCTGACCGCCACCGCCTGAGCCAGCCGGCCAGGACCTGACCCGGCCGGACCTCACCCATTCGCCCTCCGTCCCATCCGCGTCACCAACCCGGCTGCCCCGTGCAGCCGGGCCGTCGGCGCTCGACCTACAGGAACCCACCGCATGTCCCGCACCACCCCGCCGCCTGCCACGTCCCAGCTCACCCTGTCATTGTTCGACAGCACCGCCCTGTCCGGCGGCCTCACCCTGGACGCTGCCCAGGGCGGCATGCGCTACCGCGAGCCGGAGATCGAGGACGACGACGCGCCCGCCATCCCGGTGCCGGAGCGCGTACCCGCCCGCAACTGGCGCCTCCTGGGCGACCGCGCCCTGGCCCACGGCTGGAAGGCCCGCGCCGCCGACAACCTCGCCGCCATCCGTTTGGCGCAGGCGCTCGCGCGCGAGGACCGCCATGCCACCTCCGAGGAGCAGGAGGTGCTGTCGCGCTTCGTCGGCTTCGGCGCCAGCGAGCTGGCCAACACCCTGTTCCGCCGGCCCGGCGAGATGTTCCGGCCGGGCTGGGAGGACCTCGGCGGCGAGCTGGAGCAGCTCGTGACGCCCGAGCAGATGGCGGGCCTGGCGCGCGCCACGCAGTATGCCCACTACACGCCGGAGTTCATCGTGCGCGCCCTGTGGGCCGCCGTCGTCCGCATGGGCTTCCAGGGCGGCACCATCCTGGAGCCGGGCTGCGGCACCGGCCTGTTCCTGGCGGCAATGCCCGAGCACCTGGTGGGCAAGACGGCCGCCACTGCCATCGAGATGGACCCCTGCACCGCGGCCATCGCCGGGCACCTGCACCCCGACGCCTGGGTGCGGGCGGAGGACTTCACCAAGGCGCGCATCGCCGAGACCTTCGAGCTGGCCATCGGCAACCCGCCGTTCTCCGACCGCACGGTGCGGGCGGACGACGCCGCGGGCAAGCTCGGTTTGTCGCTGCACGACTACTTCATCGCCCGCAGCATCGAGCGGTTGAAGCCGGGCGGCCTGGCTGCCTTCGTGACCAGCCGGTTCACCATGGACAAGCAGGACGAGACTGCCCGCGCCCACATCGCTGGGATGGCCGACCTGGTGGGCGCGGTGCGCCTGCCCGCCGGCAGCATGCTGGAAGCGGCCGGCACCGAGGTCGTGGTGGACGTGCTGGTGTTCCAGCGCCATGGCGCAGGGCACGCGCCCAACGGCATCGAATGGGATAGCGTGCTGGAAGCGGTGCCCGAGGAGGACGGGCAGGGGGCGCTGCACGTCAACCGCTACTTCGCCGAACGCCCCGGCATGGTGCTGGGCACGCACGGCCGCACCAGCGGACCGTTCGGACCGACCTACACCTGCCGCGGCGAGACCGGCCCGGCGCTCACCGCAGCCCTGGACGCGGCTCTGGCACTGCTGCCCGCCGGCATCTGCCAGGTCCCGGCCGCCCCACTGCAGCCGCGCACGGCCGCGAGCAGGCTCAAGGTCGGCACCGCCGCCGAGGGCGCCACGATCAAGGAGGGCAGCTACCTCGTGCTCGACGGCAAGCTGGTGCAGGTGGTGGACGGCGTGGCCGTCCCGGTGCTGGTGCGCGCAGGCAAGGGCACCGAGGGCATCCCCGCCAAGCACGCGCGCATCCTGCATGCGCTGATCCCGGTGCGGGACTGGACCCGCGCGGTGCTGCGCGCCCAGGAGGCGAACGAACCCTGGACGGCGGCGCAGGTGCGGCTGCGGGTGGCCTACACCACCTTCAAGCGCAACTTCGGCCCGATCAACCTGACCAACATCAGCGTCAGCACCGATCCCAAGACGGGCGAGGAGCGCGAGACGGTGCGCCGGCCCAACCTGCAGCCGTTCCTGGACGACCCCGACTGCTGGCTGGTGTCCAGCATCGAGGGCTACGACGAGGAGACCAGCCAGGCCCGGCAGGGGCCGATCTTCACCGAGCGGGTGATCCACCCCCCGGCGTCCCCGGTGATCATCACCGCTGCCGACGCCCTGGCGGTGACGCTGAACGAGGTCGGCGCGGTCGATCCTGACCGGATGGCGGAACTGCTCGGACGGCCACGCGCCGAGGTGCTGGCCGAGCTGGGCAGCGCGGTGTTCCTCGCCCCTGCCGTGGACGCCACCGCTCCCGAGACCTGGCTGACCGCCGACGCCTACCTCTCCGGACCCGTGCGGACCAAGCTGGCCGCGGCCGTCGCGGCAGCGGCGCTCGACCCCCGCTATGAGCGCAACGTCGAGGCGCTGCGGCGCGTGCAGCCGGAGGACCTGCGCCCGTCCGACATCACCGCTCGCCTGGGCGGGCCGTGGATACCGGCCAATGTCGTGGAGCGGTTCTCGGCCGAGGTGATCGGCGTCAGCACCCGGGTGCGCCACACCCGCGAGATCGCCTGCTGGTCGGTGGACCTGTCCCGGTTCGAGGGCGCCGCCGAGGCCACCTCGCAATGGGGCACCGAGCGGCGTCACGCCGGGCTGCTGCTGGCGGACGCGCTGAACGCCGCCTCGCCGCAGGTCTGGGACGTGAAGTGGGTGGACGGCACTGAGACGCGCACGCTGAACGCCAAGGAGACCGAGGCCGCCAAGGAGAAGATGCAGGCCATCAAGCAGGCGTTCGAGGGCTGGGTCTGGACCGACGCCGACCGCACGGACCGGCTGGCGCGAATCTACAATGATGCGTTCAACAACCTGGTCCCGCGCGCCTTCGACGGCTCGCACCTGCAGCTGCCCGGCATCAGCAGCGCCGTCACGTTGCGCGACCACCAGAAGCGGGTAGCCTGGCGCATCGTCAGCGCCGGCGGCACCTACATGGCGCACGCGGTCGGCAGCGGCAAGACGATGGCGATGTCCGTGGCGGTGATGGAGCAGAAGCGCCTGGGCTTCATCAGCAAGGCGCTGATGACGGTGCCGGGGCACTGCCTCGCGCAGGCCTCGCGCGAGTTCCTGATGCTCTACCCGAACGCCCGCATCCTGGTCGCCGACGAGACCAACTTCGCCAAGGAGAAGCGGGCGCGGTTCCTCGCACGCGCGGCGACGGCCAACTGGGACTGCATCATCGTCACGCACTCGGCGTTCAAGTTCCTCGCTGCACCGGCCTGGTTCGAGCGCGACATGATGCAGGCGATGATCCGCGCCTTCGAGGCCCTCCTGCTGCTGGTGGACGGCGGAGACCGCATCACCACGAAGCGCATCGAGCGCGCCAAGGAGGCGATGCAGGCCAAGCTGGAGATGCTCGGCACCGACAAGGACGACATGCTGACCATCGCCGAGATCGGCGTGGACCAGATCATCGTCGATGAGGCGCAGGAGTTCCGGAAGCTCTCGTTCCCGACCAACATGAGCGGCCTCAAGGGCGTGGACCCCGACGGGTCGCAGCGGGCGTGGGACCTCTACGTGAAGTCGCGCTTCATCGCGCTGTCCCAGCCGACGCGGGCGCTGGTCCTCGCGTCGGGCACGCCGATCACCAACACGCTGGGGGAGATGTTCAGCCTGCAGCGGTTCATGCAGCTGGCGGCGCTGGAGGCGGGCGGCCTGCACCAGTTCGACGCCTGGGCCTCGATGTTCGGCGACGCGCGCACCGAGCTGGAGCTGCAGCCGTCGGGCCTCTACAAGCCGGTCACGCGGTTTGCAGAGTTCGTCAACGTGCCCGAGCTGGTGGCGATGTTCCGCAGCATCGCCGACGTGGTGCTGAAGGACGACTTGCGGGGCTTCATGACCCTGCCGGCCATCCAGACCGGCAAGCGCCAGATCGTCACCGCCCCTGCGAGCCCGGCCTTCCGCGACTACCAGCAGGTGCTGGCCGACCGCATCGAGGAGATCGAGGCGCGCAAGGGTCCGCCCAAGAAGGGCGACGACATCCTGCTCGCCGTCATCACCGACGGGCGGCACGCCGCGATCGACCTGCGTTTCGTGGACCCATCTGCGCAGGACGAGCCGGAGAACAAGCTGAACCTGCTGATCCGCAACGCCCACCGCATCTGGCTGGAGACGGCCGACCGGCAGTACGTGCAGCCGGACGGCACGCCCTACCCGCTGCGCGGCGCGGCGCAGATGATCTTCTCCGACCTCGGCACCGAAGGGGCTGCGGAGACGCGCGGCTTCTCCGCCTACCGTTGGATCAGGCAGGAGCTGATCCGTCTTGGGGTGCCTGCCGAGCAGATCGCCTTCATGCAGGACTTCAAGAAGTCCGCTGCCAAGCAGCGGCTGTTCCAGGACGTGAACGGCGGCAAGATCAGGTTCCTGCTGGGGTCCACGCCGACGATGGGCACGGGCGTGAACGCGCAGCAACGGCTGGTGGCGCTGCACCACCTCGACGTGCCCTGGCTGCCGAGCGACATCGAGCAACGCGAGGGCCGCATCGAGCGGCAGGGCAACCAGAACGCTGAGATCGCCATCTACGCCTATGCGACCTTGGGCAGCATGGACGCGACGCAGTGGCAGCTGCTGGAGCGCAAGGCCCGGTTCATCGGGGCGGCGCTGGCCGGCGACCGCAGCATCCGCCGGCTGGAGGACATGGGCGACCAGGCCAACCAGTTCGCCATGGCCAAGGCGCTCGCCAGCGGCGACCCGCGGCTGATGCAGAAAGCCGGGCTGGATGCGGAGATCGCACGCCTCCGGCGGCTGAGGGCGGCGCACCTGGACGACCAGCACGCGGTGCGGCGCACCATCGCGGACGCCCACGCCCAGGCGGGCCACGCGCGCACCCGCTGCACCCAGATCGAGGCCGACCTGCTGCGGCGCACGCCGACACGGGGCGACCTGTTCACGATGGAACTGGGCGGCACGCCGGTGACGGAGCGCAAGGTGGCGGGCGCATCGCTGCTCAGCCGCATCCGCATCCTGGACGTGGGCAAGAAGGTCGGCCGCTGGACGCTGGCGCGGATCGGCGGCTTCGACGTGAAGGCCGAGGGGCGGTCCTGGGGCCAGGTCGCAGGCTACCGCCTGGACGTTTGGCTGGACCGGACCGGCAATGAGCAGGAGGTGAAGGTCGAGGAGGAGCTGACCGCGATGGGGCTGATCAACCGTCTGGAATACCAGCTCGACCGCTTCGAGGCGGACCTGGTCGGGCACCGGCGGACCGTGGAGGAGAGCGCGGCGCGGGTGGCATCGTTCCAGCAGCGGCTGGGGCAGGCGTTCGCCTACGAGGCGGACCTGAACGCCAAGGAGGCGGAGCTTGCCGCCATCGAGGCCAGCCTGAAGGGGAGCGCAGCGGCGGAAGACGGCGCGATGCAGGAATTATCGGACGAAGCCCAGGTCGCAGCCTAGCCGAAAAGGACGGCGGCTCCCGCGGGAGCCGCCAAGTTTAGGGAGGAAACGTCCTGCGACGCGGCCAAGGCACGCATCGCATCCGTAACGTAGCATTTACGGATCGAGCGGCAAGTTAAGTTTTTGTGCGCCGCAGCATCAGTGCATCCCAAGGCTGAAT
>CAXTFY010000342.1:0-6016 GCA_964243265.1 uncultured Acetobacteraceae bacterium | reverse complement strand
ACCTGCAATCCTTCGTGGACCGCTTCAAGGCCAAGGCCAGCAAGGCCGCCCAGGCGCAGTCCCGCATGAAGCGCCTGGCCAAGCTGGAACCCATTGCCGCCGTGATCGAGGAGCGGGTGGCGCCGTTCATCCTGCCGTCCCCGGCCCGGCCCCTGGCGCCGCCGCTGATGCGGCTGGAGTCGGCGTCGGTCGGCTATGGCGACGCGGAGCCGGTGCTGCGAAACCTGAACCTGCGGCTGGACGTGGACGACCGCATCGGCCTGCTGGGGGTGAACGGCGCGGGCAAGAGCACCTTCGCCAAGATGGCCGCCGGCGCGCTGAAATTGCAGGCCGGGCACATGCAGCGCGAGCGCCGCATCCAGGTCGGCTGGTTTCATCAGCACCAGATCGAGGCGCTGGACCCGGCTGACACGCCGCTCGACATCATCCGCCGGGCACGGCCGGAGGGCAGCGAGACCAGCTACCGCTCGCGGCTGGCGGGTTGGGGCATCGGCTTCGACAAGCAGGGCACGACGGTGGAGAACCTGTCGGGTGGGGAGCGGGCGCGGCTGCTGCTGAACCTGGTCGCCATGGCTGCGCCGCACCTGCTGATCCTGGACGAGCCGACCAACCACTTGGACATCGACAGCCGCCGGGCGCTGCTGGATGCGCTGAACGACTATCAGGGGGCGGTGATCCTGATCACGCATGATCGGTCGCTGATGGAACTGGTGGCGGACCGGCTGTGGCTCGCGGCGGACGGCACGGTGGCGCCGTTCGAGGGGGATATGGACGATTACGCCCGGCTGGTGCTGGAGCGCGCCAAGGGGACTGCGGCGCCCAGCCAGAACCGGGTGGCCAAGCAGAAGCGGAAGAAGGCGGCATGACCGCCGATGAGCTAACGGCATGGGCGCTGGGCAATGGCTGGCAGATGATCGCCGGGCACCCCAGCCTGACCAAGCCGTCCAACCCGAAGGAGGCCATCGTGCGGATGGTGCTGAAGGCGACGGTGGTGCACGTCGAGGCCAAGAAGCCCGCGGGCAAGTGGGAGAAGCTGAGCGGCGACGCCTATGCGAAAGTGGTCGCCGATGAGGAAACGGGGGTGCCGGGCGGGCTGGGGTTCGAGAAGATCCCGGGCTTCCGGATGCTGATGCAGGAGAACCGCGACCGCCAGGTGTTCGCCAACTGGGGCGGGTAGGGCTTCCTGCTCCCTCTCCCTCCGGAAGAGGGCCGGGGTGAGGGAGGCGGCGAGCGCCAACCTCCGCCATGTTGGGAGCCAAGTTCCGCTCCCACCTTGGCCAGGTTAGGCCCTTGCGGCTTCCCTCACCCCGGCCCTTTCCCGGAGGGAGAGGGAGAAGTACCACCCCCGCGTTGCGCAAGGCGTTTCAGCGTCGCCACTTGGCGGAAGAACGCCTTGATCGGCTGGGCCGGGCTGCCCAGCACGACCGCCTTGTCCTCCAGGTCGCCGATCACCCCGGCCTGTGCGCCAATCTGCACGCCGTTGCCGATCCGCAGGTGCTCGGACATGCCGACCTGGCCGCCCATCTGCACGAAGTCGCCAATGCTGACCGAGCCGGAGATCGCCACATGCGCTGCAAACGCGCAGTTGCGCCCGATCTGCACGTTGTGGGCGATCTGCACGCCGTTATCCAGCCGCGTGCCGGAGCCGATGCAGGTGTCGCGGGTCGATCCGCGGTCCACGGTGGCGTTGGCGCCGATCTCCACGTCGTCGCCGATCAGCACGCGGCCAAGCTGCGGCACAGTCTGGAACCCCAGGGGTCCGATGGCGAAACCGAAGCCCTCCTGCCCGATGCGGGCGCCGGGGTACACGTACACCCGCGCGCCCAGGATGGCATGGCTGAGCGTCGCATGCGCGCCGATCCGGCAGTCGTCGCCAATGATGACCCCGGGACCTACCACCGCACCGGCTCCGATCCGGCACCTGGCGCCGATCTCCGCGCCGGCCTCGACGACCGCCATCGGCCCGACCTCCGCCGAGGGGTCCACCACGGCCTGCGGATCGACGTGGGCGGCCGGATGTACGCCGGTCCGCACCGGGGCAGGCGGATGGAACAGCGCCGACGCCAGCGCCCAGCCCAGGTAAGGATTGCCTGTCACCAGGGCCACGGTGGCGTCGGGCACCTGGCTGCGCAGGTCGGGGTGCACGATCACGGCGCCGGCGCGGGTGCCCTTCAAGGCTGGCAGATGCCGCGCATGGCCGATGTAGGCCAGGTCCGCCAGCCCCGCCTGTTCCAGCCCCGCCACGCCGTGCAGCAAACCGGTTCGATTCGGCAGTTCGGCTCCGGCAACCTGCGCCACCGCGAAGATGTCGTGCGGCCCTGTCTGGGCAAAGAACCGCGGGTGGCCGACGTCGTTGGTTTGCATTGCCGCCTTTTATGTCTCCCACGGTACCGTCGCATGCTCGACCGTGGAGTGCAACAAACGGCGGGGATGGCTGGCTAGTCCAGGAGGGGTCTGCGATGGTGCCGGGACTATGATCCAGGACCGCCGCCCAGCCCAACTCGGAACAGTCACCGCCCTGTGCCGCTATCCCGTGAAGTCGATGCAGGCCGAGCCGCTCGAGGCGGCGGAGTTGTTCTGGACCGGGCTGCACGGGGACCGGCAGTATGCCTTCGTCAAGGCCACCAACACTTCGGCCTTCCCGTGGCTGACCGCGCGGGACGTGCCCGGCCTGGTGCTGCACCGGGCCCGCTACGCCGACCCGGCGGACCCCCGGCGCGCCCGGGTGCAGGTGGCGGCCCCGGACGGAACGGCGTTCGACCTGGCCGACCCGGCGCTGGCCGCACGCCTGGCCGAGGCCGCGGATACGCCGGTGCGGCTGATGCAGGTCGGGCGTGGCGCCTATGACGCGATGCCGGTCTCGGTCCTGACGACCACGACGGCGGAGGCCATCGCCCAGGCGCACGGCGCGGCGATCGGGCTGGGCCGGTTCCGCGCCAACATCGTGATCCGCCCCGACGACCCCGCCGCGACCGACGCGGACTGGGCCGGCCGCACGCTGCTGTTCGGCGACGACGCTGCGCCGCCGGCCATAAGGCTAGACTGGGCCATCCCGCGCTGCGCCATGGTCGCCATCGATCCCGGCACTGCCGCGAAGGACGCCAGCGTGCTGCGGACGGTCGTGCAGCGGTTCGGCAACCGTGTTGGGATGTACTGCGCGGTGCAGGCGCCGGGCCTCATCCGGCTGGATGACCGGGTGCGCTGGGCCGGCCCGTAGGTGCCAGCCACCGCGCTGCCGCGCTTCCTGCTGCTGTATGGGGCGCTGTTCGCCGCCTTTGGCGTGGCCTCGCCGTTCCTGCCGAGCCTGCTGGCGCAGCGCGGGCTTGAGCCTGGCGACATCGGCGCAGTGCTGGGCGTGGGCACCGCCATCCGGCTTGCGGCTGGCCCGGCTGCGTGCCGCCTGGCTGACCGCCTCCGCCTGCGGCGGGCCGTGCTGACCCTGCTGACCGCCGCCTCGGCCGGCGCGGCGCTGGGCTACTTGCTGCCCGGCGGTTTCCTGACCCTGATGCTGGTCAGCCTGCTCCACGCGGCTGTGCTGGCGCCGCTGGTGCCGCTGGCCGATGCCCTGTCGCTTGGGGCTGCGCCGGGGCATTTTCGCTATGGCTGGGTGCGCGGGGCCGGGTCGGCGGCGTTCGTGGCCGGCGCCACCGGGGCCGGGCAGGTCGTCGGGGCGCTGGGGCTGCCCAGCATCATCGTCCTGAACGCGGCGCTGCTGGGCGTGGCAGCGTTGGCCGCCGTCGTGGTGCCGAACCGGGTGACGGGCCTGGCTCCGGACGATGCGCCACGGCGTCGGGGCGGCGCGGTGGAGTTGCTGCGGGTGCCGGGCTTCATGCTGCTGATGGGGGTCGCCGCGCTGGTGCTGGGCAGCCACGCCCTGCACGACGGCTTCGAGGTGCTGCGCTGGCGCAGCGCCGGCATCGGGCCGGGCACGGCGGGGCTGCTGTGGTCGGAGGCGGTGCTGGCCGAGGTGGTGGTGTTCGTGCTGTGCGGCGGCTGGCTGCTGGAGACCCTGGGTCCACGCGGGGCCGCGCTGCTGGCCGCCGCGGCGGGGGTGGTGCGCTGGGGGGTGACGGCGCTGACTGCGGCGGTCCCGGCGATGGTGCTGACGGAGCCGCTGCACGGGCTGACGTTTGCGCTGCTGCACCTGACCTGCATGAAGCTGATTGCGGAGACCGTGCCGGCGCATTTGGCCGCCACGGCGCAGGCGGTTTACGGGACCGTGGCCGTCGGGGCGGTGTCGGCGCTGCTGACGTTGCTGTCCGGGCATCTGTACGGCGCGTATGGTCCCGGTGCGTTCTGGGTGATGGCGGGGCTGTGCGCGATGGCCATGCCGCTGGCGTTGGGGTTGCGGGTCCCGGGACGGGCGATTTGAAGAACCATCATGACATCTGGATGGCGGCCGGGTCTGGCCGAAACCGGCGGGTCAGCCTTCATGCGGAAGCATGGTTAGGTGGTCGTCGGCCGACAGCGGTAGTCAGTCATCCCGGATGAAGCGGAGGGTGCCTGCTCGACGCGCTGGCCTGCCGGTGTCGTTCGGATGGTTGACGCCATCCACGACAGGCACCTCAGGGAAATCGAATGGGCTTACCCCGTCCAGGCAAGCGACATTCACGCCATACTGGCTCTGGTCGGACCGTCGTTGATGGTGCGTGTATATTCCGCAACGAGCGCAGAAGAAGTGCTGCGCAGACCCGGTGTTGAAGCGGTAGCTTGTCAGCGCGTCCTCGCCCTGTAGGAACTTGATCCCGCCGGTTCCCGCCATGACAACGACGGCGCCGCGCATCCGGCAGTAGGAACAGGTGCAGCGGCGGATCGAATTGAAGCCGTCGCTGAGCGTCGCCTCGAAACGCACCGCGCCGCAGTGGCACTGGCCAGTCCGAATGTTCGTCTCGCCCACCATGTCGTCTGTGTCTCCTGGTCGGATTGGACCTGTGACGGAAAAGGGCCGGTCGATTGCCGCTTGAGCGGCGCTGGCCTTCGGACCCCCATGGAGCAATGCCATCTCCTACAGCCGGGCGGGCTACTGGATCTTCCAGCCCTCGGTCCCATGCCGGGTGAAGTGGCACGTCATCACCCGCCCCTCCTGCTTGGACAGGGCGCGGATCACGTCCATCCGCCGCTTCGGCGCCACCAGCAGCGTCACGAACCCGCCGCCGCCTGCGCCCGACACCTTGCCCGCCCGCGCCCCGGCATCCAGCGCGGCCTGCACGACCTCGTCGATGTGCCCGGTGGTCACGTTGTCTGCCAGCCGCTTCTTGCTGTCCCACGACTTCCGCATGCAGGCGGCGAAGCGGTCGAAGTCGCCGCGCAGCAGGCACTCCTTCATGTGGTAGGCGTCGGCCTTGATGGCGTGCATGGCGTCGAGCGTCGTGCCGCTGTGCCGGGTCAGGTTGTCCGTCTGTTCCTTGATGATGCGGGCGCTGCTGCGTGACACGCCGCTGTCGAACAGCACGAGCGAGGTCTCCATCTCGGAGATGATCCAGTTCTTGATCCGCAGCGGGTTCACGATCACCCGGTCGTCCGGCTGGAACTCCATGAAGTTCACGCCGCCGAACGTTGCGGCGTATTGGTCCTGCCGCCCGCCGCCCAGCCCGGCGTCGATGCGCTCGATCTCGAACGCCAGGTGGGCGATCTCGTACTCGCCCAGCGGCAGGTTCAGCCACTCGACGAACGCCTTGACCAGGGACACCACCACCGTCGAGGACGTGCCCAGCCCGGACCCCGGCGGCGCGTCGCAGAACGTGGTGATCTCGCAGGGCAGGGGGCGTCCGCCGTTGAAGTCGCGCACGATGCGGCGATAGACGGCGCGATGCAGGACCAAGGGGCCTTCAGGGCTTGCCGTGTCGGCGGCGGCGGCCTCGAACCGGGTGCCGAGGTCGGCGGCGGTGAACACGACCTGGTTGCCGTCGTTCGGCTCGATGATGGTGTAGGCATACAGGTCGATGGTGACGTTCAGCACGGCGCCGCCATGCTCGTCGCAGTACGGCGACACGTCGGTGCCGCCGCCGGCCAGGCC
>CAXTFY010000341.1:0-6022 GCA_964243265.1 uncultured Acetobacteraceae bacterium | reverse complement strand
CCTCGGTCCAGCGGGTCAGGCGGACGTCGCCGGTCTTCTTGTCGATGGTGGCGCGGATGTCCTTCTCGGAGCCGTACTTGGCGCGGCCGGCCTTTTGGATGGCCTGCTCCATGGCTTCCAGCACCTCGTCGCGCTCGATGGCCTTTTCGCGGGCGACGGCGTCGGCGACCAGCAGCAGCTCGGGGCGGGAGACGGAGGTGTCCATGGGGGTGCTCCTAATTGGCCGGGGCAGGGGTGGGAGAGGTCGCGGCAATCAGCGCGTCGGTCAGCAGCAGCTTGGCGCGGCGCAGGTCGGCGAGGGGCAGCAGGACTTCCTCGCCATCGTCCAGGCGCATCCGGGCGTGCGCCTCGTCGGCGCCGAGGATGATGCCGGTGAAGCGGCGGCGGCCGTCCACGGGCATCGTCATCTCCGCCCGCGCCTGGTGGCCGGCGAAGCGAACCCAGTCCTTTACGCGGGTCAGCGGGCGATCGATGCCGGCGGAGCTGACTTCGAGGGTCCAGGCGCCGGGCAGGGGGTCGTCCACGTCCAGCACGGCGCTGACGGCGTGGGTGATGCGCTCGCAGTCCTCGACGCTGATCTGCGAGCCGTCGGCGCGGTCGGCCATGATCTGCACCGTTGGGCGCTCGCGGCCGAGGACCAGGACGCGCACCAACTCGTAGCCCAGGCCGGTCAGGGTGGGGTCGATCAACCCGGCGACCTTGGATTCCAGGCTCGAGTGGTTGGGTTCGTCAGTGGTGGGTCGGCTGGTCATGTAGGCCCAAACCAAAAAAGGCGGCCGGTCAAGGCCACCCTCCGAAAGCAGCGGAGAATGTAGGGGAGACGTGTAAATACGCCACCGCGGCGCGGCGCGCAAGAAGGATCGCCGGACGGGTGCGGGATGGGGTCTTCTCCCTGGCTCTCTGGGAGGGGGCCGGCAGGGGTTGAGCTTGTCCGCTTTATGGGTGGAGGCCGCTTCCAGAGATGGCGGACTTGGTGCTTGCCGCTTCCCTCACCCCGGCCTTGGTCCGTTTTACGGCCCAAGCCTGGAGGGAGAGGGAGAAGGCGGCGGGATGGCTATGCCTTGGCAGCCCTGCGCACGTACCATGCCCTCCCCGGACCCGAGCGGTGCGTGCACGTCGAATGCTAGCTGCTGCAGGTGCGCGTCTGCGGAGACCCAGGCCGCCACCGTGGACCCGGGATGCGCGCCGAGCGCGGCATGGCGCAGCGGCGCGCGCCAGACCTCCGCCGCGCCGTCGGCCGCCGCAGGGCTGAACGCCACGCCCGCCAGGGCATCCCGCTTGAAGCCCGCCAGGAATACCGGCGTCCCGCCACCGGCCCGCGGCAGCCAGCGGCTCCAATAGAAGGCCATCGCCAGGGGGGGGCGCACGCCGGGCGGAGCGGGCTGCAGGTCCAGGTCGGGCCGGCGGTCCGGTGCGGCGCGCCCCCAATCCGCCTGCCAAGCCTGGCCGAACGCCGCCACCGGCCAGTGCGCGGTGAAGGACGCGTGCTGCCGGGCCATGTCGTCCAGTGACTTGCCCTGGATGCGGCGGGCTTCCAGACCGGCGGGGCCGCGCGTCCACACGTCCCACTGCTGCCGCCGGATGCGTCCGTCTAGGCTGTAGCGGGTGTTGACGGCAATGCCCTGTACCTCGCCGCTGCGCCAGGTGCTGGTTTCCTGCATCAAGTACTGCAGGTCGAACAGCCAGGTCGAGGCGGTCAGCGCCAAGGTGGCATCCACCGTGGTGAGGCCGCCTAGCGACGAGACCTCGGTCCGGACGGCGATGCGCCCGGAATGGCTGGCCGTGCCTTCGTAACGGCAGACCTCCGCCGCGCCGGCCGGGTTAGGCAGCAAGGTGGCGGGCAGGAGGAGGGCGGCCAGCAGGACAGTGACACGCAGGCGCAGGATCGACCTCCGATGCTCGCCAACCGCGGCGGCGGCTTGTACTAGGCGAGCGCCACTAAGCAAGCGCCCGACTGCGGGAGCAAGTCATGCAGCACCGCACCTTTGTTGGCGGAGGCATTGGCGTTGGCGGAGGCCCTGGCGTTGGCGCGGCGCTTCTGGGCAACTCGCACATGACTATGGTGGGCCACAACAACTTGCGGGTGGCGTAGGTGGTGCAGGATTGGCTGGTGGGGAAGGGCCTGGCGAAGTAGCGGACTGCATATGCTGACTGGTTGCGATAATGGCGTATTGCACCACAAGGCTGTGCTTGGCTGCGATCAAGGCTCGATCCTCGACGAACCTTGAGTAGCTGATGCAGGCGGGAAACGGCTTTTTCTGCAATACCAGTAGGTAGGTGACCATGCAATAGAGGCGGGAACCCAGCACATCCAAAAATGCAGGCTGGTGAGAGTAGACCTCCAAAAAGCGTAGTAGATATAGTAGTCTCCCCAAAACTCTACGTCGGAGTCCGAGCCTTCGTTATTGATGGATTCCAAGCTCTCGGCGTAGATTAGGAACAGCAACGGATGAGCCACGAACATCGTTAACATCCCAGCAACAATGTATGCCGGCAAACCAGCCTTCTTCGCGAAAGACAGGGCATAGATGATCGGCAAGGCGCCGAATATTTGCAGATAGGCCGCAAGAACCGTGGCTGTGATTATTGACACTAGAGCTGCTACAAAACCATATGGCAACTCGGTACGCAGGTAGCCGGAACGGGAACTGACTGTGATTATATAGGGGTGAACTATGAAGTAAAGGTTTTCACTGATTGCAAGTGTAAGGAACGTGATTGCGGCACTGGCTGCAAGCGCGCGAAAATCCACTCTACGCATCAAAGATGATCATTCGATGTGATACGCCCAAATGGAATGAGGTTGAGGCTCTTCTTTGAAATGAAGGGAAATCTCGGTCCCTCCAACTCACCCTCCATAATGCGTCAGTATCTTTGACGGCGTCACCTGCCCTCCCGCGCCACCGTCACGTCCAGTACCTCGCTGACCACCTTGGGGTCCAGCGCGCCCGTCGGGCTCATCGAACGGCTTTGTCCTGGAGTCCAGTGCCCAGGCGCTGGCGACGCGACCGCTGGCCGCTGCTGAGCAGTCCAGAGTACTTGGCCGCATGCGCCGACGGGTCCACCCGGTCCAGCAACGCGGTAGCGCGGCTGCCGGGCCTCGGCGACCGGGCGGCGGAGCGTTCTCTGCTGGGCCGAGCATGCTTCTCGTTGTCCCTGGCGCTGAAAATGGAATGGTAATGCAATGACTAAATCGTGACCGTGGTGCGGCAGCGTGGTATTGAGCGTCACGCCGTATGTTGGCGTGCCACGCGAAATGGGATGAGACGGTCAGCATGAAGATCAAGATGGGTATTTTGGCCCTTGCCGGGTCCCTGCTGGTGCAGGGTTGCGCGACGATGCCGCAGGGTCCGACCGTGCAGGTGCTGCCCGGCCGCGGCAAGTCGTTCGAGGCGTTCCAGGTGGATAACGCCGTCTGCACGCAGTACGCGGCCTCGGCCGTGCAAGGCCAGGCGGAGCGTGCCAACGGCCAGGCAGTCGGCGGCGCCGTGCTCGGCACTCTGCTGGGCGCAGGGCTGGGCGCGGCGGTCGGCGGCGGGCGCGGCGCCGGCATCGGTGCGGCGTCGGGCGCGGTCGTAGGGACCGGATTTGGCGCTTCGGGGTCGGCTAACCAGCAGGGTGGCATCCAGGGGCAGTACAACAACGCCTACGTTGCCTGCCAGGCCTCCAAGGGCAACCAGGTGCCGCAGCCAGCGGTGATCGTCCAGCAGGCGCCGGTCCTCGTCCAGCCAGCGCCGTATGTGGTGCAGCCCGCGCCGTACTACGCTTATTGAGGCGTGGCGGGTATTGAGGCGTGGCGGGCTAATTGAGGCTTGGTGGCCGTGGTCATGGCCCTGGGTTTGACCGGTGCGGGCGTGCCGTGGCGGCGCGCCCTGCCTGCGACGTGGCGATCAAGGGGCAGCCAGGGCGGTGCTGGGCCCCCCTGGATCGCCACGCCGGAGTTGGCGCGCAGTGACGGCACGGTTCGGCATGACCGGGATCAAGGGCGGCGCTACTTCCAGCTTGACAGGAAGAAGCGCGGCAGCTCGTCGCCATACGGCTTGAAGTTGAGCGTTCGCGTGGTCGCGTAGGTCGTGACGAAGGTGAACAGCGGCATGTAGTAGGCCTGCTCCGTGATGCTGCGGATCGCCTCGCTGTAGGCCTTGCGGCGCATGTCGGGGTCGGTGTTGCTGCCGCCCTGTTCCAGCAGGTCGCGCACCGCCGGGTCGCGCGAGTAATCCAGGCCGCCGAAGGTGAAGAACACCGGCAGGTAGGCCGAGGCGTCGTTGATCGAGTAGCTGCCCCAACTGCCGAGGTCGAGCGGGTTGCGGCCCTCGATGCTCCGCTGCCGGGCGGCGCCGATCTGCAACTGCGTCACCCGCGCATGGATGCCGACCGCGGCCAAGTAGCCCTGGATCGCGCCCTGCCATTGCGGCAGTAGGTAGCCGGTCATCTCGGTGTCGAAGCCGTCGGGGTAGCCGGCCTCGGCGAGCAGGGCCTTCGCCTTGGCCGGGTCGTAGTCGTACTTGACGGCGATGGCCTGGTCGCAGCCGAACTGGGTGGGGAAGCAGGGGGCGTCGAGCACGCGGGAGCCGCCGGGCATGAACTGCCGGGCCATGGCCGGCCGGTCGATGGCGTGCATGATCGCCTGCCGCACCTTTGCATTGGTCAGCGGGTTGTCGGCCCCGGTACGCCCGGCGGCGTCCATGTTCATGTAGCCGACCCGCATGCTTTCCTGCTGCATCGTCTGCAGGGTCGGCACCTGACCCAGGTTGGCGAGCTGGTCCGGGCTGAACTGCCAGATCCAGTCGGCCTGGTCACCCACTATGGCCGTCAGCTCCGCCGCGGCGTCGGCGACCTCCTGGATCACCAGGCGGCGGATCGGCGGCTTGCCCTTGGGGCCGTCGAAGTAGTTGTCGTTGCGCTCCATCTCGATCTGGCTGATGCCATCGACGCGGGTGATGCGGTACGGGCCGGTGCCGACCGGCGCCTGCGAGTAGCCGGCGCCCACCCGCTCGCGGTAGGCCTGCGGCAGGATCGGCAGCACCATGGCGATGTACTCCAACGCCGCCGGGAATACCTGCTTGAGGTGCAGCCGCACGTGCAGGTCGTCGATCTTCTCGGCGCCGGCCAGGAAAGCGAAGTTGCTGGGCACCGCCACCCGCTTGTCGGTCAGGATGGAGTTTACTGTATAAACAACGTCGTCGGCGGTGAAGGCGCTGCCGTCATGGAAGCTGACGCCGGGGCGCAGCTCGAACTCCAGGGTGGTCGGGTCGGCGTAGCGCCAACTGCTGGCCAGCAGCGGCTTCAACTGGAACGTCTCGGGGTCGCGGTAGATCAGGGTGTCCCAGGCTTGCAGCGCCACCACCAGCCCGGTGCGCTGCGCGTTGTAGTAGGGATCGACGTTCGGCACCGCGTCGCGCCAGGTGATCCGCAGGGTGTCCTGCGCCTTCTGCGCCTGCGCGGACCCCAGGCCCAAGCCGGCAGCCAGGGATAACCCGCTGAGCCAAATCCAAAGCCGCACTGCTGACCCTCCCCGACGCCCTGAGCAGAATTTCATGTCATTCGAGGGAGTTTCCGGCTGGTCCGCCGGAATTTGCGCCCATCCCAGTCCAAACGCGTGACTGCGAGCCGGCTGCAGCGCGGCGATCCAGGCGGCAAGGACCGTGCCCGCCCGCCTGGATCGCCGCGCCGCAAGCGCGGCTCGCAATGACGATGTGCCTACTACTGGGCAGGACTGCCGGCGGATGACGCTATCGCGCCCACCTTAGACCGCCCGCTTAGCCCAGGGTCGCGTTGAACGCCCCGCCATCGAGCAGCAGGTTCTGGCCGACAATGAAGCCGGACTGCGCGGCGCACAGGAACACGCAGGCGTCGCCGAACTCCGCCGGGTCGCCGACGCGGTTGGCCGGGGACAGCTTGGCGCGCTCGGCGATCTCGGCCTCAACGGTGCGGCCGGACTTCTCGGCTAGCGCCTGCGTCGTGGTCCGCAGCCGGTCGGTCAGGAACGGGCCGGGCAGCAGGTTGTTGATGGTGACGTTGT
>CAXTFY010000340.1:0-6051 GCA_964243265.1 uncultured Acetobacteraceae bacterium | reverse complement strand
GAAGTCGGGCACCTCGAAGTCGGGCGCCAGGCGGCCAGGCGCCGGCACGCCCGGCCCTGCCGCGCGCAGCCCGGCGGCGTAGGCAGCCAACGGGGCAGCATGCGGCAGGGTCAGCATGGCACGGCGCTGCGCCAGCACAGCGGGATCGCGCAGGCTGCGGGCGGAGGCGTCTGCTGCCTGCACGCTCACCAGGTCCGTCCCTGGACGCGGCATGGCCCAGTCATCGGGCGGTCGCCGGGCAATGGACGGGGCCGGCGGGTCGGCTAATGTCGCCGCAACCGCCGCGTGGCGACAGGCTGGCCGCCCACGACGATATCAGGAGCTGTTGCATGCGCCTCGCCCACCTCGCCCGAATGCCAAGCCTGGGTCCCGACCCTGAACCTGGCCTCGCCCATCGCCGCCACGGCGCCGGAACTGACGCGAACGCTGCACGGGATCAAGAAGGCTGGCACGACCGCGACCGGCGTGCGTGACCGCTCGGCGCCGGCCTAGCCCGTCATTGCAAGCCGGTTTCGGCGTGGCGATCCAGACAACGGGGACCGCCCTCGCCGCCCCGGATCGCCACGCGGCAAGGCCGGCCCGCCATGACAAAAGCCTACCGGCATGCGGAAGCTGGTCCCTCAGGCAGGCCATGGCGGCCACCCTCCTCTGCGCCACCGCCCACGCCCACGCCCAAGCGCTGCGCCCCCCGGTCAGCCCGGCCTGCATCAGCTCGCCCTTCGGCTGGCGCCATGCCGTCGGGCCGCACGCCCCGGCCGCGTTCCACAACGGCATCGACCTCCCGGCCCCGGCCGGCGCCCTGGTCCATGCGGCGGCGGACGGCACGGTGCTGCGCATCAAGCGCCAGGGCCTCGGCGGCGTCACCCTCCACCTAGGCCATCCCGGAGGCATAACCACATTGTACGCACACCTGGGCAACCTCGTGCCCGCCATCGTCGAGGGCAAGCGCTCCGTGACCGCCGGGGAACCGCTTGGCCACGTCGCCCGCACCGGCGTCACCTACGGCACCCACGTATTCTTCGCCGTCCTGCAAGGAACCGAGGCCATCGATCCCGAACCGCTGCTAGGCATCCCGCGATGCCGATGAACGACCACTTCGACGGCCGCCGCTTCTTCAACCCCGGCCAGCAGCAGGCCCGCGGCCTGGGCGCCGTGCTCCGCTGGTCGCTGACCCGGCAGCGCGTGCCCTGGCCCGCCCACGTCGAGAACCCGCCCTATCCCCCACCGCCCGGCACCGTCGCGCCGGGCACGGTCGCATTGACCTCCATCGGCCACAGCACCTTCCTGATCCGCCTGCCGATGCCCAGCGGCGGCGTGTTCACCCTGCTCACCGACCCGGTGTTCAGCGACCGCTGCTCCCCCGTGACCTGGGCCGGACCGCGGCGCGCCCGGGCGCCCGGCCTGGCGCTGGACGCCCTGCCCCGCATCGACGCCGTGCTGCTGTCGCACAACCACTACGACCACATGGACCTGACCAGCCTGCGCGCGCTGCACCAGCGCTTCGCCCCGGCCATCGTCACCACCCTGGGCAACGCCGCCCCCCTGTCCAGCGCCGGCATCCCGGGAGCGGTCGAACTGGACTGGTGGGGCACGACGCAATTAGGCGTGGTCGAGGTCACCGCCACGCCCGCCCACCACTTCTCCGCCCGCGGCCTGACCGACCGCAACCGCACGCTCTGGGCAGGCTTCATGCTACGGCTGGGCGGGGCGCAGTTGTTGTTCGCCGGCGACTCCGGCGCCGGCCCGCACTGGATCGAAATCCGCCACCGGCTAGGCCCACCCGGCGTCGCGCTGCTGCCGATCGGCGCCTATCGCCCCCGCAGCATCATGGCGCCCGTCCACATGGACCCTGCCGAAGCCGTGCAGGCCCGCGCCGACCTGGGGGCGCCCATAGCAGTCGGCATGCACTTCGGCACCTTCCAACTCACCGACGAGGGCATCGACGAACCGGTACAGGACCTGGCCCGCACCCGCGCCGCCGTCGGCCTGCTACGTGAAGCCTTCGACGTCCTGGGCTGCGGTGAGACGCGGGAGCTGCCCCTGACCGCCGCCTGACGCCGGCAACACCGTCCCGTATTGGTCCGGCTGCACCCAGGCGATGCGCGCCGGCGTATTGCACGCATCGCAGACCGGGTGCCACTCGCCGTGCACCGTGCCGCAGGCGGCGCAGCGCCACACCGGATCGGGGTCGGCCAGCGCCGCCCGGCGCAGCGCGTCCTGCGACTCCGCCGCATTGCCGTCGTGATCGGCGATGTCGGCCGCCAGCAGCCACAGCCGCCGCTGGTTCATGCCCGCGGCCTGGGCCGCCTGCACATGCTTGCGCGCCGCGCCCGTCAGCCCGGCCTCCAACGCCGCCTGCGCCTGCATCAGGTGGCTTTCCGGGTCGGCGGGCTTGGCGTTGGCCAGGCGGTCCGCCGCCTGGCTCCGGTCCAATTTACCCTTGAACGGGGCCAGGTACTCGGCGGCGACCGCCGGGTGCGGCTGCACGCCCCAGGACCGGCTCATCAGGTCCTCCGCAGCCCGGGACTTGCCCAGCTCGCGCAGGCGCCGGGCATAGGCGATGACCGCCGCAGGCAACGTCGGGTCGGCCTTCCAAGCCTGCCGCGCCAGGCGCACGGCGGATTGCAGGTTCGGCTGCGCATCGGCGGCGGCGACGGCCAGCGCAGCGCGGGTGTCGGGACCGGCCATCCGCAGCGCCTCCGGCCAGTTGCCGGTCCGCAGCGCCACCAGGCGGTTCTCCTCCTGCAGCCATGGGGCGCCGGGATGCGCCGCCTCGGCGCGCCGGGCCAACGCAGCAGCAGCCGGCCAGTCCTCCCGCGCGATGGCCTGGCGCAACAGTCCGCGTAACCCCAGGAAGGCGGACTCCTGCCGGTCGGCCAACTGGTTCAGCGCCGCATCGGCCTCGTCGTCGCGGCCGAACTGCCGCCCAGCCTGCGCGGCAAGCAGCAGCGTCAGCGGCGTGTCCCCCAGCAGGCGGCGGCTGCGCCCGGCTTCCTGCCGCGCAGTGGCGGGGTCACCGGCAGCCAGGGCCACCAGGGTGCGCGTCACGGCACGGTCCCCGCGGGACCGGTTGACCCGCGCCTGCCGCCGCCGAAGCCGGCGCGGCATCGAGAACAGCCCGGCCAGCAGCCTGACGATGACATACAGCACCAGGAACACCGCCACGAGCAGCGTCAGCGCCACCGGGGTCGAGGCCTGCAGCGACGTGGCGCCGATGGTGGCCGACCAGGTCCCCGGCAGGATCGAAACGCCCCACGCGATGGCAACCACCACCACCGCAACGAACAGGAAGCCAAGTACGGCGCGCATCAGCTATGCGCCGCCAGGCCGGACAGCGCCTTGCGGGCATCGAGCAAGCCATGCGCCTGCCCCGCCCAGTCCGCCATCGCCGCCGCCGGCGGTCCGGTCAGCGTATCCACCGCCGCCACCGCCCCGGCCAGGTCCCCGGCATCCAGCAACTGCCGCGCCCGCCCCAGTACGCCGGCCAGAGGATCGCCAACGACGACATTATCGCCCTGGCGCACCGTCACCGCCTGCTGCGCCCGCGTCCACAGCCGGCTGCCGAACGACTGGTTGTCCGTAAGCGCCGGCTGCTCGGCGTGCTGCGCCGCATCCGCCGCCTTGTCGAAGGACCCGCGCAGCGCCTGCTCGGTCGGCGGCGCGTCCTGGGCATAGCGGGCCACGGCGGGCGGCACGCCGGGGATATCGCCCAGGCGTTGGCCAGCATCCAGCGCAGCCATCGCGGCCTGCACGCGGCTGATCCGCTGCGACCGCTCGGCAACGGTGCCAAGCTGCCCGGCGATCTGCTTGTCCTGCTGCTCGACGGCGGCGACCCGCGGCTCCAGCGCATCCGCCCGTCCGCCCAACGCATCCACCTTCCCAGCCAGCGTGTTCGCCTGCCCGCCCAGCGCGTCCAACTTCCCAGCCAACGTGTTCGCCTGCCCGCCTAACGTATCCACCTTCCCAGTCAGCGTATCCACGCGACCATTCAACGGCGCCAGATCAACCGGTGGCGGAATGGGCCGCGCTTCCACGGCGGCGATACGCTTGTCGAGCGGCGTCAGGTCCACAGGAGGCGGCGGCGCCCGGCCTTCGAGAGCGGTAATCCGGCCCTCAATCGGCGCGAGGTTGACCTGAGGCGGAGCGGGGCGCCCCTCCAAAACCGCGATACGGCTCTCCAGCGGAGCAAGGTTCGGCGACGGCGGCACGGGCCGGGCCTCGACGGCGGCGATGCGCGCCTCAAGCGGCCCCAGGTTCGGTGCGGCAGGAACCGGGCGGGCCTGCAACGCGGCGACCTCCCGGTTCAGCGGCGCCAGGTCCACCGGCACCGCTGCGGGACGCGCCTCCACCTGCCCCAGCCGGTCGTTCAGCCGCTGCACCTGCTGCTGCAAGGTATCCACGCGAACGGCCTCCTGCTGGATGCCGGATGGGACCGAGGGGTTCTGGTACAAATAGGCCACCGCCCCGGCCAGGATCAGGAAGCCCAGCACATAGAACCAGGGCAGCAGATCGGGCCGGCGCCGCTGCCCGGCGTCCTCCACGCGCACCCGTTCCGGCGGTGGGGACGCCGGGCCGGCGACGGGACCGGAGGTAGGATCGGGATCGGGCAGGGTTGGGTCGGTCATAGCATTGCCAGTACAGAGTCCAACGTGGGCTTAGCCGACACGCGCACCCGACGCCAGGGCAAGTGCAACAATGCGTCGGCGGCCGGCTGCCCGATAGCCAACGCATCGACCGCTGCCAAGGCGGGATGCAGCGCCGCCGGCAGCGCCCGGGCAAAGGCACGCGCCGTCTCCCCCGACAGGAACAACGCCGCCCGCAGGGTGCCGGCCCGCAGCGCCTCCCGGGCCGGTTCGGGCAGGCGGCCCACGGGACAGGCGGCATAGACCGCCCGCCGGTGCACCCTGAAGCCCCGGCGCCGCAGGTCGGCCGCCAGCCCGCCGCCCTGGCCCTGCCCGGTCGCCAGCAACAACGCCGAGTCCGCCAGGCAACGCTCGGCCGCCAACGCCCCCAGCGCCGCGGCATCCCCATCCGCGCTGCGGACATCGCCGAACCCCGCCGCTCGCGCCCGTGCCGCCGTGGCATCGCCGACCGCAAGCAGCGGCAGGCCGTGCAACGCCGCCGGCAGGGCTGCGACCGCGTTGCCGCTGCTGACCAGCACCGCCTGCACCCCCACCGGAACCCGCACCGCCAGGAATCGAACGGTCAGGCAGGGCGCCAGGACCGGCAGCAGGCCAAGCGCGGCGATCCGCCGGGCCGTGTCGGATGCGCCCGGCTCCGGCCGGGTAATCAGCACCCCTGATGCGTCAGGCAAGCCGGCGCGCGTTAAGCAAGCAGGTCAGCCGAAGATGTCCCGCGGACTGTCGGCCCGCAGGCTGGCGCCCAACTCGGCCCCGAGGCGAGCCGCATCGCTCGCCGCACCATGCAGGCTGCGCTTGAGCAGGAACGACCCATCCGCCCGTGCAACCAGCCCGGTCAAATGCAGCAACGGCACCTGGCCCGCCGCCGCCGGCAGCAGCCGCGCATGGCCCCCGATCGGCGTGCGGCACGACCCATCCAGCAACGCCAGCAGCGACCGCTCGGCCGTGGAGACGGCGCGCGCCTCCGGGTCCTCGATCCCCGCCAGCAGGTCATGCAGCCCAAAATCATCCGCCCGCACGGTGATCCCCACAATCCCCTGGCCAGCCGAGGGCACCATGGCATCCGGGTCCAGCGCCACGCACGACGCATCCTCCAGCCCCAGCCGCCGCAGCCCCGCCAGCGCCAGCAGCGACGCCGCGCAGTCCCCGCGCATCACCTTGGCGATCCGCGGCTGCACGTTGCCGCGCATCAGCGTCATCCGCAGGTCCGGCCGCGCGTGCAGCAACTGCGCCTGCCGCCGCAGCGAGTTGGTGCCGATCAACGCCCCCGCCGGCAGCACCGCCAACGGATCGCCCGGCACGTTCGGCAGGCAGTGCGGCCCCAGGATCAGCGCATCCCGCGCATCCTCCCGCCGCAGCGTGCAGGCCAGCACGATGCCCGGCGGCAACTCGGTCTCCAGGTCCTTCAGGC
>CAXTFY010000339.1:0-6058 GCA_964243265.1 uncultured Acetobacteraceae bacterium | reverse complement strand
ATCGGCGGCGGCGTGCCGGCGGGCAACGGCCTGGTGATCCAGGCCGGGCGCAACATGCGGTTCGACATGACGGACATCAACACGACCGGCCCCAACGTGACCCTCGGCCCCACCAGCGCGGGCGTGGGCGCGCAGATCGAGGTGACGGGGCCGGGCGGGCGGGAGAACTCCTGGACGTGGAGCGTGGACGCGACGGCGGTGAACTCCTTGCTGAGCACGCCGCTGCGGACGGGCAATCCGGGGGCGCAGGCGTCGCTCGGCTTCACGCTGGGGCTGCATGACGGGTCGGCGACGGGGGGCAGCGCGGTCGGCGCGGGGGCCATCGACCTGCAGGGGCAGCGCAATGCGGCGGGCCAGGTCGCGTCGGGGCCGCAGGCGGTGCTGCTGGGCGGCGGCTACAACACGGCGACCGGGAGCGGGGCGACCATCATCGGCGGCAACACCAACCTGGCGACGGGCATCAACAGCTTCATGGCCGGCAGCAGCCAGGCCAGCGACCGCGGGCGCATCGGCTCGCAGCACCTGTCCACCGGGGCGGTGATCGCGAACGTCCTGGGCAGCGCGCAGGCCGGGCGGCAGGTGATGACGGCCACCGGCACGGCGGCGATGCGGCTGACGGCGGCGCAGTTCGCGGCCAGCTCGCCGTTCGGTCCCATTATGAACATCCCGGCCAACACGGCGTACAACCTGCAGGTGCGGCTGGTGGCCATCGACCGGACGGCGCCGGGCAATTCCTATGCGTGGACGCTGCCGGTCGCGTTGCTGACCCGGCAGGCGGCGGTGGGGACGACGGCGCTGGCGCTGGGCACGCCGCTGGTGCTGTCCGTGGGCACCGGGTCCGGCGGAGCGGTCGCGGCGGCGGCGGACACGGCCAACGGCGGGCTCAGCCTGACGTTCACGCCGCCTGCAGGGACCGACACCTGGGACGCCTTCGCCGACGTGGTGTCGGCGGAGGTGCAGTAGGGCCGCGGCGGGGTGCGTCGCTAAGTCGCAGGCAGCAGCACGGGGTGGGCTGGGCGGAGCGCCTGTCCCAGCGGGCGCTCGATGAAGCGATGCACCAGGAGGCTGAAGGCGATGCAGGCCAGGATGGCCCCCAGGGCGGCGGGGATGATCGGCAATTGCGCGGCAATGGGCCGCAAGCCGGCCAGCAGAAGGACGTGGGTCAGGTAAAGCGAGTAGGATGCATCGCCCAGCATCCGGAGGCCCGGCATGGCTGGCAGGCGCCCGTTCGCCTCCAAGCCGACGGCGCCGGCCACGATCAGCAAGGCCGGCACACCCCACTGCAGGCACCGCCACGGAACCGGCGTTGGCCATCCAGCCTGCATCGCCAGCAAGACCAGCCCCGCCGTAAGCAGCAGCCCGGCAGGCAGCCGCCGCAGCAAGCCGCGCTGCCACGCCCGGCACAGCCAGGCGCCGCCCAGGAACTCAAGCACGACCGGGTAGAGGTTGAAGGCTGAGTCGCCCTTCACGAAAGACGATGCAACGGTCACCCCTGCCAACGTGGCAATCACCGCTGTGAGCGCCAGCAGGCGCCGGCGCTCCGGCAGCAGCAGCATGCCGGCGAACAGCAGGTAGAACTGCATCTCCAGGTTCAGCGACCAGCCCTGCGGCACCAAGGGCGACCAGAGCCCAACCGGCGCGATATGGGGCCAGAACGCCAGGGACAGCAGGACTTGCGTTACGTCGGTGATGCCTAGGATGGCAACGGTGGCCAGCGTCACCAGCCAATAGAGCGGCACCAGACGCATCACGCGGGCGCGCAGGAACTCCATCGGCGACGGCTCGCGCCCGCTGACGTGGACCATGACGAAGCCGCTGATGACGAAGAACACATCGACGCCGACCTGGTCCATCTCGATGCGAGTGGCGCCGGTGTGGTGCGCGGCCACCGCGAGGGCAGCCAACCCGCGCAGGTACTGGATCGAGAGCAGGGTGCGAGGTGGATTCATGCCCGTGACCGTCCTATCGGCCTAGTACCCCGTCAAGACTCCATCATGTCTGGAATAGTTCGTCCGTGATCCTGTCGCAGGACGCCTGCATGGCGGCCCATGCGGCGCGGACCGGTTTCAAGGACTGGATGGTCTTGCCGGAGGTCACCTGTGCCGGCCTCGCCCATGCGCCGACGGCGGCGTTGCGGTGGGAGGGTCACGGGACCATGGCGTCCTGCGTACTGGCCTACGTCCGTGTAGCCGGGCGGGCAATGCGGCATCGCTGGCTGCACCTGGCATCGATGGTGGTCCTGGCGGCGAAGCGCCGCACGGTGGCGCTGTGCCCCGGCATCCGCAGCCCAGCCACCATCGGCCTAGCCACCACCAGCACCGGCACATACGCGACGCTGTCCGGGCTGCGCTGCCATCTGGCGGGAAGGTGAACCCATGAAGTATTTTGACCGGATTTGGCCGCTGCTGCAGCGGGAGCCGTGGTGGGCCGAGTTCTGGTCCGCCATCACCGCCCTGGCGTGGGCTGGGCTGGGCTGGGGAAGCACCAGCGGGATCGCGTTCGACCTGGACGCGTGGCCGTCGATGCAGGTGCTGCTGCGGCTGGGTGGGGACGTGTTCTGGCACTCCGCCGCGGCCGGGCTGGGGGTGGCGCAACTGCTGTTCCTGGCGCTGGACCGCCGCTGGCTGCGCTGGGCGGCGGCGGTGGCGGGCGGCTGGTTCTGGGCGGTGCTGACCCTGGGCGTGTGGACGGCGGTGCCGTGGGCGCCGGCGGTGGCGGTCTATGCCGGGTGGTGCGGGATCAACATCGTCTCGATCCTGCGGCTGCCCCGCCGGCATGGATGATCCGGCCATGATCGGTGATGCCAACCCCTGGTGGGTGGTGCTGGCGGCGGCGGTGCCGTCCGGCGCCAGCGGAGCCTGGGTGATGTGGCGCTGGTGGGCCGAACGCGGCGACCAGCGCGCCACCGTGCAGTTGGGCCGCGACCAGACGCTGATGCGCGAAATGGAGACGCAGCGCGCCGCCCTGAGCCGCGAGGCCGCCGACCTGTTCGACCGCATCCGCGCCGAACTGGTGCGCTGCCAGCTCCGCTTGGCCGAGATGGAGCGCGACCGCGACCGTGGATGGGACCTGGCGCGCTGGTGGAACCGCCGCGCGCATGAGGTGCGCCATGCCGGGGTGAATGCCCAGGCGATGGTGCAGGGCATGGCCCACGCTGCCAACCAACCGGAGCCAGGCTGGCCGGACATGACGCTGCCTGGATTGGAGGACCCCCGATGACGCAATCCCCTGTTATCCATCAAGCCCCGCCGGAGAAGCCCTCGGCAGCGCCGCCTGCCCTGAGCGATGCCTTCCTGCGCGCCTTTCCCATCGTGGTCAGCGTGGAGGGCGGCCTGACCATCGATCCGGCCGACCCCGGCAACTGGACCGGCGGCGCCCGTGGCCGGGGGGTGTGCCGCGGCACGCGATGGGGCATTTCGGCCGCCGCCTACCCCACGCTGGACATCGCGCGGCTGACCCTGGCGGACGCGCAGGCGCTGTGCCGGCGGGACTATTGGGACCGCGTGTGCGGGGACGAACTGCCGGCGGCGTTGGCGCTGCTGGTGTTCGACGCGGCGGTGAACAACGGCGTCAGCCGCGCGGTGCACTGGCTGCAGATGGCGGCGGGGGCGACGGCGGATGGCATGCTAGGCGTGAAGGCCCTGGCGGCCGTGCATGCCCGGCCGTTGCCGGAGCTGCTCGTAGAGTTCCAGGCGCAGCGGATGGTGTTCATGGCGGGGCTGCCGACTTGGCGCAGTTTTGGCCTGGGCTGGGCACGGCGGCTGTGCCGTCTGCCGTTCGACGCTGCTGCGATGGAGGCTTAGACGATGGACAAGGGTGTGACGGCCCCGACTGTGACCGCATGGGGCGCGCCGGTGGTGAGCGTGGTGGTGCTGGTGACGTTCGGCACGGTGGTGTCGCTGACGCTGCTGCGGGCGATTCCCGTAGGGTCGGAGACGGTGCTGAACGTGTTGTTGGGCACCTTGGCGGCGATGGCAACGAACGTTGTGGGGTATTGGGTGGGCAGCAGCGCCGGGTCGGCGCGGAAGGATGAGCGGCTGGCGGAGGTGGCGCGAGGCGGGGAGCGCCCTGCCGGTGGCGGGTGACCCCCTTAGCTGGCGAGTCGCCCGGGGGAGTCTCACCCCCGGGCGACTCGCCAGTTGAGTGTGCTGCAAGCGGCCAGACCGCGCAGCTTCACAGCCCCTGGCCTCAAGCCGCGCGTAACGCTGCGACCGTTTCAGCCACCACATCCGGGCTGCGGCTGATCGCCATCAGTAGCACGCAAGCGGCTCGATCAGGCCGGCGCAACACCTGTTCCCAATCCCGCACCGCCACCACGGCCAGGCCAAACCGCTCGGCAAATACCGTGCGGCTGAGGTCCAGCTTCTCGCGGATTGCCCACACATGGCTCCAACCCGGCGGCAGATGCACCCGCGCCGGCTCCACCTCATTACAGATGATCGCAACCGCTTCCTGCGTCGAGGCGATCAATTCGCGCCCAAACTCGGTGGCCCCGCTCATCACGTCCTTCGCTTCATCTCCGCTGTTGGGCCGACCATCCATCACAGGACCGAAGTAGGCATCAGAACCCAAACATATGATCCAGCGAGAACCCCCCCGCGTCGTCCATCAGCCCATGGTACCCGAACAGCCGGCACGTCGTGTCCCGGATCAGCACATACCCGCACGCCCCCGCCTGCTCCAGCAGCGCATCACCGAACACTAGATGCGGCCATACCATCGCCGACCCGCGGCACGCCACCTGCAACGGCCGCTCCGCCAGCACCGCCCCGTCCGACCCATGCAGGATCAGCGCCGTGTCCGACACCGGATGCCAGTCGGCCGACGCCGCGTAGATCAGTGCGGCGTAGCTGCGCCGCACTCCCTGCCCCAGCTTCAGGAACAGCCGGGTGGACAGCCCCGGCGGCGGGCCGTTGTAGCTCTGCGGCTCGTCGCGGTAGGTCATGGCGGTGTTGTAGATGTGGGCGCCGAAGCTGCTCTCCGCCGCATGCGGCGTGTCGCGGCCCTCGTAGCGCAACAGGGCGTGCAGCCAGCCATCGGCCTCCCCCCCATCGCGGAAATCGTACACCAGGTCGGCGTGGCCTCCTTCCTCACCCAGGTCGGCGCCAAGCCCGGCGCCCAGGTCGGCCAGGTCCAGCGCCAGGTCGTGCCGCCGGGGCAGGTTGCCCAAGAAGCGTTCGGCCACCTGCCGGCCCCCCGCGTCGAACACGTCGATGCGGATGGGCAGGCTGGCCTGGCGCTCCGCCATCGGGGTCGGCAGCACCAGCGTGCGGAAGCGCCCCGGCGGCAGGATCGGGAACGGCAGCAAGTAGCCGCGGCCCAGCAGGTTGGACAGCGTGGGAATGCCGGGGTCGGGGCGCAGGTCGGCGCGCTCGACGTTCAGGTGGGCGATGCGGCTGCGCCCGGCGCGCGTGACCTCATAGCGCGGGCGGACGACGTGGCGGCCGGCGCGCAGCTCGATCTGCGCCGGCCAGCGCAGGCCCGGCAGCAGCGTCGAGACGTCGAGCGCCAGGCTGGCATAGGGCGCGACCTCCTGCATCAGCGGCGCCGGGGCCTCGGCGCCCATGCGGTCCAGGGTGACCGCACCGGCGGGGATCGGGGCGGCGTGACTGTTTTGCAGCCATAGCACCACGCGCTCGTCCGGGCCGGGGGCGGGCAGCCCGGCGTAGCGGTCGCTGGGCCAGGCGTTGGCGTCGTGGGTGCAGGACAGGCTGTGCTGGGCGCCGCTGCCGTAGGTATCCAGCGCATACTTCACCACGTCGTGCCCGGCGGCGCCGATGGCATGGATGAACAACTGCCCCGCGAAGCCCGGCAGCCCGAACCGGGCACGGACCTCCCGGCTGTCGATGGCGATGCCGCCGGGGCCGGGGGGGATGGGCTCCTCCCACTCGGCCAGCACTGCGCCATCACCATCGAACAGTCGCAGCCACAGGCGGACGGCGCCCGCGCCATAGCCAGCCCAGTAGTTCGCCGTAACCAGCCGGGTATGCAGGCCGTCCAAATCGCGGAAGAAGGCGTAGTTGGTGGCGAAGTTCACCCGGTCCAGGTAGCGGCGGGG
>CAXTFY010000338.1:0-6075 GCA_964243265.1 uncultured Acetobacteraceae bacterium | reverse complement strand
CGGGCCTTGCGGTCCACCTCGGCCAGGAAGCCCGGCGCCAGCACCACGTCCAGCACCGCATTCGCCGCCGCGCACGCCAGGGGGTTGCCGCCGAACGTCGTGCCGTGGGTGCCAGCGACGAGGTACTTCGCCACCCACTCCTTCGCCAGCACGGCGCCCATCGGGAAGCCGCCGGCGATGCCCTTGGCGATGCTCATGACGTCGGGTTCGATGCCCGCCCACTCATGGGCGAACAGCTTGCCGGTGCGGCCCATGCCGCACTGCACCTCGTCCAGGCCGAGGATGAGGCCGAACTCGTCGCAGGTGGCGCGCAGGTCACGCAGGAAGTCCAACGGCGCCGGGCGGATGCCGCCCTCGCCCTGGACAGGCTCGATCAGCACCCCGGCAGTCTGCGGGCCGATGGCGTTGCGCAGCGCGTTCATGTTGGCGAACGGCACATGGTCGAAGCCATTGACCTCCGGCCCAAAGCCGGCCAGGTACTTCTTGTTGCCCGTCGCGGCCAGCATCGCCAGCGTGCGGCCATGGAAGGCGCCATCGAAGCAGATGACACGGTAGCGCTCACCCTTGCCGGTCTCGTGCATGGCCCGGCGCATGATCTTCACCAGGCCCTCGTTCGCCTCGGCGCCCGAGTTGCAGAAGAACACGCTGTCGGCGAACGTCGCCTCGACGAAGCGCGCGGCCAAGCGTTCGGCGCCGGGCACGCGATACAGGTTGCTGGTGTGCATCACCCGGCCGGCCTGTTCGGCAATGGCCTGCACCAGGTGCGGATGGCCGTGGCCGAGGCTGCTGGTGGCGATGCCGGAGCCGTAGTCCAGGAATCGTCGCCCGTCCGTCGTGAACAGCCAGGCACCTTCACCCCGCTCAAAGGCGAGGTCGGTGCGGTTGTACGTCGGCATCAGGGCGGCAATCATCTTCGGTCCTTACACCTCTGGGCTATTCTCCCCTGGTGGTGGACGCTTACGCGACCAGTCGCGGGCGGTTCCAGGGAAGCGGGCAAGATGGGATGGACGCCGTTGGGAAGTCAACGAAATGGTGCCGTGCGGCGGCAGGAATGTCGGGAACGCAGGCTGGGCGGGCGCAAGGGCACTCGGCTTGCTATTCCCTCTCCCTCCAGAAAGCGGCTGAGCGCATGGCTGCCGACTTCGGCAAGACCTCCCGTTGCCTCTGGGGTCTTCGGCGCCGTGGTGGTCGTGGCTGCTGCTTGGCGGCCTAGCCCGGTTCGCCCGGGGCCGGGACTTCCCGCCCGGCGATCTCCGCCAGTAGGGACCAGACCCGGGCTGGCTCCATCGGCACCTCCGGGTCGTTCAGGATGCGGTCCAACTCATCAAGCCTGGCATCGTACTCGGCCTTGGACAAACCTATCTCCTGCCTGCACTGGCTCGCTGCCAGGCGTGAACGTAGGGCGCCCGTGTTGGTTCAACGGTATGCTGCACCGCAGCGCTGGAGCGTGATCGGTCCAGGCAGGTGAACCGGTCACGCTTCGACCATTGTTTCAGCGAACACGTCATCGCCCAGGTCAAGCGACCTGGTGCAATCATGCTCCGGTCACACCGACGACAGCACCGCCGGGGCCAGGGCGGCGTCCTTCGCCGCAGGGTGCGCCGGGTTGCGGAACCGCAGCTCGCCCTGCGGCGCGGCGTCCGGCTCGGGCAGGCCGAACAGCTCCAACCGCGACGCCAGGGTCACGGCGACCACGCTGCGCGCCTCCGGGTTGGTCATGAACTGCCGGGCCTCGCCCTCCAACTCCAGCCGCTCGCGCAACAGCCGCCACTCCATGCGGTCGGTGTCCTCGATGAACATGGCGAGGATACCCGGGCGGGCGCCGGTCAGGCGGGCCGGGGCGATGGCGGCCATGCGGCGGCGCACCGCGACCGCGACCTCGTTCTGCTGCCCGGCGCGGGCCGCCATGACGAACACCCCGCCGCCCGCGGTGGTGACGGCCAGGTGCGCCTCCGGCCCGAACTCCTGCCGCAGCCGAGGCATCAGGCCCAGCTCGTCCGCCTGCGCGGCGGCGAGCATCAGCGGGTCCAGGCGCAGCATCGCCGCGTCATCGCCATCCGCCCGGCGCGAGTCCTTGAGCATGGCCGTGATGCGGGTGTGCAGGTTGGCCAGCAGGTCGCCGCCCGCCTCCTCCGGCCCGCGCAGCCCCTGCGGCAGGGTCATCTTCAGCAAGTAGCGGCCGGGATGGGCGCACAGCCAGGTCTGCAACTCCGGATCGATGGCGTCCACCAGGCGGAACCATGCGCCGCGATGCACGCCGCGGCCGGCCTCGGCGGAGACGGTCTCGCACGCCACCTCGGCCTCCTGGCCGGACCGGTGCAGCAACAGGTCGAACGGCGCCGCGTCGTCCAGCCCGGCAAACGACACATCAAATCCGCGGGAGCGCTGCAATGCCGCGGTCCGCAGCAGATGGAAGGCCGGCACCAGGCACTCCTGCTCCACCAGCGCCGACCGCAGCAGGGCAGCCAGCCGCAGCCGCCCGGCGTTGGTCAGCCCCTCGAATAGCGTGGCGGCAGAAGTCGCATGGGTGGCGATCCAGCGCTCGGCCAGGCTCAACGGGCGGTCTGGCGTGGTGCGGCGCAGGCGTTCCACCGCGAACTCGATGCAGTGGCGCTGCGACGCCTGACGGCCGGTCCGTGTCTGCGCTGACGCCAGGCCGCGCAACACCTGTAGCCGCTCCCGCCAAGGACGCGCGCCGACGAACCCGACGAACGCATCGAGGGCGGACTGGTCGATCGGTTCGGCGAGCGGCTGCATTGGTGATGGGAGCGTGTCACCCTTCCCGGCATCCGGCAACCGCAGCGGGGGCGGAAGGGCGTTCAGGTGCGTGGCAGCCGCGTATGCCCCGGCGCATCCGGAACCTGCGCCCGCTGGCGCAGCAGGTGATCCGCGAGCACGCAGGCAACCATAGCCTCTCCCACCGGAACCGCACGGATGCCGACGCAAGGATCATGCCGGCCGCGCGTCATGATATCCACGTTCGCGCCGGCCCGGTCAACCGATTGCCGCGGCACCAGGATGCTGCTGGTCGGCTTGACCGCGAACCGCGCCACGATGGCCTGCCCGGTCGAGATGCCGCCCAGTACGCCGCCGGCATGGTTGGAGCCGAACTGCACGGCGCCGTCCACCATGCGCAGCTCGTCCGCGTTGCCCTCGCCGCGCAGCGCCGCGGCTGCGAAGCCGTCGCCGATCTCCACGCCCTTCACCGCATTGATTCCCATCAGCGCCGCCGCGATATCCGCATCCAATTTTGCATAGATGGGGGCTCCCAGGCCCGGCGGCACGCCCTCGGCGACGATTTCGATCACGGCGCCGATGCTGGACCCGGCCCGGCGGATCTCGGCCAGCTCGGCCTCCCAAAACTCGGCCGTTACCGGGTCCGGGCAGAACAGCGGGTTACGGCCGACCGCGTCCCAGTCCCAGCGGGTGCGGTCCACGGCGTGCGCGCCCATCTGCACCATCGCGCCCCGGACCTGCACGGCGTCGCCCAGCACCCGCCGGGCCACCGCGCCGGCCGCCACGCGCGATGCCGTTTCCCGTGCCGAGCTGCGGCCGCCGCCGCGGTGGTCGCGGATGCCGTACTTCATCTCGTAGGTCAGGTCGGCGTGGCCGGGGCGGAACTGCTCCGCGATGGCGCCGTAGTCGCGGCTGCGCTGGTCCACGTTCTGGATTTCCAGCGCGATGGGGGTGCCGGTCGTCAGGCCGTCCAGGGTGCCGGACAGGATGCGAACCTCGTCGGGTTCCTGGCGCTGCGTGGTGAACTTCGACTGGCCGGGGCGGCGGCGGTCCAGCCAGGGTTGGATATCCGCCTCGGTCAGCGGGATGCGCGGCGGACAGCCATCGACGACGCAGCCGATGGCGGGACCGTGACTCTCGCCCCAGGTGGTGACGCGGAACAGGTGGCCGAAGGTGTTGTGGCTCAAGGTGCGCCGTCGGTTCCTTAGCTACTGGTCTAGTAGTTTTCCGGGGTGACGTTGATGTCGGGCGCGGTCGGGTTCTTCATGCCGACGATGTGATAGCCGCTATCGACATGGTGCACCTCCCCGGTCACCCCCTGGGACAGCGGGCTGAGCAGGTACATGCCGGCGCCGCCGACCTGCTCCAGGCTGACGTTGCGCTCCAAGGGGGAGTTGTACTGGTTCCACCGCAGAATATAGCGGAAGTCGCCGATGCCGCTGGCCGCCAGGGTCTTCATCGGGCCGGCCGACAGGGCGTTCACCCGGATGCCCTGCGCGCCCAGGTCCGCCGCCAGGTAGCGGACGGAGGATTCCAGCGCCGCCTTGGCCACGCCCATGACGTTGTAGTGCGGCATCACACGCTCGGCACCCAGGTAGGACATCGTCAGCAGCGACCCGCCCTGGCGCATCATCGGCACCGCGCGCTGGGCGACGGCGGTGAACGAGAAGCAGGAGATGTCGAGCGCCTGCAAGAAGGCCTTGCGCGGGGTGTCCAGGTACTTGCCGCGCAGGTAGGCCTTGTCGGCCCAGCCGATGGCGTGCACGACGAAGTCGATGCCGTCCCAGGCGCGCCCGATGGCGGCGAACGCGCCGTCGATGCTGGCGTCGTCCGCCACGTCGCACGGCGCGACCAGGCTGCTGCCGATGCTGGCCGCCAGCGGGCGCACGCGCTTTTCCAAGGCGTCGCCCTGGAAGGTGAAGGCCAGTTCCGCCCCCTGCGCGGCGCAGGCGCTGGCAATGCCCCAGGCGATGGAGCGGTCGTTGGCGACGCCCATCACCACGCCGCGCAGGCCCTTCATCAGGGTGCCCCCGCTTGGGAGGGTTGCGGCGGTGGGGGACGTGCCGTCCGACATTGGAGCGTCTCATGGTGGGGGTGGAAGCGGGTGGGGCGTGGTGGCACAAGCCGGCGTGGGGGGGAAGGGGCTTCTCTTCCTGCGTGGCGGCGCGGCGCGGCAGCCCCGCAAGCTGCCTGCTCCCTCTTCCGCAGAGAGAGGGCCGGGGTGAGGGACGCCGCAAGGGCCAATCCTCGCCTGGTTGGGAGCGGGTCCTACCCCACGCGGGCGGACTTGGCGCTTGCCGCTTCCCTCACCCTGGCCCCCTTCCGGAGGGAGAGGGGGCAGGCAGCACGCCGCACATCGAGCGCCACTTTCATCCGGCCGGGCGCGCAGGGCGCCGTCCGCCGCATCCCGGTCGCGCGGAACGGATGCGGCGGACGGCAGTTGTTGCCGGGACGCGCCGCATCCGCAACAGGACGATCCCCGCATGACCCATCCCATCCTCGTTCCCGGCTCGGTCGCCGTCATCACCGGCGGCGCATCCGGCATCGGCCTGGCGGCAGCGACGCGCTTTGCCGGCATGGGCCTGCGGGTCTGTATCGCTGACCTTGCGGGCGACCGACTCGCGCAGGCTGCCGGGGCGCTCGCCGCGATGGCGCCCGACGGGGCCGCCAGCATTATGGCAATGGCCGCCGATGTCAGCCGCGCCGGGGACATGCAGCGCCTGGCCTCCGCAGTCGGCGAGCGGTTCGGCGGCGCCGACATCCTGATGAACAACGCCGGCACCCAGCCCGGCAGCGCCCTGTTCGGCCCGGAGCACGCCTGGGAGCAGGTGATCGGCACCAACCTGTGGGGCGTCATCCACGGCACGCGCGCCTTCGTGCCGGGCATGATCGCGCGGGCGCGGCCGGGCCTGGTGATCAGCACGGGCTCGAAGCAGGGCATCACCACGCCGCCCGGCGACCCCGCCTACAACGTGTCCAAGGCCGGGGTGAAGGCGTTCACCGAGGCCCTGCAGCACGAGCTGCGGACCACGCCGGGCTGCCAGATCACGGCGCACCTGCTGATCCCCGGCTTCGTGTTCACGCCGCTGACCGCGAACGGGCGCACGGAGAAGCCCGACGCCGCCTGGACGCCGGAGCAGGTGGTGGACTTCATGCTGGACCGTCTCGCGGCGGGCGACTTCTATATCCTGTGCCCGGACAACGACGTGCCCCGGTCCCTCGACGAGCGGCGCATCCTGTGGGCGGCCGGCGATGTCGTCGAGAACCGGCCGCCGCTGTCGCGCTGGCATCCCGACCATGCCGAAGCCGCCAAGGCGTTCATGGACGCCCGGGACTGAA
>CAXTFY010000337.1:0-6082 GCA_964243265.1 uncultured Acetobacteraceae bacterium | reverse complement strand
ATGGCCCGGCACGACCCGGAACAGTTGCAGCGTCCGCTGGCTGCCGGGAGTGGGGACAACCTGGTCGCCGACTGGCGCCGGAGCGGCCTGCGGATGGAGCGCGACCACGCCGCTGGCAGCCGTGCCAGTGGCAGGTGGCGCGAAGGCTGGCGCAGGCGTAGGCGCACCGGACGGCTTGGTTGCTGAGGTTGCGGCAGCCGGTGCGGCAGGGCCTGGCCTATAGGGATGGGAGGGCGCGCAGGAGGAGGCAGGGACGGGAACGCCTGGCCAATAGACTCCGGCGAGGCCCACGGCTGGAGGATCGCGGAGGCTGGCCGGGTCAACCCGGCGCAGCGCCTTTCGGTCAGGAGTGGGGATGCCCAGGCGGCGGCACTTGGACCGGACGGCGTTGGCAGACCGGCTGAGGCGGCGGCCTATGTCCTCGGGATGGACGCCTGTCGCGCGCCAATAGATGAGACGGATGACATCAGCGACCTGCCATCCTCTGGGACCGGGTTTGCGCAGCGGCTGGTCGTGCGGGGTGCGAAGGCCCAGACGGACCAGGCTGTCGTCGAGGGCCTCGCGCGACAGGCTGAGGAAGAGGCAGAGCGCATCGATACCCTGACCTGCCGCGACCATGCCGGCCAGCACACGGTCGAAGGGGAGGACGGCTGCCGCGGCCACCACGAGCAGCAGGTTGGCCCCCGGAACGGGTGCCTCCTCTGCCTTGGGTGATCTCGATAGGGCTGCCGACACGCTGCGCTCCAGGGTGGGAACGCTCGACAGATAGGAAAGTTATAAGTTCCTTGTCCAGAGGAAAATGATAGTCCTAGCTATCATGCCTGGCTGGAGAGGACTCTGGGCCGGGCTCCGGAGCCGTCTTATCTTGTACGTGGGGCGGGATGGATTGACCTATTGGTTCAAGCAAGCGAACAAGATCGACCGCCTCCTGCAAGAGATCAGTATCCTGAGCAAGTCGCTCAGTGAGAGTCGCCACCATCCGCTTGTATAAAGGGATGAGCCGCTCAAAGTGTGACAATGACTGTTGTACATCAGTTTCTTTGGGTAGAAGATCATGAACATGTAGGCCAAGTACATCAGCCATCTTGGCTAGAGTACGAAGAGTAACGTTTGCATCGCCACGTTCCAACTGGAAGATGTAGGGGCGTTTAAGATCTGCTTTTGCAGCAAGCTGTTCCTGTGTCAAAGACCGGGCTAGACGCGCTTGCTTGAGGGCTTTTCCAAACGTCTTGAGAACCTCGGCATAGGGTTCGGGGTCATCGCCAGGCTCAGGAGGGGGCTTCGGCATCGCGCGGGCTGGTCCCCTGTTCAGTGGCAAGCACGTCCATCCCATCTCCTGGCGCTGGGACGGCCAGGTTGATTGGTGCGGTCTTATCCAGCCAAGCCGTGACTCGCTGCAATCCCCGTTCGCAAGACAAGGGATCATTCTGATGCCGACCGTGACTGGAAGGCACCACCCGATGAAGCTAATATATTATGTAGCTGCCACCGCTGCCACCCTGTGCCTCCCGAGCCTGGCGAGGGCGGACTTCGTCATCGGCGGAGCATCTGGGCCAGCCAGCGCTGATGCGGCGCCCGGACAGCCGATCCGGCTCAACCCCGAGGCGGAAGCGGCTCCCATCCCGCGTCCCCTACCACCGCGCCTGCGGGCCGCTACTGGCTTCGGCGACCAGGTGCCGCTCGCCTTCGCGGTCAGGCAGATCGTGCCGCGAACCATCGCCGTGTCCTATGGACCCGGAGCGAGCAGCGAGAGCCTTGTTACCTGGCGGGGCGGGGCGCCCTGGAACCAAGTGCTGCAGGCCGCGGTCCGCCCCCTCGGCCTGCACGTCGTCCTGGCGCCAGGCGCCGTACGCATCAGGAAGTAGCGCCCGTTCGCAAGACAGGCCCGCAGCCTGGCGCTGTCAGCACGGGAAACCACCATGCCAAACCTGGACCAAGCCGATGTGACTGCGTGGCTCGCTGGATGGCGGGGCGGGGAGGATGAATGGCCGCCCTCCGTGCGCGCCATCGAGTACGCGGCAGGTGTGCCCGTGCGCCTGGCTGCCCTGGGCAAAGGCCTTGACCAGGCGCACGGGGCCAACATCGGGCTGCTGTCCAAGTGTCTGCATTCGGAGCCGGCCCTCAGCGATCTGCGCGCCATCCTGGCCCAACTGGGCGCCGCGCGCTCCCTGCGCCTGCTGCACTGGATATCCGAGGCCGACCTGCCGGAGGGCGGTGCGCTGCTGGCCGGGCTGCTGCAGGCAGACGACCAAGCCGGCGCGGCCCTGCGCACAGCCGTCGAGGGCCTGCGGCGCAAGCTGGTGCTGACCCGCATCTTCGCCCCCGAGCGCCTGGCTGCCCTCCAAGCCGCCTGCACCGAAACCTTCAAGGAGACTGCATGATGCTGAAGCCCGTTATGATGGGAGCGGCTGCCCTTACGGCCGCGCTCATGCTGCCCAGCCCGGCCCGGGCGCAGGCCACGAGCAGCGGCAGCGTGGGATGCACGGCCGTCACCCAGGCTGCGACGAACGGCATGACCTCGCGCGTCGGGGCCGACGACAAGAGCATCAACCCACCCCAGAGCGTCAAGACGATGACCTGCCTCGACAACTTCTTCAACGGTGTCGGGCTTAACTTGGTCACCAACCTGCTCAACCCGGCCAACCTGCTCACCGCCGTCGAGGGGCAAATCTGCAACCTGGTGAAATCGGAGTGGAACTCGCTGCTCGGCGGCGCCCAGTGTGGCCTGACCCTCACGGGTTTCAACCTCGGCTTCGGCGGCCTCGGCGGCGGCTTGTCCTGCCCCAAGCTCAGCTTCGGCGGAGGTGGGCCGCCCATCGGTTCGGTCGGCATCGGCACGGGATCAGGGATCGGCAGCGGCAGCGGTCTCTACATCCAGGGCAACGGCCTGTCGCCGACGGGCTACCCACTACCCAACGTTCCCCCCGGCAGCCTGTAGGAGCACCACGCCATGCGTAGGCTCACCCTCGCCAGTTCCACCGCCCTTGGCATCGTCGTCGGCGGTGTCCTGTTCAACGCCCCCCGTGCCCTTGCAGACCTCCCGACGATCGACGTCGCCTCGCTTGTCCAGCAAGCCAAGGCGTTCGCCCAGGAGACAGGCATCCTGGATGTCTTGAACACCATCAACACGGTTCAGACGACGATCAACAACGGCATCAGCGACCTCAACAAGGCCCTGGGTGTCGGCACCTTCGGCGACGTGCAGACCCTGCTGCAGCAAGGCTTCACACAGACGGCCAACTACGCCAAGGCGCAGGTCGGCGCGCTTACGCAGCTGTTCGACGCCTCCAATACCGCCAACGCACGCTTCCAGCGCGACATGCGCAACGCGCAGATACGTGACGAGCATACCCCATCTCCGCTGGCCTGTTCCTCGCTCGACGGCGGCGTGAGCACGCAGTCTGCCGGCATGCAGGCCTTCACGGTCGCGGCCACCATTGCCCACATCCACGACCTCCGGGGCGCCGCCAGCGTCGGCATGCCCAGCCACTTCGGCCAAGCCCAAGCGGTCGCGTCGATGTCGGCCGAGCACAACGGCCTCTACTGCAATGCGGACGACGACGCCGCCGGGGTTTGCCCCAGCGGCGTGAGCAACATCCAGGACGCCGACCAGCAGATGCTGAGCCTGTTCGGTTCCGGCACCTACAAGGACCAGGCCGCGGTCAACACCGCCAAGGACTATGCTATCAACCTGATCCAGCCGCTTGCCCCGCCGGCGCTCCGCGGCGATCAGCTCGCCTCGACGGCAGGGCAGGATGCCGCAGTGCGCCGGCACAGCTACAACGCGCGCATGTCGCTCGCCCAGAGCTTCGTGGACACGGCCATCGGCATGCAGACCCCCTCGGTGCCGCTGACCCCGATCCAGGCCCAGTTCCTGCAGAACATGGGCCTGCCAGCCCAGACCAACGGGTCCTGGCTGCAGGTGCTGCAGATCGAGGCAGAGCGGCGGATCAGCGACGTGACCTGGAATGCCAACCTGCAGAGCATGCCGCCGGCCTCGGTGCAGCGCGAGATCGCCAGCGAGATGGCGATGAACAACTACCTGATGTTCCAGAACTACAAGATGCAGATGATGCACGCGACCATCGACGCGGCACACCTCGCCGAGGACACCGAACGCGAGTTCATGCCGACCGTACGGATGCCGACCCCCTCGATGGTGGCAGCATCCAGCGGACCATAAGGCTGCAACCGGAAGGAGCGTACGCCATGTCCGAACAACAAAGTGTCCCGAGCACCATCAGTCCTACGCCACGGATGCCGCCCGATTCTGCGACGCCTTCGCCAGCGGCGGTGGGGGCAACCGGGAGGAAGGAAGCGGTAGAGAGGGGGCCGGATACGTCGGCCAAAGACCCGATGCAGGTCTTGCTGGATCGCATGGAGCGAGCCGCGCCGCTGATCAAGCAGATCGATCCCGCTCTGGGACGGGCTATCGAGCGCCTTGTCCAACAGGGGTCAGATCCTGATGGCCGAGGTCAGCCGGGCTTCCGGCATGAGGTGGCCTACCGCCTGCAGGACTTGGAGAAGACCGCCATCGGGCGCATCGAGATTCCTCCCGGAGTGCGAACCGAGATGACCCAGTTGGCCGGCAGCGCGCCAGGGCTGGAAAATACCCGCATGCTGGCTTTGCTACAATCCACGGGAGCTTTGCAAGATAGGTTATTGATCAAGGATATTAGAGCGGTAGGGCGCGAGATCGGACAGCAAGCAGATCAAAGAGATCTTGAGAGCATCAGCAATATCGAAACCCTTGAGAACCGCGTCCGTCTCGCTCAAAGACCTGCAGAACCGTTAGGGAATACACCCACTGACCCTGCAACAAAGTCGGAACAGAGTTCGCCTTCGGTGGACCGCCAGCCGACACAGGACAAAACCGATGCGCGCACTCGTCCGGATGGGGCAACCAGCAACAGCCAAGCTCAGCAGGCAGCCGGCCAGCCACAGCAGGTCCTGGCAGCGCAGACACCGCTTGATACGATCTTCTCGCGGATGCGGCAGGGCAGCAGCAAGGAAGAGGGCGCGCCGTGGGACCCGGCCCCCACTCCCATGAAGGACCGCCTGAGCGCCTTCGAGACCGTGATGCAAAGTGGCAAGGATATGCGACTGATCGAGAGCGCGGAGAAGACCGGGCGCGCCGCCCTGGAGGCCCTGCGAGGCTTCAGCGCCGGCGAAGGCGCCGAGGTGATGGGACGCATCCAGCAAGCCGCAAAGGCCGATCCCGGTGGCATGGCCGCTGTCATGTCCGAGATGCGCGAGGGAGGACGTTACGCCGACCTGCGCGGCCAGTTCAACAACGCCCTCCTGGATGAACGCGGCACGAGCAGGGCTTACGACAGTGCCGCGTCAAGCCTGGCTCAGTACGCCAGGGACCGGCCCGGGATCGAGCAGGCCATCGCCCGCCGGCCCGATGCCGCCAACATCGCGGCCAAGTTCGAGAGCCTGGATGCCGCAATCGGCGAGGCGGCCGGAGCCACGCCCAGCCGCAAGGACGGCCGCAGCATGATGGACGAGCTGGCCAAGACCGCCGCCGAGCTGGTCCAGCGCGCCGTCGAGGCGGTGAAGTCCGTCTTCCATAAGGGACCGTCGGAGGACGCCAGCGCACGCCCGTCCTCGCCCTCGCCCGGCTGATCCAGCCACCCGTTCGCAAAGGGGTTTGACAACCTCCAGGGTGAACCCCTGGAGGCCGTCATGCGAACACCCCGGACCTTTTCCACCCGCCTCACCCTAGCTGCCCTAGCCCTGCTCGGTGCCGCCAGCGGGGCGCACGCACAGGGCACGAACACCCCTTACAATGTCAGCTGGGCCGCGCTGGACCCGGGTAACGACTGGGCCGCGCAGGTCATCCGCAGCATCTTCCCGATCCCGGGTGGCACGCCTGGCAGCACCATCGGTGCCGAGACCACCGTCATCCAGCAGCTGGTCGGCCAGCTCACCGGCTTCGTCGGCGCCATCGCCTGCGCCTTCGTCGCCTACACCGTCATCATGAACATCCACCGTGCCGCAGAAAGCTCGCGCATCCTCGGCACCGGCCAGAGCTGGATGTTCGTCGTCCGCGTCGGCTTCGCGGGCATCATGATGTTCC
>CAXTFY010000336.1:0-6112 GCA_964243265.1 uncultured Acetobacteraceae bacterium | reverse complement strand
GAAGTTCATGAACAGCGGCGACTGGGTGAACTTCCAGCCCTTGCCCTTGCCGCGCTGCAGGATGTCGCGGAACAGCTGCTTGGTCTTCTGCCGCGACAGGAAGTGCGTCTGGTCCGGCGCCCGCTCATACGCATAGCCCGGCGACGTCATGATCCCGTCCACGCCCATCGCCATCACGTCGTCGAAGAACCGGCCCACCCGCTCCGGCTCGGCGCCGTCGAACAGCGTGCAGTTGATGCTGACGCGGAACCCCCGGCGCTTCGCCTCGCGGATGGCGGCGACCGCACGGTCATACGTCCCGGCCTGGCTCACGGCGCGGTCATGCATCTCGCGGTCGCCATCCAGGTGCACGTCCCAGGAGAAGTCCGGATGCGGCGTGTAATCATCCATCTTCTTCTCGAGCAGCAGCGCATTGGTGCAGAGATAGATGAACTTCTTCCGCGCCAGCAGCCCGCGGACGATCTCCGGCATCTCCTTGTGCAGCAGCGGCTCGCCGCCGGCGATGCTGACGACCGGGGCGCCGCACTCGTCGGCGGCAGCCAGGGCGTCGGCAACCGACAGCCGCTGGTTCAGGATTTCGCCGGGATAGTCGATCTTGCCGCAGCCGGAGCACGCCAGGTTGCAGCGGAACAACGGCTCCAGCATCAGCACCAGCGGGTACCGCTTGCGGCCCAGGACATGCTGCTTCACGACATAGGCGCCGACGCGCGCCACCTGCCTCATCGGGACGGTCATCTTACATTTGCTCCTTCGGCCTAGCTGAGTTCGGCCGGAAACTTGAACTTCACGTCTTCCGCCGCACCGGGCAGCGTTGATACATCCAGGTCGCGGAACTGACGCAACCCCTCCAGTACGCCTTGCACCAGCATTTCCGGCGCACTGGCGCCGGCGGTCAACCCAACGGATTGCACCCCTGCAAACCACTCTGGCTGCAACGCACTGGCGTCATCGATCAAGTAGCTCGGCTTGCCAAGCTCCTGGCCGATCTCGCGCAGGCGATTCGAGTTGCTGCTGTTCTTCGATCCCACGACCAGGATCAGGTCAACCTGCTTCGCCAAATCGTGAACGGCCTGCTGCCGATTCTGCGTCGCATAGCAGATGTCGCGGACGTCCGGCCCGATGATGGACGGGAAACGCGCTGTCAATGCAGTGATGATGCCCCTTGTGTCATCGACGGACAACGTAGTCTGCGTCACGTAGGCCAGCCGATCGGGGGTGCCGACACGAAGCGTTGCGACATCCTCGACCGTCTGAACCAGGTGAACCGGGCCGGAGATCTGGCCAATCGTGCCCTCGACCTCGGCGTGGCCGGCATGGCCGACCAGCACGATCTCGCGGCCCTGGGCGGCATAGCGACGACCCTCGGCATGGACCTTCGCAACCAGGGGACAGGTGGCGTCGAACACCGGGAGGCGCCGCGCCGCGGCCAACTCCTCGACGCGCTTGGCGACCCCGTGGGCGCTGAACACCGTCATGCCGCCGGCCGGGATTTCATCCAGCTCATCCACGAACACGGCACCGCGGGTCCGCAAATCCTCCACGACGTGCCGGTTATGGACGATCTCATGCCGGACGTAGATCGGTGGCCCAAACTTGGCGAGCGCCCGCTCGACGATCTCGATGGCCCGCTCCACGCCCGCGCAGAACCCCCTGGGTTGGGCTAAGACGACACGCATCATCCAACTCACCTCCTCGTCACGCCGGCCCGCTTGGCCCCCAGACCCGCAAGCATCCGGCGCAAGCGGTAACTTCTATCTATCCGATATAGGCCAAGCCGTTTGCGTTGTGTCCTCAATGGCTCATGACTGTGGCAAAGATGCTACAGCCCGGCGACTTAGGCGCGGCGGTATGGCACAGGCCCTCCCGCTTCGATAGTGTAGTAGGCTGTCATGTTCCCGGGCTTGCCTGGGGTAGGTGGCGTGACGTGCGGTGTTGCCTCAAAGGGGGGGACGTGGTTGTTGCCGCCGACCAAGGGTGCCGTGCCCTGCATCAGGCGCGGCATCCCAGCTTGACCGATGCAGAAACACTGATGCCGCGCAGGCCGATGCCAACCGGCACGCAAAGCGCGGGGAGCCAACCGATCCAATGAACGCGAGCCTCCCGCTCCCAACCCGTCCCGCGACTCCGATGCTTGACCGCGTCCGTGTGCCGTCCGACCTGCGCAATTTCTCGAACGAGCAGCTTCGCCAGGTGGCCGACGAGTTGCGGGCCGAGACGGTCGATGTCGTCAGCACCACGGGTGGGCACCTGGGCGCCTCGCTCGGCGTAGTGGAGCTGACGGTGGCGTTGCATGCGGTGTTCGACACGCCGCACGACCGGCTGCTGTGGGACGTCGGCCACCAGGCCTACCCGCACAAGATCCTGACCGGCCGGCGCGACCGCATTCGCACCCTGCGCCAGCCCGGCGGCCTGTCCGGCTTCACCCGCCGCAGCGAGAGCGAGTACGACCCGTTTGGCGCCGCGCACAGCAGCACCAGCATCAGCGCCGGGCTGGGCATGGCGGTGGCGCACGACCTGCTGGGCCAGGAAGGCCGCCACGTCGTCTCGGTGATCGGCGACGGCGCAATGAGCGCCGGCATGGCCTACGAGGCCATGAACAACGCCGGTGCCCGCAAGGGCCGCCTGCTGGTGATCCTGAACGACAACGACATGAGCATCGCGCCGCCAGTCGGCGCCATGAGCGCCTACCTGTCGCGCCTGATCAGCAGCCGCTCGTTCCTGAACCTGCGCGACCTCGCCGCCCGGATGGCCAAGCACTTCCCCCGCGGCCTGGAGCGCACGGCGCGGCGGGCGGAGGAGTACGCCCGCGGCATCCTGACCGGCGGCACGCTGTTCGAGGAGTTGGGCTTCTACTACGTCGGCCCCATCGACGGCCACAACCTGGACCACCTGCTCCCGGTGCTGCGCAACCTGCGGGAGGCCGAGGAATCCGGCCCGATCCTGCTGCACATCATCACCAAGAAGGGCCACGGCTACGCCCCGGCCGAGGCATCGCCCGACAAGTACCACGGCGTCAGCAAGTTCAACGTAATCACCGGCGAGCAGGCGAAGGCGCCGCCGGGACCGCCGCAATACACCAGGGTGTTTGCCGACGCCCTGATCGCCGAGGCTGAGGCCGATTCGCGCATCGTCGCCATTACCGCTGCCATGCCGGCGGGCACCGGGCTGGACCGCTTCGCCAAGCGTTTCCCTGACCGCACCTTCGACGTGGGCATCGCCGAGCAGCACGCCGTGACCTTCGCCGCCGGGCTGGCGACCGAGGGCATGAAGCCATACTGCGCCATCTACAGCACCTTCCTGCAGCGCGCATACGACCAGGTGGTGCACGATGTCGCCATCCAGGGCCTGCCCGTCCGATTCGGCATCGACCGCGCCGGCCTGGTGGGCGCGGACGGCGCGACCCACGCCGGCAGCTTCGACTTGGCCTACCTCGGTTGCCTGCCAGGGATCGTGCTGATGGCGCCCTCGGACGAGTTGGAGCTGATGCACATGGTCGCCACCAGCGCCGGGATCGACGACCGGCCCAGCGCCGTCCGTTACCCGCGCGGCGAGGGCACCGGGCTTGAGCTGCCGGAGCGCGGCACCCCGCTCGCCATCGGCCGCGGCCGCATCCTGCGCGAGGGGTCGTCCATCGCCATCCTGAGCCTGGGTCCTCGCCTGGCCGACAGCCTGCGCGCGGCGGACGAGCTGGCGGCGCGTGGCCTGTCCACCACCGTCGCCGACGCCCGGTTCGCCAAGCCGTTCGACACCGCCATGGTCGAGCAACTGGCCCGGCACCATGCGGTGCTGATCATCGTCGAGGAAGGCTCGGTCGGCGGCTTCGGCGCGCTGGTGCTGCAGCACCTGGCCGGGCGCGGCCTGTTGGACGGCGGGGTGCGTGTGCGCAGCATGACCCTGCCGGACCGCTTCATCGACCATAACACCCCGGCGGCCCAGATTATTGAGGCCGGGCTGGGCGCCAAGGACATCGTTGCCACGGCCATGGCCGCGCTGGGCCGTGAGGGCGCGGCGCGTGGGGCGGATGCACGATGATCGGGGCATCCCGCAGGACGGCGCTGGTTTGGGCCAGCCGGACGGCGCTGCTCGGGCCGCTGCTGCCATTTGCCGCACAGGCTGCCGACCCCGACGCTGCGGCGCCGATCACGGCGCTGGACGCAGGCCTAGTCGCGGCGATGAAGGCAGGTAAGGCGGCACCTTTCCAGCAGCGCTATGCGGCCCTGCTGCCGGTGGTGGACAAGGCGTTCGACCTCGACACTATCCTGCACGCCGTGGTGGGGCCGCGCTGGGCCGGGTTGCCGGCGCCGCAGCAGGCCCAACTGCTCGACGTGTTCCGCAAGTACACCGTGGCCACCTACGTCTCCAACTTTGACAACTATGGCGGCGAGCGGCTGGAAACCCTGCCGGACAGCCGCAGCATCGGCGCCGACCAGGTGGTAGCGACGCAGATCGTACCGTCATCCGGCACGCCAACCCGGATCGACTACGTAATGCGGCGTGGGACTCAGGGATGGCGCGCGGTGGACATCTACCTGAACGGCACCATCAGCCAGGTCGCGGTGCAGCGGTCGGACTTCAGGTCGTTGATCAGCACCGGGGACGCCGGGCCACTGGTCGCCAGCCTGCAGCATAAGGTTGCCGACCTATCGCATGGCACCGTGTCCTGACCGCACCTTGAACCGGAGCCCCGCTTGATCGACGTCGTCTCGACCGTCTTGGCCGGCATCACCACCGCCGGAATCGCGCAATCCGTGGGGGGCTGGCTGGCCGTCAACCGGTTCGCCCGGCGTTCGCCCGCCATCCGCTCCGCCCGGCCGCCAATCACAATGCTGAAGCCGCTGCACGGCGACGAGCCGTTGCTGGAGGAGGCGCTGGCCAGCTTTTGCACGCAGGACTATCCGGCCTTTCAGATCGTCTTCGGGTTGCAGGACCCCGCCGACCCGGCCCTGCATGTGCTGCGCCGCCTGCGTGCGCGCTTTCCGGCTTTGGACATGGCCGTCGTGGTGAATCCGACCGGGCATGGGGCCAACCGCAAGGTCGGCAACCTCATCAACATGCTGCCGCAGGCCCGGCACGACCTGCTGGTGATTTCGGACAGCGACATCCATGCCGCGCCGGACTACCTGGACAGCCTGGCGTCCAGCCTCGCCGTCCCTGGCGTCGGGCTGGTGACGACGCTGTATGCCGGGCTGCCGTCGGGCGAGGGCGGGATGGTCGGGCGGCTCGGGGCCGAGCAGATCAACCATGGTTTCCTGCCCGGCGCCCTGCTGGCCCGCGCCCTGGGCCGCCAAGACTGCCTGGGCGCCACCATGGCGCTGACCCGGGCGACGCTGGACGCCGCCGGCGGGTTCGAGGCGATGGTCGATCACCTGGCCGACGACGCGGTGCTGGGGCGGCTGGTGCTGGCGCAGGGCCAGACCATCGCCCTGGCCAATACGGTGCCAGCCACCACCGTGCCGGAGGTGCAGATGCCGGCGCTGTTCCAGCACGAGCTGCGCTGGGCGCGCACGGTGCAGTCCCTGGTTCCCGTCAAGTTCACCCTGTCGTCCGTGCAGTATCCGCTGTTCTGGTCTGCGCTGATGGTCGGCACGTCGGGCGGCCAGACCTGGGCGTGGCTGGCGTTTGCCGGAGCTTGGGCGTTGCGCGGGACGGCGGCCTGGGGGATCGACCGGCGGCTGGGCCTTGCATCGCGGTTGCCGATCTGGTGTCTGCCGTTCCGTGACCTGCTTTCGGTTACGGTAATGCTTGCCAGCTACCGGACGGACCAGGTGGCCTGGCGCGGACAGACGTTGCGCGCCAGGCGCCCGAGACATGCGGCCGTGTCCAGGCTAGCGCCTGGCAGCCTTGCACCCGGAAAGGGATAGCCCGCGATGATGAAGACCTTGTTCCTGCAGCCGCCCTCGTTTGGCGGGTTTGATGGCGGCGCCGGCTCGCGCTACCAGGCGAAGCGGGAGATCAAGTCGTTCTGGTATCCCACCTGGCTGGCGCAGCCGGCGGCGTTGGTGCCCGGCAGCAAGTTGATTGACGCGCCGCCGGCCGGGTTGGGCATCGAACCGGTGGTGGCCGCCGCCCGCGAGCACGAGCTATGCGTGATTCACACCAGCACGCCAAGCTT
>CAXTFY010000335.1:0-6150 GCA_964243265.1 uncultured Acetobacteraceae bacterium | reverse complement strand
TGTAGAACGCCTGCATGTCGGCCTTCTGGTGCTGCAGGGTGAAGATCACCTCGCCCCAGCGTGCGCCGAACTCCCGCCCCCGCTCGGAGCTGCCGGCCTGCATGATGACCGGGCGGCCCTGCGGGCTGCGCGGCGTGGTCAGCGGGCCGCGGCTGCGTATCCACTTCCCCGCGTAATCGACGTAGTGGATCTTGGCCGGGTCGGCGAACGCGCCAGTGGCCTTATTCGCCAGCAGCGCGCCGTCCTCCCAGCTTTCCCATAGTGCGCTGCAGGCCTCCAGCACCTCGTCCGCCCGGTCATATCGCTGCAACCGGCCCGGCATCTCGTCCATGCCGAAGTTGCGCGCCTCCAGCGTGCTGGTAGAGGCCACCACGTTCCAGGCGGCCCGACCGCCGCTCAGGTGGTCGAGGCTGCCCAGCATGCGGGCGATCTGGTAGGGGTGGTTGAAGGTGGACGAGTACGTCAGCCCCAGCCCGATATGCCGCGTCACCCGCGCCATCATGGGCAGCACCACCGCCGGGTCGAGCAGGCAGACCTGGCCGCCACGCCCGACCATGGTGTCGAAGCTGCCGTTGTACAGGTCGTACAGGCCGAGGATGTCGGCAAAGAACAGACCATCGAAGCAGCCGGCCTCCAGCACGCGGGCGATGTGCTCGTAACGGCTGGGATTGAGCAGGTCGTCCACCGCCGACTCCGGGTGCCGCCACGCGCCGTGGTGGTGGCAGGTCGGCCCCGTCATGAGGAACGCAATAAGGTGCATCTGCCGTCCGCCCTGCATTCCATCACCGTCCCAAGTTGGCAAACACAGGGTTGCAAGATGGGTGCCGGGCACGGAACGTAGGCCGCCCGCCACCTTGAGGAGCCTTGGATGCCCACGATCTTTCTCGACTGCACGGACGACATGGCCCCGCTCTGGGCAGGCGTGCAGCGCTCTGGCGACCCGGCCGTCGCGGTCAACATGTCGCCGGGGCAGCCGTCGGATGTCCCAGCCCTGCTGGCCGGCTATGACACCTGCATCAATGACCACACCTACTTCGACGCCGGCACCCTCGGCCGGTGCGCCGGGCTGCGGCGGATCGTGTTCCTCGGCACCGGGGCGTCCTCGTTCATCGACATCGCGGCGGCCGAGCGCTGCGGCATCACCGTGGACACCATCAAGGGCTACGGCGACACCACGGTGGCCGAGCACACGATCACCCTGGCCCTGGCGGCGGCCCGCAACGTGGCGCGCATGGACCGCGAGGTGCGCGCCGGGCAGTGGCGGCAGATCGAGGGCGTGCAAGTGCTGGGCAAGACGCTGGGGATCATCGGCCTGGGCGGCATCGGGCGCGAGGTGGCGCGGATGGCGGGCGGGCTGGGCATGCAGGTGCTGGCGTGGAACCGCACCCCTATGCTCGGCGCCGAGGCCACGCTGGATGAGGTGTTGGCCCGGTCGGACATCCTGTGCCTGACCCTGGCGCTGAACGAGGCGACGCGGGGCTTCCTGGACGCCGGGCGCCTGGCGCGCACCAAGCCTGGCGTCATCTTTGTCAACACGGCGCGCGCCGACATCGTGGACAATGCGGCCTTGGCGGCGCTGCTGGCCTCCGGGCACATCCGTCACGCAGGGATCGACGTGTTCTCGCCGGAGCCGCCAGCGCCGGATGACCCGTTGTTGAGCCTGCCGAACGTGACGCTGACCGCGCACGCCGGGTTCATGACGCCCGAGGCGACGAAGACGATGCTCCGCAAAGCGCTGGACATCGTGATCGCAGCCGGGGGCTAACCTAGAAGTAACTGCTTCTGCTCCCTCTCCCTCCGGGAGAGGGCTGGGGTGAGGGAATCCGCAAGGGCCGAACTCGGCCGGGTTGGGAGCGAAGCTCGTTCTCAGATGGGCAAACTAGGCTCTTACCGCCTCCCTCACCCCAACCTTCTTCCGGAGGGAGAGGGAGCTAAGCCAAGGCGGCTCGGGCTTAGGCATCCCAGCGCCGGCGCAGCACCGTCAAGCAACGCCGTATGAAATCCCCAGCTCGGCCAGGAACCGCCGATACGCCACCCCCATGCGGTCCGAGCGATGGTGCATCTCCTCCCGCAGATCGACGGGGATACGCTCCGGCCGCTGGGTTTCCACGATCTCCCGGTCCTGGCCGTACACCACGTCCTGCCGCGGCAGCATGTCCTCCACCGTGAGGTGCGGCGCGAAGTTGATGGCGAACAGCACGCGGTTGATGCAGTTCACCTCGTCCACCGGCTGCGAGGTGAAGAACGTGGTGAACCGCTCGTCCGGCCCCCCGAGCGCGGCCTGCGCCGGGTCGGCAATGGTCACCCGTTTAGAGAAGTAGGCAACTAGCGGCCGGAACGCCGAGTAGGAATAACCGGCCCGCACCGGCACCCCCCGGAAATCGCCATAAGGCTGCAGCACGCTGACCTCGCTCGAATGCACGCCGCTCTCGGTCCGCCGCACGTCATAGTCGGGCAGCACGTCCGGATCATCGGACACCCCGTTCAACCCGGCATGCACGAACGGAAAATGCGTCGGGTCGAGGAAGTTCTCCACCGCCCGGAACCCATTGGCGCGATACGGATACGGCCCGGCGAAGAAGCTGCGGAACCCCGGCGCGTGCCGTTCGGGAAACGTCGGCGGCTCATGCACCGGGTCGCCGAGGGTCGCCCACACCAGCCCGTCCTGCTCCTGCGTGCGGACCGGGAAGGCGCGGGCCTTGGGCGGGATCGGCTGGCCCGGCGCGACCGGGATCAGCACGCACTGCGCCGCGCCGTTGTAACGCCAGCCGTGATACGGGCACACCAGAGTATCGCCGGTGACCCAGCCCTTCGACAGCCGCGCGCCGCGGTGGATGCAAAGGTCGTCCCAGATGTGCGCCTGCCCCGCCGCATCCCGCCAGCCCACCAGGTCCCGCCCCAGCAGCCGCGTGGCATAGACCTGGCCCGCCGCCCGGTCGCCCGCCACCAGGTCGGTCGAGTATGCGACGACATGCCAGTCGTTCAGCATCGCCGGGTCCCGGCATAAGTCGGTGGCGGGTACGGCTGCGTCGAGCATAACTGGCTCCTGCGGTTGTGGCCCAGGCTGGGGTGGTTCAGGCGGCGTGGGCGAGGGGGGCGGGAACGGCGGCCGGGGCGTCGTAGTCGTACACCCAGTTGGCCTTGATGCCGGACGTGTGCGGGTTAACCAGGCTGCGCAGGCGATAGGCGATGTCCCGCCGCAGCAGCGCCAACGGCGAGGCCAGGTGATACGTCCGCCCCCGCTCCCGCGACTCCATCTGCACCCGCGCCGTGCGCGGCCGGCGCAGCGCCTCGTACTGCGCCAGTCCGGCCTCGGTCGCGCCGGGGTGGGCGTCCAGCGCCGCCGCCAGCACATAGCCGTCCTCGATCGCCATCGCCGCCCCCTGCGACAGGAATGGCAGCATCGGGTGCGCCGCATCCCCCAGCAGGGTGACCCGGCCGGACGACCACGCCGGCATCGGGTCGCGGTCGAACAGGCCCCACTTGAACACCGTGCTCGCCTGCGAGAACAGCCGCACCAGCTTGTCGTTCCAGCCGGGATAGCCGGCCAGCAGCTCCTCGCGGGAAGAGGGTGCGTTCCAGGACTCCTCGACCCACTCGGCAGTCTCGTGCACAGCCACGATGTTCACCGCCCGCCCGCCCTGCACGTAGTAGGTCACGACATGCCCATGCGGCCCCATCCAGAACGAGCTGTCGGGCGACACGAACTCCAGCGGCTGCCGGTCGAACGGCACCACGGCGCGCCAGCACATGTTGCCGGTGAAGCGCGCCGCCTCATTGCCGAACAGCATGCCGCGCACGACCGAATGGATGCCGTCCGCGCCGACGATCACGTCCGCCTCCCACTCCGTCCCATCGGCGAAGCAGGCGACTGCGGCGCCGTTGTGCTGGCGCACCGCGGTGCACGCCATGCCGAGCCGGGCGGCGCCTGCCGGCAGGTCCTCGGCCAGGATACGGTGCAGGTCGGCCCGGTGCGCGTGCAGGAACGGCGCGTCGTACAACCGCTCGCACTCGCCGGCGAGCGGGGTGCGGAACATCTCGCGGCCGGTGCGCCAGTTGCGGCCCACCAGGGCCTGCGGCGTGAAGCTGATGCCGCGCAGCGCGTCGAGCAGGCCGAGCGCCCGCAGCACCTTCACCGCATTGGGCGTGACCTGGATGCCAGCGCCAACCTCGCCGAACGCGGTCGTGCGCTCGAACACGGCGGCCTCGATGCCGCGCCGGCGCAGGGCGGCGGCGAGGGTAAGGCCGCCGATGCCGCCGCCGATGATGCCGACCCGTGTCGTTCGTGCCATTCACGCCCCCAGCCGAGGTAAGCGTATCGTATACGAAGGCAGCACGATGTGGTGCAACACTTAATCCGACTATGCCCAACACACAAAACTACGCTTTTTGAATGGGCATATGCCTGTTTTATGAGCAACTATAGGCAAGAGCGTGCCGTCGAGCATCGTGATCTTGCAATGGATTCAAGTTATCGTATACAGGACTGCCTCCGAACCTGGAGATCATGTGGACACGCCTACTGCGCCATTGCGGGACAAGCGGCCCTCCACGCGAGAGCCGATCCACGAGCAAATCCTGCCGATCCTGCGGGACGACATCGTCGAAGGCCGCTGGCAGCCCGGTGACCGGTTGGCCGAACCCGAACTCTGCCAGGAACTCGGCGTCTCCCGCACGCCCCTGCGCGACGCGCTTAAAATCCTGGAAACGGAGGGGTTGGTCCGGCTGGTGCCGCACGTCGGCGCCGTGGTGACGCTGATCGAGCAGCCCGACCTGCTGGAGAAGCTGGAGGTCCTGGCAGGGCTGGAGCAATTTGCCGCCGGCAAGGTTGCCGCCCTGCAAGATACCACGACGCTCGCAAGTCTGCGCACGCTGGACAGGGCAATGGCCGACGCGGCGTCCGATCGGAAGATGGCAAGCTACTATGCGCTGAACGACCAGTTCCATCGCGCCATCGTGCTTGGGGCCGGCAACGACACGCTGGCCCGGCTGCACGAGACGATGATGTGGCACGTCCATCGCGCCCGCCGCCGGGTCAACGAGAACGCGCCCTGGCCGGACAAGCCGCAGAGCCATGGCCCGCTGATGCATTGCATCCTGGCGGGCGACGCGGACGGCGCGGGCCTCGCGATGCAGCGTCACCTGGATGACGTGGCGCGTGCGGTGCTCGCCATGCTGCGGGACGCCGACACCCGACACGACCCCAATCATCTGACGCAACTAAGAAGGGTAAGCCATGCCGATCAGTGACGCCGACATGCTCGAAGCCTGGCAGAAGGTGCTGTCCCTGTCCGCCCTGAAGCGCGGCGAGGTCGTGACCATCCTGACCGCGCCGGACACCCATCCGCAGACGCTCAACACCGCCATCATGGCGGCGCGCGGCATGGGCGCCGTGGTCAACCGGCTCGACCTGCCGCCAGTCAACGGCGAGCGGTCGCACAGCCGGGACAAGCTGGCCTTCGTCGGCACCACGCCGCTGACCGGCAACCGCGCGGCGCTCGCGGCCCTGAAGGCCAGCGATCTGGTACTGGACCTGATGACCCTGCTGTTCTCGCCGGAGCAGTTGGAGGTGCTGCAGGGCGGCACCCGTATCCTGCTCGCCGTCGAACCCCCCGAGGTGCTGGCCCGCCTGGTGCCGACCGAGGAGGACCGCACCCGCGTGCTCGCCGCCGGGCGCCGGCTGTCGGCAGCGCGGGAGATGCACGTGACCTCGGCGGCCGGCACCGACCTGCGGTGCGCGCTGGGCGAGTACCCGCTGCTGGAGGAGTACGGCTTCGTGGACAAGCCCGGTCGTTGGGACCATTGGCCGAGCGGGTTCCTCGCCACCTGGCCGAACGAGGGCAGCGGCCAGGGCCGCGTCGTGCTGGACCGCGGCGACATCCTGCTGCCGATGAAGGGCTACCTGGCGTCGCCGATCACGCTGGAGGTGCGCGACGGCTACGTCCGATCAATCTCCGGCGGGTTAGATGCGGAGCTGCTGGAGGACTACATCGCCACCTTCGACGACCCGGAGGCGTTCGCCATCTCGCACATCGGCTGGGGGCTGCAGGACCGGGCGCGCTGGTCCACGCTCGGCCTGTTCGACCGCGAGGCGACGATCGGCATGGATGCGCGGGCGTTCGCCGGCAACTTCCTGTTCTCGCTGGGGCC
>CAXTFY010000334.1:0-6154 GCA_964243265.1 uncultured Acetobacteraceae bacterium | reverse complement strand
CGATGCGCAGCGCCAGGCTGGCGTTCTGCTCCACCATGAACACCGTGACCCCCGTGGCCGCGACGGTGCGGACCAGCTCCAGCACGCGGTCCACATACAGCGGGGACAGCCCCATCGTCGGCTCGTCCATGCACAGCAGCCGCGGGCGGCCCATCAGCGCGCGGGCCATGGCGACCATCTGCTGCTCGCCGCCCGACAGGGTGCCGGCACGGCTGCCCAGGCGCTCGCGCACGCGGGGGAACAGCTCCAGCATCCGCTCTAGGTCGGCGGCAATGGCGGCGCGGTCGCCCCGGGCATAGGCGCCCATCAGCAGGTTCTCCCGCACCGTCATGCCGCCGAACAGCCGCCGTGCCTCGGGGACGCTGCCGACGCCGCGGCGGATCACCGCCGGGGTGGGCAGGCCCGTGATGTCCTGCCCATCCAGCAGCACCTGCCCGGCGCGCGGCCGGTGCAGGCCCAGGATGACCTTCAGCGTCGTCGATTTGCCGCTGGCGTTGCCGCCCAGCAGGCACACCACCTGCCCGGCGCGCACTTGCAGGGTCAACCCGAAATGCACCTGCACGGGTCCGTAGAAGGTGTCCACGCCCTCCAGCGCCAGCAGCGGCGTCATGCGGCGGCCTCCCCCAGGGCGCTGTGGCCCAGGTAGGCCTCGATCACCGCCGGGTCGGAGCGGACGGCAGCGGGCAGGCCCTCGGCGATCACGGCGCCGTCGTCCATCGCCACCACGCGGTCGGACAGGCGCATCACCAGGTCCAGCTTATGCTCGATCAGCAGGATGCTCTGCCCGCCCGCCTTCAGCGCGGCGATGATGCCGGCCATCTCGCGGGTCTCGGTCTCGTTCATCCCCGCCGTCGGCTCATCTAGCAGCAGCAGGCGCGGGCGGGCGGCCAGGGCGCGGGCGATCTCCACCCGGCGGCGGTTGGCGTAGGACAGCGAGTAGGCCGGCTGGTCCAGCCGCGGGGTCAGCCGGTCGCCGAAGGTGGCGATGATGGCTTCCGCCTCGGCCCGCAGCGCCGCCTCCTCGCGCCGGACCGCCGGGGGGCGCAGCAGCGCCATCGCCAACTCCGCCAGCCCGCCCAGGCGCAGCGCGTCCAGCAGCGGGATGCGCGGCTTGGCGGCGCGCAGGCGGTGGTGGGCGCCGATCAGCACGTTGTCCCGCACCGACAGGGTGGCGAACACCCGGCCGTGCTGGAACGTGCGGGCCAGGCCCAGCCCGGCGATGCGCTCCGGCGGCAGGCCGGCGGTCGGCGTGCCAGCCAGCGCAATGTGCCCGGCGTCGGGCCGGTCCTGCCCGGCGATCAGGTTGAACAGCGTGGTCTTGCCCGCGCCGTTGGGTCCGATGATCGACAGCAGCTCGCCGTCGCGCACCTGCAGGCTCACGCCGCGCACCGCCCGGACCCCGCCGAAGCTGCGCGAGACGTTGCTGACTTCGAGCAGCGGCGGCGATGGCGCTGTCATGCGAAGCGCCACGCCCAACAGCAGACGAGAACGACCGCATACGCCGCAGAAACGCTGCCTGCTCCCTCTCCCTCCGGGAGAGGGTCGGGGTGAGGGGGTCTTGCTGCGCGGACGAACGGGCCTGCGGGCCAAGGTGCTCTGCAACGTGCTGATGCGGCGCTTGCCCGCCCCCTCACCCCAGCCCTCTCCCGGAGGGAGAGGGAGCCGGTGCGGCCCTTGGACCCTATGCGGACGGCTTGAAAGGCAGGAGCAGGCCAGTCGAAGCGCGCGACGGCAAGCATCAAGCCGTGCCCAGCATGCCCTGCGGCCGGAAGCGGATCAGCAGCAGCAGGATCGCGCCATACACCAGCATCCGGTACTCGGCGGTGAAGCGGAACAGCTCCGGCAGCGCCGTCAGCACCACCGCGCCCAGCACCGCCCCCAGGATGTTCCCCATGCCGCCCAGGATCACCATCGTGAGCGCCACGACCGACACGGTCGAGGTGACGGTCTCGTTGTTGATGTAGGAATACAGGTGCGCCGTCACGCCCCCCGCGATCCCGGCCGCGAACCCTGCGAACAGGAACGCGATCGCCTTGGTGCGGTCCAGCCCGATGCCGTACGCCCGCGCCGCCACGTCATCGTCCCGCACCGCCCGGAACGTGCGCCCCAGATGCGAGCGCAGCAGCCGCGCCTGCGCCAGCCCCAGCAGCACCAGCAGCGCCAGGCACACCCAGTAGGCCCGCGCCGGGCTGTCCAGCTCCACCCCGGCGGCCGACAGCGGCGGGATGTTGGTCACCCCCATCGGGCCGCGCGTCAGGCTCTCCCAGTTCAGGATCACCAGGCCGACGATCTCGCCGATGCCCAGCGTGGCGATGGACACGTAGTGCGAGCGCAGCCGGAACGCCGGCGCCACCAGCGCGGTGCCGATCACCGCCGTCAGCACCCCCGCCGCCAGCACCCCGGCGGGCACCGGCCACCCCAGGTCCAGCGTCAGCAGCGCCGACGCATACGCCCCCACCAGCAGCAGCGCCGCATGGCCCAGCGACACCTGCCCCAGCGTGCCCGCCACCAGCGTCAGGCTGATGGCCAGGATCGCCGCGAGCCAGGCATTGGTCAGCACCTGCAACGCATAGGGGATGCCCGACAGCAGCGGCAGCAGCCCCGCCCCCAGCACCCCCACCACCACGGCCCAGCGCGGCACCGTCACCGGGCGGCCCGGGGCGATCAGGGTGCCGGTCAACGGCTCGGGCGGGGTGCTGCGGGCCGGGGTGAACAGACCATTCGGGCGCAGCACCAGCGTCAGCAACAGCAGCGCGAAGGCAAACAGGTTGCGGTAGGACGACCCGAACAGCGCCACGCCATAGCTCTCGGTCAGCCCCAGCAGCAGCGACCCGGCGATGGCGCCGGGCACGTTGCCCATGCCGCCCAGCACCTGCGCCACCACGCCCTTCAGCGTCGCCTGGATGCTCATCGACGGGTCGATGCGGTTGAAGTACATCCCCACCAGCAGCCCCGACAGCCCGCCCAGCGCCGAGGCGATGGCGAACACCGCCCGGTTCACCGCGTCGGTGTCCACCCCCATCTGCCGCGCCGCCTCGCGGTCCTGCGCCGTCGCCCGCACCGCCCAACCGAGCTTGGTGAACCGCAGGAACCCCCACAGCACGCCGCCGCTGAGCAGCCCGACCCCCGCGATCAGCAGGTCCAGCGCCCCAATGCTGCCGGCCCCGACCTGCACCCGCCACGACGGCAAGGAGGACGGCAGCGCCCGCGGGTCCGGCGTGAACAGGATCTGCAGCGCCTGGTCCAGCATCAGCCCGATACCGATGGTCGCCAGCAGCGGCGCGATGCGCGCGGACCCGGCGAGCGGGCGCAACCCCACCCGCTCGATCCCGATACCCAGCAGCGCCGACACCCCCAACACGATCAGCACCGTCACCGGCAGCGGCGTGTGCAGCAGGGTCGTGCAGGTCCATCCGGTGTAGGCCCCCACGGCATACACCGACCCCTGGGCGAAGTTGATGAGCTGCGACACCCCGAAGATCAGCGCCAGCCCCACCGCCAGCAGCGCGTAGATGTTGCCGATGATCAGGCCGTTCACGGTGTAGTCGAGGAAGGAGTCCAACCCCGGCTACCCCGTGGCGCGCGCCCCGTCCCAGGGGGCGAACTTGCCGTCCCGCACCGTCAGCAGCTTGTAGCTCGCGCCGGGCACGCGGCGGGTGGCCGGGTCGAAGGTGGTGGTGCCGTAGATGACGCTCGGCACGTCCTTGATGACGAGCAGGCCGGCCTGCATCGCCTCCCGCGTCGTGCCGTAGCCGGCGCACAGGGCGGCGAACAGGACCATGGTGTCGTAGGCCCCGGCGCTGAAGCTGTCCGGCTCCTGGTCGTACTTGGCGCGGTAGCGGCGGACGAAGTCCTGCACCTCCGGCCGCGGGTCGCCGGGGAAGAAGCTGCTCATGACATGGACGCCCTCCACCCCTGCCCCACCCAGCTCGATGAACTTGGGCGAGTAGTTGCTGGTGCCGGCGAGGATCGGGAACGGCACCCCGGCGTCCTTGGCCTGGCGGCAAATCAGCGCGCCATCGGCATAGTACGACAGCAGCACCAGGCCGTCGGGCTTGCTGTCGCGGGCGCGCACCAGGGTGGGGCGGAAGTCCTGCTCGGCGGACAGGTAACCCTCCGCGGCGGTGACCTCCATGCCCAGGCCGGGCGCGGCTTTCACGAACGCGTCCTTGGCGGTGCGGCCCCAGTCGGTGTTGAGGTGCAGCAGCGCCGGCCGCTTGAAGCCGAGCTTGGCGGCGTAGGCGGCGAGCTGCGGCTGCTCCTCGGCCTGGTTGGTGGAGTTGGACCACATGTGGTCGCCGCCCTTGGTAAAGTCGGGGTGCGAGTTGGTGAAGCCGAACTGCACGAGCTTGGCGCGCTGGTAGATGGGGGACGCCGCCATGGAGGCCGGGGAGGAGAAGTCGCCCAACTCGATGATGACCCGGGGGTCGGCGACCAGCTTCTGCGCGACCGCGACGGATTGGCGGGGATCGCTCTGGCTGTCCTGGAAGTCGTAGGCCAGCGGGCGGCCCGCGACGCCGCCGGCGCCGTTGATGCCGTCCAGCGCCAGGTCGAAGCCGCGCTTCCACTGTGCGCCATACTGGGCGTTGGGGCCGGTCAGGGGGCCGCTGACGCCGGCGAGGATCGACTCGGCCGCTTGGGCGGTGGACAGGCGGAGGCCGGACAGGGCAGCGGCGGCCAGAAGGGTTCTACGGTTGAGGGGCATGGCGTCCTCCAAGGCTTCGTGGGACGGGGTTCTGCACTACGGTGACGCTAGGGCCGGCCGTTGCCGACGGGCAAGCGCCCTGGCGCATCACCTGGCACGCCGCCAGGCACCCGCGTCACGCCACCCGGCGCAGGGCGGCGCTGTCCCGCGCCCAGCCGAGCGCCGGCGCCACCAGCTCCGCCATCAACTCCATCGAGCGCAGGATAAACGGATGCGGCGGATCGACCGAGTGGACCTGCACCGCAAGGTCCGTCGCCTGGGCCAGCGTGCGGTCGGCCTGCAACGACGCCAGCACGTCCGCCGGGGTACCCACATGCACGTCGAACGCCGCGATCAGGTCCGCCAGCGTGCCCGCCGCATAAGGCCCCGCCGGGTCCAGCCGCGCCCGCATCCGCGCCAGCCCGGCCTCGGCGAACCGCAGCGCCTCCGCCCGGTCATCGGCCACGAACACGCTGCGCGACGCCAGGATGCGCGGTGCCCGGCCCGGCGGCAGCGCCTGCAGGTAGGCATCGACCATCGGCCCCTGCAGGTCATGCAGCGCAGCGTGCGGCGCCGAGGCCAGCCGCGGCTGCGTGCGGGACAGCAGCAGCCCATCCCCCGCGGCCCCGGCGCGGCGGGCGCCATCCACGGAGAAGCTGGCCTGCCAAATGCGGTTCGGCAGGTGCGGGTTGGCCGGATACAGCCGGTCACCGCCGGGCAGGTCCCGCCCGGCCCAGGCGTCCCGCAACCCGTCCAGGTGTCTGGTGAACAGCGCCGCGCGCTCCGCCACGTCCAGGCCGAAGGCGTTGAACGCGGTCAGGTTGCCGCCCGCGCCGACGCCGACCTCCAGCCGCCCGCCGGACAGGAAGTCCAGCACCGCCGTGTCCTCCGCCACCCGGACCGGCAGCTCCAGCGGCAGGGTGATGATCCCCGTGCCCAGTCGGATGCGGCTGGTCTGCGCGGCGGCATGGGCCAGGAACACCAGCGGCGCCGGCAACCCACCCTCGTCACCGTGGAAGTGGTGCTGCGCGACCCAGGCGGAGTCGAAGCCCAACCGCTCGGCATGGACCACCTGGGCTGCCGCCAGGCGATAGCGCTCGGCCGGCTCCGCCTGGTCCAGCACGCGGGTGAAGAAGCCAAGGCGCAGCCGGGGTCGGAGCATCGGGTCAACCTTCTGGAGGGAGCGCGGCAACGGTACTTTGCAGGTACGTCCGCCCCGCCGGAACTTCAACCGGGCCAGGTCGGGTCATCAAGGCCGATGCATACTGGCACGAGCCTTCTCCCTCTCCCTCCGGGAGAGGGAGAAGGCAGCACCCCATGCGGTTACCTCAAGGGAATCCGCAGCCGACCCAACCTGACCCTTGAGATTCTGCACCGCCGCCGTCAACCTGGACCCGCCGAACCTGCGTTCGCAGCGCCTCCCATGCCGTGCAACGGGAACCCATAAGGCGGGCCGTCTTGCCCTTCGCA
>CAXTFY010000333.1:0-6166 GCA_964243265.1 uncultured Acetobacteraceae bacterium | reverse complement strand
GTCCGCTAGGGTGCCGTGGAGAGTGCAGGATAGGAAGCGCAGGATGGACCTGACCGATATCGGCCTATTCCAGTTGGCCGAGCAGAAGCTGGCCTGGGTTGGGCAACGCCAGCAGGTGCTGGCGCAGAACGTCGCCAACGCGAGCACGCCGGGCTACCAGGCGCGCGACGTGCCGGCGTTCGCCAAGGTGCTGGCCGGCACGACAGCCACCCTGGCCGTCACGGACCCCATGCACATCCAGCTCGCCTCCAACTCCGGCGGGGCGCTTCAGGCGCAGCGGCCGCGGGAACGCGCGCCGGACGGCAACGCCGTCTCGCTGGAGGACCAACTGACCAAGGTCGCCGACACCTCCAGCACGCAGGAACTGGTGCTGAACTTGTATCACAAGTACCAGGGCATGTTCCGCACCGCGCTCGGCCGGTCGGGCTAGGCGGATGGACATCGCGACGGCACTGGCCGTTTCCGCCCATGGCATGGACGTGCAAACGGCGCGGCTGCGCACCATCGCGGAGAACCTGGCCAACCAGGACACCACCGGCTCCGTGCCCGGCGCCGAACCCTATCGCCGCAAGGTCATCACCTTTGAGAACCGCATGGACCGCGCCTTGGGCACCGAGGCCGTGCGCGTCAAAAGCATCACCCCCGACAAAAGCGCGCTGCCGCAACGCTACGACCCGTCCCACCCGGCGGCGGATGCGGCCGGCTACGTCCGCACCCCCAACGTCAACAGCTTCGTCGAGATCATGGACATGCGCGAGGCCCAGCGCAGCTACAGCGCCAACCTGAACGTGATGGAGGTCACGCGCACCATGCTGACCCGCACCATCGACATGCTGAAGTAACCATGGTGTTCCCCGTCAACCCCGCCGGCGCCGCAAACGCCTATGCCCGCGTGCAGGCAGGCGCTGCCGGCCAGGCAGACGCCGTTGGCCAGGCAGGCGCCGCGCAGTCGGGCTTCGGCGACGCCCTGAGCCGTGCGCTCGGCGGCGTCGTGGAGGCCGGGCACCAGGCCGACGCGCAGTCCATGCAGGCCATCTCCGGCCAGGGCAACCTGACCGACGTCGTAACCGCCGTGTCGAAGGCCGAGTTGGCGTTGCAGTCCGCCACCGCCATCCGCGACCGCGTCGTGCAGGCGTACCAAGACGTCATGCGGATGCCGATCTAGCCATGGGGGACGCCGAGGTTGCCGCGGCCCTGCGGGAGACCCTGTGGGTCGTCTTGAAGCTGGGCGGCCCGCCGCTGGTGGCCGCCTTGGCGATCGGGCTGGTGGTGTCGCTGTTCCAGGCTGTCACGCAGGTCAACGAGGCGACCCTGGTGTTCCTGCCGAAGCTGCTCATCATCGGCGGTGCGCTGGCCCTGCTGGGGCCATTCATGGCGGCGACGCTGACCGATTTCACCCACACCCTGATGGACCGGTTGCTGACGGTCGGCGGCAGCGGGTGACGGACGCCGCGCTGCTGGCGGCGCTGCCGGGTTGGGCGTTCGCGTTCGTCCTGGTGCTGTCGCGCACCGGTGCCGTCGTGATGCTGATGCCAGGCCTTGGGGAGGCAGAGCCGCCGTCCGTCGTCCGCGCCGGACTGGCAGTGGCCCTGTCGCTGCTGCTGCTGCCGGCGGTGGCGCCCCTGATTCCGGCCATGCCGGAGGCGCGATTGACCAGCGCAGGCATGGTCATGGCGGAACTGCTGGTTGGCGCGATGCTGGGTTGGTTGGCGCGGCTGCCGGCAGTGGCCCTGGGCATGGCCGGGGCCGTGATGTCCTACATGCTGGGCCTGTCCAGCGTTGTGCAGTCCGACCCGGCTTTGGGTGGGCAGTCCTCGGCGTTGGCGCGGATGTTCGGGCTGGCAGCGCCGGTGCTGGTGCTGTCCACCGGGCTGTATGCCCTGCCGCTGCGGGCATTGGGCGGCAGCTACCACGTGGTTGCGCCGGGCAGCCTGCTGCCGGCCGGCCCGGTGGCGGAGAGCGTGACGACAGCCGTCAGCGCCTGCTTCGGCATGGCTGTGCAGCTTGCGGCTCCGTTCATCCTGGCGGGGCTGATCTGGCAGGCGGCGCTGGGGTTGCTCGCACGGCTGGCGCCGCAGTTGCAGATCAACGCCGCCGCCACGCCCGGGCAGATCATCGGCGGGCTGGCGCTGCTCGGCCTTCTCGGGTCCCGCATCCTGGCTGCCTGGCTGGACGGCATGTCCACCGCGTGGTCGAGCCTACCGGGTTTATAAGCATGCCCGGCTTATAACATGTCCGGTTTATAACATGACAGGCCGATAGCCATGGCGGAGGGCGGGGACCGCACGCTGCCGGCCAGCGAACGGCGGCGGCAGCAGGCGCGGGACGATGGCCAGGCGCCGATGTCGCGGGAGGTCGTGACCTTTGCCAGCCTGGCCGCCGCAGCGGCGATGCTGACCTGGGGGACGCCGCCGCTGACCCGCGCCCTGGGGATACGGCTGCACGGGATGGTGCTCGACATGGCGGCTGGGCCGGGCGCGGCGCTGCAGACGGCGGGCTTGGCGATGCTCTGGACGGTAGGGCCGGTGGCGATCACGGTGCTGCTGGCTGGTGGCGCTGCCGTAATGCTGCAGACCGGCGGGCTGCTGCACGGCACCGCGCTGATCCCGGACCTGGCCCGGCTGGACCCGCGCCGGGGCCTCAAGCGGATATTCGGCCTGGATGCGGCGGTGGAGACGCTGAAATCCCTCGCCAAGGCCGCAATGCTGGGCTGGGCGGTGTGGCATGCCATCATGGATGCGGTCCCCGACGCCATGGCCGCGCCGGTCTGGCAGGCTGGCGCCTTGCTGGACCGTGTGGGTTTCCACTTGCGGCACATCTTTCTCGTCGTGCTCGGCTGTCAGGCTGCCATCGCCGCCGCCGATTTGGGGTGGGTGCGCTACCGCTTCGCCGCGCGCCTGCGGATGAGCCGGCAGGAATTGACCGACGAGCACAAGGAAGCTGAGGGCGATCCCGTCCACAAGAACAAGCTGCGCGCCCTGCGCCGCGCCCGTGCCCGGCGCCGCATGATGGCCGCCGTACCCAAGGCCACCGTCATCATCACCAACCCCACGCACTATGCGGTGGCGCTGGTCTATGAGCGCGGCGCCCAGGCCGCCCCCCGGGTGGTCGCCAAGGGAATGGATGAGGTGGCCGCCCGTATCCGCGCGTTGGCGAAGCAGCATGGCGTGCCGCTGGTCGCCAACCCGCCGCTTGCCCGTGCCCTGCACGAGTTGGACCTGGACGCGGAAGTGCCGGCCGAGCACTTCAAGGCGGTTGCGGAAATCATCGCCTACGTATGGAAGCTGCGAGCAAAGGCGTCTGGCGCCCGATGACGGTCCTCCCGCTCATGGTCCTCCCACGGACCTTGCCCAACTTAGTTCTCATTATGTTCTTGCATGTCGGTGCGAAGAACGCATATTCGTCATGTTAGGTTAGGACGGACAACGCGCGGTTGCGGCCTCGTTAGCTGGTGTGACACTCTCTGCCGGGAAACCGGACCTGGAGGTTGGCGCCGGCCCAGGGCATCCCCCTCGCACAGCAAGGATCAGCCATGGACAAGAACAAGGCGCTGGACGCCGCGATGACTCAGATCGAGCGCGCGTTCGGCAAGGGGTCCATCATGCGGATGGGCGCCAAGGCCGGCGACCAGCAGATCGAGACGGTGCCGTCTGGATCGCTCGGCCTGGACCTGGCGCTAGGCATCGGCGGCTTCCCAAAAGGCCGGGTGATCGAGATCTACGGTCCCGAAAGCTCGGGGAAGACGACGCTTGCGCTGCACGCCATCGCCGAGGCGCAGAAGCGTGGCGGCACCTGCGCCTTCATCGACGCCGAGCACGCATTGGACCCGATCTATGCGCGCAAGCTGGGCGTGGACGTGGACAACCTGCTGCTAAGCCAGCCCGACGGCGGCGAGCAGGCGCTGGAGATTTGCGACACCCTGGTACGGTCGGGCGCCATCGACATTGTAGTCATCGACTCCGTCGCCGCCCTGGTGCCGCGCGCCGAGTTGGAGGGTGAGATGGGCGACACCCACGTCGGCCTGCACGCCCGGCTGATGAGCCAGGCCTTGCGCAAGCTGACCGGCAGCGTCGCCAAGTCGCACACCATGCTGATCTTCCTGAACCAGATCCGCCTCAAGATCGGCGTGATGTTCGGCAACCCCGAGACGACCACGGGCGGCAACGCGCTGAAGTTCTACGCGTCGATTCGCATGGAAATCCGCCGCATCGGCCAGATCAAGGACCGCGAGGAGGTCGTTGGCAACCAGACCCGGGTGAAGGTGGTCAAGAACAAGCTGGCGCCGCCGTTCCGGCAGGTCGAGTTCGACATCATGTATGGTGAGGGCATTAGCAAGGTCGGCGAGCTGGTCGATCTCGGCGTGAAGGCTGGCGTGGTGGAGAAGTCCGGCGCCTGGTTCAGCTACGACAGCACCCGGATCGGCCAAGGCCGCGAGAACGCCAAGCAGTTCCTGCGCGACCACAAAGACATGGCGGAAAGCATCGAGAAGAAGGTGCGCGAGCACTCCGGCGTGGTGGCCAACTCCCTGATGATCCCGCCAGAGGAACAGGAAGCGGCAGAGGCAGAGGCGGCCGACTAACCAGGCCCGCCCAGACACAACGCCAGACACAACAATGGATCACGCGATGGCGCCGGGACAACTCGGCGTTGTTCCCTTGAACGACCGGGATCACGCCTTGATAGAGGCGGCGCGGGAAATACTGCTGCGGCATTACCGTCCATTTTGGCATACCGTCGCGGCAGCCATCCGCAGCCGGGATGGACGGGTGTGGACCGGCATCCACCTGGGCGCCACGGTCGGCCGGCTGTCGATCTGCGCCGAGGCGATCGCGCTCGGCCGGGCCGTAATGGACGGTGACGGCACCATCGAGTGCGCGGTCGCCCTGCGCCATCCAAAGCCGGAGGAGACCGCCCAGGAGATCGCCGTCGTGTCGCCCTGCGGCGCCTGCCGGGAGAACCTGACCGACTACGACCCGGCGGCGCTGGTCATCGTGCGCGGCCCGCATGGCCTTCATAAACTTCCCGTGCGGATGCTGCTTCCGCTGCCATATCAGCGTTGACCGCCTGCAACCCGCTTAGAACAAAATGCAAACGAGGATGCTATGACCAAGGCTGCTACGACGAAGACACAGGCCAAGGCGCACAAGCCCGCCGAGCACGAGCCCGCCGAGCATAAGGCCGCCGAGCACGAGCCCAACGAGCATGAGAACGCCAACCCGAAGACCGCGCCGCACGACCCGGGCGAGCACAGCAATGCGGTGAAGGACCCGCATCAGTGGACCACCGGCGGCCAGACCATGACTGGCGCCCAGGCCAGCTACTTGAAGACGCTGACCGAGGAGGCGGGGGAGGAGTTCGACCCCAACCTGACTAAGTCCGAGGCGTCGCTGAAGATCGACGAGCTGCAGGGCAAGACCGGCCGCGGCAAGGATCACTAACCGGAGCGCAGGCCGCGCGGATGACAGGACGCGCGGCCTGCGCTACCCACAGGGGACGCATTGAGGACAACGTCCCCCGCCCATGGCCAGCAGCAATGACATCCGCGCCACCTTCCTCGACTACTTCGCCCGCCAGGGGCATGCCGTCGTCCCGAGCAGTTCGCTCGTGCCACGCAACGACCCGACGCTGCTGTTCACCAACAGCGGCATGGTGCAGTTCAAGAACGTGTTCACCGGCCAGGAGCGGCGGCCCTACGCCCGTGCCACCACCGCACAGAAATGCGTCCGCGCCGGCGGCAAGCACAACGACCTGGACAACGTTGGCTATACCGCCCGGCACCACACCTTCTTCGAGATGCTCGGCAATTTCAGCTTCGGCGACTACTTCAAGCCCCAAGCCATCGAGCATGCCTGGACCCTGCTGACCCGCGACTTCGCCCTGCCATCCGACAAGCTGCTGGTGACGGTGTATTCCGAGGACGAGGAAGCGGCCAGCCTATGGCGCCGCATCGCCGGCCTGCCCGACAGCCGCATCATCCGCATCGGCACCAGCGACAATTTCTGGCGCATGGGCGACACCGGCCCCTGCGGCCCCTGCTCGGAAATCTTCTACGACCACGGTGAGGGCATCCCCGGCGGTCCACCCGGCAGCCCCGATGAGGACGGCGACCGCTTCATCGAGATCTGGAACCTGGTGTTCATGCAGTATGAGGAAGGGCCGCCCGGCA
>CAXTFY010000332.1:0-6205 GCA_964243265.1 uncultured Acetobacteraceae bacterium | reverse complement strand
CCGCGCTCGGCCTGGATGGCGCGCAGGATGGACTGGATGCGCGGCGCCTTCTGCTCCGGCCAGGTCACGCGGCGGATCGCCGCCTGCACGTCTGCAACGGGTGCGGCGGCGGCGGCGGCCCAGTCGGGGTAACGCTCCCGCAGCGCCTTGAAGGCCGCCCCGCTGTCGGCATTGCGGGTGCGATGGGACAGCAGGGAGCTGACCAGCTCGCTCAGCGGGTCCAGCGCATGGAAGTAGGCGATGGGGCAGCCATACAGCGTGCATAGCCTGCGGTGGATTTCAAGCGCCTTGGCATTCAGGTCCATGTGCCCGCAACGCCGGAGTCCAACCTGGGTTCAGGGCGGGCCTCCCGGCGGACCGCCACCCAGGGCATGATCGCATCAGGTTGCTTGACCTGAGCGATAACAGGCTCGCTGAAACAACGGCGGGAGCGTGACTGGTCCACCTACCTGAACCAGTCACGACCTAGGCGGGGCGGTAGCCAACCTCGTTGCAGGTCGTCTCGACCGCGCCCGCACGTCCGCCCATCGCCTTGCGCCAGTGCTGTGCGTCGAAGTTGCGGGTCTCATGCACCTTGTTGGCCTGGGCGCTGGCGCGGAACTCCGCCCATTCCAGGTCGTCGGGCAGGCTCGGGTCGGGTACGTCGGCCAGCGTGGTCTGCGCCGGGTCCTGGGTGACCCACATCTGCCGCACGCGCTCCAGCATGTCGTCGATGGTGTGCAGTGCGTCGTCCAAGCCGGGCTGCGGGGTATAGGCGGCGGCCCAGGGGTCCCAGACCTCGAACTCGAACCGGGCGGTTCCGTCCGCTGCGTCGTGGCGGGTGATGCGGAGGGCGGGGCGGCTCATGGGATGGTCCTGGCTCGAGATGCCCTGTTATCGACAGCGCCGGGCCGGGGTGCAACTGGAAATGCCGATCTTGCGGCATGGGGCGGGGCGGGACAGCATTGCGCCATGCCGATATCCTCACAGGTTCCAGTCCAGCAACGCATTGCAATCGTGGGGGCGGGCATGGCCGGCCTGGCCTGCGCGGGGGCGCTGCACGCGGGCGGCGCGGCGCTGACGGTGTTCGACAAGGGCCGCGGCGTCGGCGGACGGCTGGCGACCCGGCGAGTGGACGGCCTGCAGTTCAATCATGGCGCGCAGTATGCCAGCGCCCATGGCCCGGCGTTCCAGGCCGTCCTGGCCGGCATGGGCGAGGCTGGCGATGCGGCGCCCTGGCCTGCGGCGTGCGGCGGGCGCTGGGCCGGCACGCCCGGCATGTCCGCGATGGCCCGGCACATGGCCGGGCTGGGCGTCGGCGCCGTGCAGGCGATGCGCCATGTCGCGCACCTGGCCCGGGCGCCCGAGGGTTGGATGGTGCGGCACCTGGATGCCGCCACGACCCGCCCCGGCCTGGTGACGCAACAGGGTGGCGAGGTGGCCGGGCCGTTCGATGCCGTCGTGCTGGCGCTGCCGGCGCCGCAGGCGGGCGGGCTGCTGCACAGCCTGGCGCATCCCTTCGCGGCGGAGGCCGACCGCGTTGGAATGGCGCCGTGCTGGACGCTGATGCTGGCCCTGCAAGAGGCGGCCCTAGAGGCGGCCGACCTGCCGCCGCCCGCTGGCGCGCTGGCCTGGATCGCCCGGGACTCGTCGCGCCCGGGGCGGAGCCGGGCGCCGGAGTGCTGGGTGGCCAATGCCGGAGCCGGGTGGTCCCGCGACCACCTGGAAATGGAGGCTGGTGAGGTGAGCCGGCTTTTGGTGCGAGACTTCGCGACCGCAACCGGCCTGCACCAAGTGCCGGCCTATGCTGCGGTGCATCGCTGGCGCTACGCCCTGGCGGACGCGCCGCTGGGCCGCCCGGCGCTATGGGATGCCGGGGCGGGCCTTGGGGTCTGCGGCGACTGGTGCCTGGGGCGGCGGGTGGAGGACGCCTACACGTCCGGCCGCGCCCTGGCCGACAGCATGATTACGACGCTGACTCCCTCTCCCTCCGGGAGAGGGTTGGGGTGAGAGGAGCGGCAAGAGCCATGCCGCACCTGATTGGGCGTGCTCATACAGCGGAATGCGGTCCTCGCTGCCTCCCTCACCCCGGCCCTCTCCCGGAGGGAGAGAGAGGAGGCAAGGCCCAGACATGCAGAAGGCCCCGGGATTGCTCCCGGGGCCTTCACATTGTTCGACAGCCTTGGCTGCCGGACGCAGGCGTTCAGCCAGCCGCAGCCATGTGGGATGCGACGGGCGTCCAGGTCACGGCACAAGACCGCAAAGTCAAACAATGAGACACTGGATCACCTCCTTCCATCAAGTTGAAGCACTAGAATGGGGCCGCATCACCGATCCCGCAAGCCCATATCTACGAAGGCGGCGGACCCGCCGGCAACAGCAAAGCCTGTGCCCGCCCGCCCTCGATCACGTGCGCCTGCAACACCGCGTCAACGTCCGCCCGGCTGTCGATGCGGTACCAGACACCCTCGGGATAGATCACCAGGCATGGCCCCAACTCGCACCGGTCCAGGCAGCCGGCGCTGTTCACCCGCAGGTTGGCGATGCCCAACTCCTTGGCCCGCGCCTTCATGTAGTCGCGCAGGTGCTCGGACCCGCGCGCCGCGCAGGAGCCGCGGCGGTGGCCGTCCGGCCGGCGGTTGGTGCAGACGAACAGGTGGGCGTCGAAGTAGGGCGGCGGGTCGGTCGGCAGCGAAACGCCCATGTGAAGCTCCTAGAAATACCGCAGCGACAGCCGGATGCGCCCGCCCGCCGCGCCAAGTTGAAACGCCGCATCGGCATAGCTGGGCGGCCCGAAGTGGATCGGCGCATCGTTGCTGAACCCCAGGCCGACGGTGGGGATGCCGAGCAGGTTGCGGTCCACCTGGCCATGGTCGTGCTCGTCCTGGAACGCCTGCACCGCCCAGGTGCCCGGCGGGACCTGCAGCGTCACCACGACCTCTCCGGCCTTGGCCTTGACCAAGCCGTTGTAATCACAATGCGGCGTCAAAAACATCGCCTGCGTGCAGACGGCGACGCGGACGTGGCCGTTGTCGTTGCGCAGGTTGGCAACCACTACGTCCAGCGTCGCCGCCGCTGCCATCCCGGGGGCCAGGCCCGCCCCCAGCAGCGCTACTGCGCCGTATAGGCCCGCCCGCGCCAGGTAGCCGGCCGCCCCCGTGCGGCGCGCACCAGGGCGGACCACTGCACCACCAGCAGCGCCAGCACGCCCACCGGGTGCAGGATCGCCGCCCCCCAAGGCTGCCGGAACCGCGCGGCCAGGATCAGCCGCAGCCCCATGGAGGCCGCCAGCGCCAGCGCCGCCACCCCGCCCGGCGCCCCAAGCCGCAGCACCGCCGCCAGCACCAGCAGCGCCGGCAGCACCTGGCCGCCGAACAGGATCACCGTCCACACCGGCAGGGCGAGCGGCTTCGCCATGCCCTCGGTCGCGTTCTTGCATAAGCCCTCCCAGACTTGCCCGGCGTTGGCATACATGCGGCAGCGGGCGAACGGGCTGGCGTCGAACAGCCCTGTCATCAACCCCGCCTGCCGGAAGGCGCGCGGCAGCATCAGGCCGTCATGCAGCGACGCCTTGATCGCCGTGTGCCCGCCCGCCTGCACATACGCCTCGCGCCGGGCGATGAACAGTTGCCCACAACCGGCGCCCAGCCCCGGCGACGCCGACCGCAGCATCGCCGCCATCGGCAAGTAGCCCAGCAACAGGAAGTGGATCAGCGGCAGCAGCAACTGCTCCGACCAGGTGACGGTGACCTGCGCCGGAAAGCCGCTGGCGAGTCCGACCGGGTGGCGCTGCATGTACCCCGCCATGCGGGCCAGCGCATCCGGCTGCAGCCGCACGTCGGCGTCCACGAACACCATCAGCTCGTGCCGGGCCAGGCCGCCCAGGACGTGGCAGGCGTGCTGCTTGCCCGACCAGCCCGGCGGCAGCCGCGGCGCCGTCGCCACGCGCAGCCGCGGGTCGGCGATGGCCTGCAGGATAGCCGGCGTGCGATCGGTGGAGGCGTCGTCGAGCACGATCAGCTCCAGGTCCACCCCGACGCTGGCCAGCACGGCGGCGCAGGCCTCGCCGATGTTGGCCTCCTCGTTGCGGGCCGGGATCAGCACCGACAAAGCAGGGGTGCCAGTGGCGGGCGCTGGCACGCGGTAGAGCCACAGGTTCCACAGGCCCAGCACGAGTGGCCCCACGGCGAGGAACAGGGCGACCCAGGCGAGGGCGGTCACTCGCGCTGCTCGTGCCGCGGGTCGAAGCGGCGGCCACCGGCCAGGGCACGGCTGCGGCGCCACAGGTCATAAATGCCGCCGACGCCGGCAACGCCGCGCAGCAAGCGCCGGAACAGGCGAGGGTCGCGCTGTGTCGATTCCTCGCCGAGCGCATCCATCGTGCGGGTCAGCTCGGCCTCCAGGTGGGTGGTCCACTCGGCCACGCTACGTGTCCCGCCACCCTGGATCGGCGTGCCGAAGCGCGCCAGGGCTTCCGGCTTGCTCTCGTTCCAGAAGGTATACTCGATGGCCAGGGGCAGGATCACGGCGCCGGGCACGCGGCGGGCCAGGTGCGCCAGGCCGGGCCGCAACTGAATGGGGCGGCGGCGCGGGTCGGTGAACTCGCCCTCGGCGGTGATCCACAGGATGCTCGCGGGATCGGCCAGGATGTCCAGGCTGGTTGACAGGAAGTGCGCGGCGCCGCGCGGGCTGTCGAGGGCGATGCCGAACACGCCCATGCGCTCGAACAGGCCATACTTGCCTAGCGCCTTGGCGTCCATCGGGCCATAGCCGCGGCGCTCCGGAAACAGCAGCGCGCACAGCAGGATATACAGCGCCGGGTCCCACCAGGACGGGTGGTTGCTGTAGATGATGACCGGACGCCCGGCGACATCCGGCGGCAGTCCGGTGCGGGACAGGCGCACTCCGTGGAACCGGCGGTAGAAATACCACCGCAGGTACCAGCCGAACGCCCAGAACATCCGGTCCGACCGGGCCGCGACCGGGTCCGGCCGGCGGACCGCGGGCGCCCGGAGGGCCGGCTGCCCGGTGTCAGGCACTTACGGCGGCAGTCGTCACGCCGGCCACGTCCTGCGACAGGCTGTCGGCGGCGATCCAGCCGCTCATCAGCACCATCGGCATCCCCGGCCCCGGATGCGCCGCGCCACCGGCCAGGTAAAGCCCCTTGAGGTCACGCGACCGGTTGCCCGGCTTGAACGCGCCGTTGACCTTGCCATGGCTGGCCAGGCCATAGATCGCCCCGTTCAGCACGCGGTAGCGCTCATGGATGTCCTGCGGCGTCAGGTGGTGTTCGAACTTGATCCGCTCCTCCAGGTCGCCCATCCCGGCGCAGCGGGCCAGCTTGTCGAAGATGACGCGGCGGTACGGCGCGAACATCTTCGACCAGTCATGGTGCTCGCGCAGGAACGGCGTGTGCACCAGGATATACAGCGCCTCGCCACCCGGCGGCGCCACGCCCGGCTCGGTGCCGGAGGGGGCAGCGATGTAGCAGGTCGGGTCCGGCGCCGGCTCGCCCTTGCCGTAGATCCAGTCGAATTCCTCCTCCGGGTCCTTGGAGAACACGAAGTCGTGGTGCGCCAGATGGTCATACCGGCGATCGAGGCCGAGGTAGAGCACGACGCCCGAACATGCCGGGTCACGCTTCCAGCGGCGGGAGAAGCTGGCCTGCGGCTTGCCGCCGACCAGCTCGCCGTAGGTCCGCACGCTGTCCATATTGCTGACGACGGACGATAGGCCAACAGTCTCGCCGCCCTCCGTCAGCACGCCTGTCACCCGCCCGGCGTCCGACAGGATGCGGCTGATGCCCACCCCAGGGCGCAGATCGACGCCCAGCTCGCCAGCCAGCCGCTCCAACGCCAGGGGCACCGCGCGGGTGCCGCCCATGGGGTACCAGACGCCCTTCTCTGTCTGCATGTGCGCGATGCTGCACAGCACGGCTGGGGACTGATACGGGCTGCTGCCGACATACTGCACGAAGTGGTCGAGCATCTGGCACACCCGGGCGTCCGGCACCCGCTTCCTGATCTGCTGCGCGACCGAGGTGCCCATCCGCAGGCTCAGCACGTCCTTTAGGGTGGCGAGGTTCATGCCCTTGAACTCAAGGGTGTCGCCGATGCCCTCGACCGACTTCCAAAAGAAGAACTTCTCCGAGACCTCATGCAGCTTCTGCGACATGCCGATGAAGTCCTGGAACCCGGCCTCGCTGCCCGGCGCGAACTTGCTGATG